>NZ_JAMYLU010000041.1:0-22541 GCF_040318135.1 Mesorhizobium sp. M1295
CCCCCCGTAACCCCAACACACCCCCCCCCCCCCGCCCGCGGGGGCGGCCGGCCGTCACAGCCCGAAGGGCTGCCCACGCCAAGGGGCGAAGCCGAATGGCCGAGACCGCCTGAGCTTGCCAAAGAAAAGCGGGCTCGGTTCACGAGCACCTGGTGCGCGTCGTCAGGCGCGCGGGCGCCCGCCAGGACGGCAGGCCGGACAGATTTTTCGCACGGATCATCGTCAAGCGCCGCAGTTACGCCGAGAAACTCGACGACATCGCCGCCGTGCGCGCGGCTTGCTCCGAACAAAACCAGCGCTCGCCTTTCAACAGGTTGAGGCGCGTGTCCCAGTAATTCCTGTCCGGGATCATGATAGACGCGCTCGCCCGTTTTGTAGCTTATACTGGCTTTGATGTTGCAGCCGACAGCGGCAGGGTCGATTCGAAGGCAAGAAAGCCAGCCAGGAGTTGTCTTGAAAGCGATGGTTGCCCACGCCCCTTCCCTCCGAAGAGAGAATGGGACGTTTGCAGCGTGGAGTCTACAAGTCGGGTCTAATTCACCGGTCCTGTTCCGAACCATTGAATGAACGGCGCATCCTTACCCGTGATATCCTTCACCGTCTTTAACAGCGCTTCATGGGTGCGTTGGAGAGCCCGGTAATGGTTGCTGCTAGGTGATAGAAGCGGCTGGACGATGCTCTTGTGCAGCCGTTCCGCCTCCGCCAGAAAGCGCTCGATTTCAGCCTGTGAAAGCTGCTTGGAAAGTTTGGTCCTAGCCATTGCGATCTCCGTTGAGGAATCGCCCCACCTAGGATTATCATCCTATATCGGCATGGCTTGGTAAAGACCCACCCGCAGCGGAATGGCAGCTTGCCGAAGAAACGCGCGCTCGGTTCACGGTACCGGCGCGAGCCGTTAGACGCGCAGGCGCCCGTTAGCCCGCAGGCTGGACAGAATCTCGCACGGATCAGCGTCAAGCGCCGCAGTTAAGTCGAGAAACTCGATGACGTCGAGACGCCGCTCTCCACCCTCGTACTTGGCCACGAAGGATTGGGGACGATCAAGCTTCTCGGCCACCTGCGCCTGAGTCAGGCCTTTGGCCTTGCGCAGGGAAACCAGCTGGGCCAGAAACCGCTGGTGGCGGGGCGAGCGAAGAGATTTGGGCATGTAGGCGAACCGGTCGGGTAAAGACCGGATCAGCGACTAATCCCGGTTTCGGATTATCCCATTTTGGGATATGCTGCGTTGCATCCAGCGCTCAACAGCCGAGGCTCGCAACAGGCATGAATCGATCAATGGGAACAGATGAGAGTCGAAGCTCAACGTTGAGCGATGAAGTCCCCTGGTCGGAGAACCTCACGAGCTACGACAGGGAGCATTTCACGATCTACCTGCGGATCCTGGATGCCTGCGCCGATAATGCCAGCGAAGAGGAGATGGCCGATCTCATTCTCGGCATCGACCCGTCCCTTGAACCGGTCCGCGCCCGCAAGGCTCTTCGCAGCCATATCGACCGGGCGAACTGGATGGTGACGACTGGCTACAAGGAACTGTTCGCCGGCTGACGCACAGCACGGATAGTCATGCTCTTCAAACAAGGAAGTTCAGATACCCGCCATTCATGAGCGCACGGCCGCGAGAGACGGCGCGGCGGGAGCGGTCACAACTGGTTCGCGTGCTGTTCGACTGCCATTTCCAGTGCTTGGCTCAGAGGCACAGCCTTGGAGAACAGGAAGCCTTGAGCGGTTCGGCAGCCAAGCTTGTGCAGGGTTTGCCGATCCGCCTCTGTTTCGACGCCCTCGGCCATGACCTCGATCCCGAGCATGTTACCGAGATCGATGACCGATTTGACAAGCAGTCGGTCCTCTCGGGACTTGGCCAAGCCGCGAATGAAGCCCTGGTCTATTTTCACCTTGCGTATCCGACTGTCCTTGAGCGATGCCAACGTGGAAAAGCCGGTGCCGAAGTCATCGAGCGCGATGGAAATGCCGGCATGTGAAAGCCGTCCGAGCTTTTCATCCACTCTGTCCGGGTCAACCGGGGATTCTTCGGTAATCTCGATCTCGAACATCGTGGCAGGGAGACCTCTTGCCGCCAGACCATTCAGAACCATGTCGTCGATATCGCCGGCTTCCAGTTCGCGCGGTGAAACATTCATCGCCACACGGAGATCACGACAGTCAGCTTTCACCAGGCCGTCGATAAAAGCACAACAGTCGGCGAATACGGTTTGCGTCAGCAGCTGAAGCATTCCGGTTTCGCGTGCAGCTGTGATGATGTCGGGTGGAGAGATGGCACCATGAGTCGGATGGGACCACCTCAGCAAGGCTTCAAAACCGACCACGGCCTCGGTGTCGAGTTTCACGATCGGCTGGAACCAAGGTTGCAAGCTTCTCGTCTTTATCGCCGAATGAAGGTCCCGTTCGACGGACTGGCGGCGTTGCAGTTCCCTGTCGAGTTCGGCATCGAACAGGCAAAATTCGTTCCTGCCACGACGCTTGGCCGTGTAAAGGGCGATATCCGCCCGCAACAACATTTCCGTCAGGCCCGGCGTCTGCGCCAAGTATATTCCTATCGATGCCCCGACACGGACGGACGCGACCTCGATATAGGGGCGGGCAATTTTGGCTATGATATTGGAGGCGAGATCACTGGCAGAAAGCGAAACCCTCGTTGAGGGAAAAAACAGCACGAATTCATCGCCGCCGATACGAGCGAGCGTTGAGCCTTCCGGTGCTTCCTCCTCTATGCGGCGGGCGATCCTGACAAGCAGTTCATCACCGGTCCTGTGACCGTAGGTATCGTTGACGGATTTGAGTAGAGTCGAGGTGTGGCGCGGTGGCGGTAGGTTGAACATATCTGTTTGCCGCCCCTTTCGTCTGGCGGTGCCTTAGTGGTTCAACCGTAGCTCCGATTCCACACCCCGCTCATCGAACCGGACATGCAGATCTCCCGCATCCGGCTCTCGGACAAGAACTCACGCCTTCACCCACGACACGCCGCGTCCTAGTTGGGTCAGACGTACGAGCCCAAAGTGTTCGTAAAGGTGCGAGTCTGGATAGGCCCCGCCCTTGCTTCGTCTGGTCTTGTGCTTGGACCGCAACCACCGGCGCAACCGCACTGCGGTGTAGCTGTCGAGTGCCCGATACGCCTTGCTGGTGGTTCCTACCGAGAAGTAGTTCGCCCATCCGCGCAGCGTCCGGTTCATCCGCTTCACCAGATATGTGGTCTCTTGCCAAGTACCCTTTCGGTCGGTCAGCGCGTGGATGTTCTCCACAGCGCGCCTGATGCTCTTCTTCGATGGCCGGTAGCCCAGACGGGCTTTGCCAGTCGTTGGAGAGTACATCCGTCCGAACGTGTAGCCCAGGAAGTCGAACTCGCCTTCCGGCACCTTGCAGATTCGTGTCTTGTCCTGGTTCACCATCAGCTTCAGCTTGCCCATGATCTCGCGCAGGTGCTGAAGCGCTGCTTCCGCATTGCCCCGCCTGCACAAGATCACGAGGTCGTCGGCATAGGTGATGAGGCGAGAGCCGAGGCTCTGCTCAAGGCCGAGCTTCTTCCATCCCAGCACGAACCGGCGCATGTACAGATTTGCCAGCAAGGGTGAGAGGGGTGAGCCCTGCGGAATGCCGCGCCGCTTGTCCCGTGCTTCGGTCGTGCGTGTCTTGCGGCCTCGATCATCGGTTTCTTCGACAGGGCATTCCAGCCACATCTTGAGCAGATGCAGCACGCGCCGATCAACGATCCGGCGCGCTACCGACTTCATCAGTTCGGCATGGGGAATGCTCCCGAAGTAGTCCGCGAGGTCGGCGTCAACGACTTCCGGATGACCACGGAACAGCAACTCCTCCACCTCGATCACCGCCTGCTGGGCATTGCGCCCGGCACGATAGGCGTAGAGTTCCGGTGGAAGGTCGGCTTCAAAGATCGGCTCCAGTACCAGCATCGCTGCCGTCATGCAGACCCGATCCCGCACGGTCGAGATGCCCAGCGGCCTGAGTTTGCCGTTGGCCTTCGGTATAAACACTCGTCTGATTGGCTCCGGTCGGTAAGTCTCCTCTCTGAGCGCAAGCGCCAGTTCGCCAAGCCACCGCTCGACCCCATACGCTTCGATGTCCGCGAAGTCCTGACCGTCCATACCCGGTGCGCCCTTGTTGGAGCGGCACTGGGCATAGGCATGCGCCAGAATATCCTCGCGACTGATCTTGTCGTACAGGGCATAGAAGCGACAGCCGGCTTCTGCCTTCGCTTTCGCGTGTAACGCCGTCTGCAGTTTCTGGACACTCTTCGGAGTTGCTAGGTTTCCCAATCTCCGGTCCCTCTCCACTTGTTGCGTTCGTCTTGAACTGAGGCCCCTTCCCTCCACCGGCATTACCCGGCTTCCCCGGTACTACGGGCCTCTCCGCCACCCCAGCGCGCCCGGCCTGTCCCTCGCGGGCGTCCGGTTGATCATCCCTGATCACGCATTGGGGCTTCCCGTGTTGCGTGCGCTTTCCTTGTGTACATGCTGCCGCCACTACCCCGGTGCAGCAGCTGGGCGTCGTCTTCGCTCATTCACCCAGCCGTATCAGCCTTCCCCGAAAGGGTTGTCGGGTCGGCCTGCACATCGACCTTTTCGAGGCTTGCTCGGCGTTCACTCACGTTGCGGCCTGCACACTCGCGCGGTCACCAATTCGTGACCCGCTAATCGAAGGCTTCAGACATTTCGTCTCCTCCATGCCTGCTCCGATTGCTTCCGGCTGGAGCGGTTGCCGGGTGGGGTTTGCACCCACTGGAAAGTGCCGCCTTGTCACGGCGCACACCCGTCCAGGTCAATCAGCATTGCCACGAAGGGACCATCCGCGGTCTCGAACCATCCGATAGCGTGTTCGAGGCCACGCCTGTTGAGAAGGGCCGTCAGGTGGTCCTGCCTGGAACTGGCCTTCATCTCCGCCGCAAGCCGCTCGGCCTCATGCCTCAGGCGGCTCGCTTCGCGGAAGCGTGCTTGCCCAACAAACGAAGCTCGAACCAAGCCGCCCATGAAGAGCAGAACGGTAAAAGCCAGAGTGTAGTCTTCAAAATTGCCTTTCGCCAAAAGGCATCCCACCGTGATGAGGAGCGGAGGTGTTATGAAGTTGATCGCCGCCGCGGCATACGAACTGCCGTATGTAACCGCACCAGCTGAAATGCCCGCCAGAATGACCAGATGCAGCGGTGCTTGAGGTGTCGTGTATCCAACAGTCAGGGCGGCCAGGAAGGACCAGGCAAACCCTGCCAGAAGAGCAAGGATGCCAAACCAGCGAAGCCGCGGCAAAACCCCCACTAAACCGTCATGGCGCCCCGTTTCCTTTAGCTGATAACGCGCGAGTGCAAGGCGGGCGGCATTTATCGCATTGACGACCAGGAACCAGATTGCAGCGGCAAAGCCGCTGCCAGAAAGGGCGTGCACCGTCCAAATCAGGCCTGACAGGATAGCGCTTATCGGCATCGACACGAAGAGGCCGGTCCTCAGGTCAGCAAGCTGATCCTGACGGATTTTGGCCTCCAGCGTGTCTTCATTCTTCGGGGCCATGGACGGACCGGCTTGCTCCCATCGTTGTTCGCGACGACAAGCTTACGCAAGCCCACTGAAGGACGGGTTAACTATCCAGCGGGGGTAACCAGTGCGCTCACCATGGCTCCGGGTCGCACGTCTGCTGTTAGGATTGCCGGCTGACCATCGAGATCTTGACCGTGCTATGCCTTGATCCGAACCATCCCAGGATCGGCATCGTCACCATGGAAGCAGCCTTACGAACGGCATCAAACGCGCCCGGCGAGACAAAAGGAAGCCGGGCCGAGATAGCGTTCCAGAGCGGCAGCGCTGCCTGCGATTCACCGCCTGAGCATGGCCGAAATGCCATGACGGATAAAGGGAAGATATTGGGCAAAGCGAAGCCCCGCATGTCTTGCAAGCCGTGCCGCCGGGTGCTCGCCTGAGTAGAGAGCGACAAGTACATTCGTAGCATGATAGAGCGGTGCCGCCGACAGACGCAGCCGGCTTTCGTATCTGCCGAGCATGTCGGGATCAGCAATGTCGCGGCGCTCGCGACATGCCGCCAGGATTCTATCGGCGAGTTGCTTCTGGCCACTGAGGCCGATGTTGAAGCCATGCGCGGTCACCGGGTGCATGCCGAGGGCAGCATCGCCGATCAGTGCCGCACTCGGAGCCCAGAACTTGTGCGCCCAGGTCGTGACCAGCGGATAGGCATGGCGGGTGCTTGCCAAGGTCATCTCTCCGAGGCGTCCTCGACACCGGCTCGTCAATTCCATGAGGAACAAATCGTCGTCGAGAGCAAGCAGTCTGTCGGCCTCGCTTGAGCGCAAAGTGAGAAGCAGCGACGATACGCCTTCCATGAGCGGCAACATCGCTATCGTCTGATGGTGATCGAACCATTCGACCGCGATCTGGTGATGGGCGCGCTCGTGCCTCACCCGGCAAATCAGCATGGAGTTGCCAAGCCGATTGATGTCGGCGCCAATGCCGAGCAGGTCGCGCGTCGCGGACAAACGCGAATCCGCTGCAACGAGCAGCCGAGCGGCCAATTGCCTGCCATCAGAGAGCGTTATGACTGCTTCTTTGTGGCTGGTTGTTGCATTGACGACCGAGTGGCCGCACAGCAGCCGGGCATGATCCTGGAAGCGGACAATCTTGAACAGGGCGTCGCGGATCCGACAATTTGGGACCAGAATTCCGAGTGGTTCCCCAGATCCGCTGGGAGAATCGAAGCACAGGGCGAAAGGGCTCGATCCGTTGAGCACACGCGCGCCTTGAAGTGGTGATTTGTCCGAAGCGGGGATGATATCCCAGGCGCCGAGCTCGCGAAGGATTCCAACCGAAGCGTGGGTCAGCGCGATCTCGCGACCGTCGAAAGCCGGATTCGCCAGGGTTTCGAGTGACTGCCGTTCAACCACTGCCACCTTGAGTCGGCTCTGGGCAAGCGACGCGGCGAAGGAAAGTCCGACCGGCCCGGCTCCGACGACAATGATGTCGAATCTATCGACAGAGCCGGCCATCAGCGTGCCGCCATTGCGTCGGCTATCTACGACGAAGGGCACTGGAACGCATCGCAATCGATCCACGGTTTGCGGCTCATCTCCCCAAGCGTCTCCACGCGACCTAACCGTCCGTTAGACATCCGTTCTCCGTTCAAAAATGCTCAATGAAACCATGCCTATGAAGAGATAACCCTGATGTGGATCAACCAGGCTCGATAAACGCGGCAACGGCGGGTTCACGGTCGACTGGTCGATCGCCACACCATGGTCTGGTCAGGTCATCATGGAATGGCCGGCTTCCCGTTCGGTGCGGCCCTTTCCTGGCCGAAAGTTCGGCAACGTATTCTGGCTGATCCGTTCGCACCCGTCGCGCGCCGAAATCGGCATGACGCGAAGCAACCGCGGAAAATATTCGAGCGAGTCCTCGCAGGGCAGGCTGGGTCAACTGCGTGGCTCGTCGCGGTCGATCAGGATCCGCTCGGCGGCGCCATCGAGATCTTCATATTGGCCGCTCCTCAAGGCCCACAGGAACCCCGCCAGCCCAAGCACTCCGAGGAACAGGGCCACAGGTATGAGGTAGGCGAGCGTCGTCATGAGGATTGTGCCAGTGCGCCAATGTCCGAGCCCCTGTCATGTCGGGCATCTTGCACCGATGCATTTGACACGAAACCTTGCAGACGTAGCGCATTGCCGATGACCAGGAGGGACGAGGCGGACATCGCGACCGCCGCGATCAGTGGCGTAACGTGCCCCAGAATGGCGACCGGCACGGCGATGCCATTGTAAACGATCGCGATGGCGATGTTCTGCCGGATCAGCCGTCCGGCCTTCCGCGAAATGTCTAAAGCAAGTGGGACCGCCAGAAGACTTTTACGCAGGAACACGAAATCCGCGGCGTTGCGACCGATATCCGCCGCCGTGGCCGGAGCGATCGAAACGTGTGCGGCGCCCAATGCAGGCGTGTCGTTGAGCCCATCGCCGACCATCAGCACCTTGTGGCCAGTTCGCGTCAATGCTTCGATGTGTTCGACCTTCCCGGAGGGAAGCAACGCGGGAACGAAGCGCTCGACGCCCAGTGCTTCCGCGACTTCGCCGCAGGCAGCTTCTGTGTCGCCCGACAGCATCTCCACCGACACGCCGGCGCCGTTCAGTTGCTCGATGGCCGCCTTGGCATCGGCACGCAGCTCATCCTCGAAATCGAAAGTCGCGACAATGACCCCGTCCTTCGTCAGAACGGTTCCGCCATAGCCTTGTTTGCCTTCGCCGCCGATCCGAGCTTTCCACTCACGCCATCCGCGGCGACCCAGCCGCCAGGTACTGCCCTCGGCGATGGCTTCGATGCCGAAGCCCGGATGCTCGCTGACGGACGCGAGTTTCGGCTGGCCGGCAAAGGCTGCATTGCCAGCGATTGCCTTCGAAAAGGGATGGCGGGAATGCGCTGCCATCTCGGCCGCCATGGCGAGCATCGTCGGATCGATGGACGGCGCATTGATCAGCCTGGGCAGTCCGAGCGTAAGCGTGCCGGTTTTGTCGAACAATGCCGTGTCGATCCCCGCCAGGCGCTCCATGGCGGAGCCGTCCCTGACCATGACGCCGCTTTCAAACAGCCGCCGCGCAGCGACCACCTGCACGATCGGCACGGCGAGACCGAGCGCACACGGGCATGTAATGATCAAAACGGCGATCGCGATTGTTATTGCCCGGTGCCAGTCGCCGGTCGCCGCCATCCAGCCGAGGAACGTCACAAAGGCGGTGAGGTGGACCACGGGGGCATAGAGCGCGGAGACGCGATCGGCGATCCTGCGATTGCGGGCGCGGCCGCCCTCTGCCGCTTCCATCAGCCGAACCATTTCGGCCAGGAAGGAATCCTTTGCGGCGGCCGTCGCCCCGATGGTCAGTGGACCGGTGAGATTGAGTGTACCGGCCTGGACCTGCGCCCCCGGGCCCACCGTTCTGGGCGTGCTTTCCCCGGAAACCAGGGAACAGTCGAGATCCGACGCCCCGCCAATGATCCTGCCGTCGATGGGCATCCTCTCGCCGGCCGCGATCAAGAGCTCCATTCCTGGTTCGATCTCGCCAACCGGCAAGTAGTCGCGCGAACCATCCTCGCGCAGCACCATGGCGCCGCGCGCCGCTAGCCGAGCCAGTCCGTTTACGGCCGTCCGTGCCCGTTCCCGCATCACGTGATCCAGCGTGCGGCCGATCAGCAGAAAGAACAGCAGCGACACCGACGCGTCGAAATAAGCATGGTCGCCATGGTTGATCGTCTCGTAGAGGCTCATCGCGTAAGCGAGCGATACCCCGACCGCGATCGGCACGTCCATGTTCATGCGGCTGTGGCGCAGCGCATTCCAGGCCGAGCGAAAATAGATGCCGCCGGCGAAAGCGAGCACAGGAATGGCAATCAAGGCCGAGACCCAATGGAACAGGTCGCGGGTCGCGCCTTGCGCGCCGGACCAGACGGAGACTGATAGCAGCATGATGTTGCCCGCCGCAAAGCCGGCGACCGCGACGGCGCGGATCAGTTCCGAGAGCGTCTTGTCCTTCCTATCAGCCTCGGGATCGAACAGGTGCGCGCCATAGCCCAGCCGTCCAAGTGTGGCGACGAATGGTGGAACCTCCTCGCCGCGCCACCGGACCGAAACACGTTTCGTCGAAAGATTGACACGAGCGCCTTCGACGCGATCCAGCTTGCCGATCGCCGTCTCGATCGTCTGGATGCAGGCGGCACAATGCACAGCCGGCACCGAGAGGTCGGTCTGGCGAAGATTTTCGCCAATCGAGCGGCTCGCCAGTCTGATTTCCTGGCCAGAAGGCAGGACCAGTGTGACCTTTTCCAGGTCCAATGCCATTTCGGCGCCTGGCGCGCAGCAGCTCATTGCAGCGCCCCCTGGGAAATCATGATCCGGCGAACGTCGCGATAGGGTTCCGCAAGGCTCGCATCGGCGTCGATTTCGACGATCCAGAGGCCATCGTTGGGCATGTGGTGCGCGGCGAATATCTGACCGGACGCAGCGGCAAGAGTGACGGATTTGTCCTCGGCCTCGTAGGCGGGATGACGAAACAGCACCTTGACGCCATGCAAGGCAACCGGCCTGCCGACAGCATCGGTGAGGCTGTAGCGGACCTCACCGCCTGCGATGGTCAGTTTGCCAGTCCAGCCGAGGGCTGCCTGAGCTCGCCCTTGCTCGGCCTTCTTGTTGAATTGCTGGCTCGCCACATAGGTGTTTTCGACGACAAGGCCGGTCCAGCTCGTGTTGGCGAGCGTCGCCATCGTCAGATTGACCGCTATGACCACGCCGAAGAAGCCAAGGATGGTGAACAGCATATGCCTGCCGGTGAATTCGCGGGATTGTCGCGAGGTGTCGCTCATCTGGCGCTTTCCGGTGCGTTGAAAGTGGCCGTGTATTCGTCCGACTCGAACGTTGCCTTGTTTTCGACCCGGAACTTGAAGCTTTGCGCTGCACCCCGAACCTGATCTGCCGGCTGACGCACGAAAACCTTGAGCATCTTCAGCCGGTCGGGTTCGACCGGGATGGCGAAGGAGCGATCCGCCGGCAGGTCGATGCCGACAACGCTCATTTCGGCTCCATGCAGGCCCTGCATCGTGACAATGATCGTTCTTGGTTCGGGGATCATGTTGAGCAGCTTGACGGTGTAGCCGTTGCGGATCGAACCGTCGGACAGCGTCACGAACTGCGGGTTGCGATCGTGCAGGACATTCAATTCGAGCCGTTCGCGGGTCAGCAGCGAATAGAGCAGCGCGAGACCGACCGCCGACCAGGCGCCCATGTAGATGAAGGTGCGCGGGCGAAAGATCTTGCGGATATGGAAACGGGCCACCTTGTCGGAGAACAGGCCGTCAGCGCTCCTGACCAGTGACGGGTTGACTGAACCGGAGCCGCCCGGGGTCGCCAGCATCATGTTGGCGTTGTAGTCGGCCAGCGTCGCATAGGAAATCAGTCCGCGCTCCCTGCCGAGCTTGTCCATGATACCGTCACAGGTATCGATGCAGAGCGCGCAGGTGATGCATTCAAGCTGCTGGCCATCACGAATGTCTATCCCCATCGGGCACACCGCGACACAGGCATTGCAGTCGACGCAGTCGCCGACGGGCTGCCCGGCGGCAAGGACCCTCTTGGCGTGACGCGAGCGCGGTTCGCCGCGCCAGTCATTATAGGTGACGGTGAGGGAATTCTCGTCGAGCATGGCCGCCTGGATGCGCGGCCATGGGCACATGTAGGTGCAGACCTGCTCGCGCATCAGCCCGCCGAACGTATAAGTCGTCGCCGTCAGCACGGCGACGGTGATGTAGGCGACCGCGGCTGCGGTGCCAGTGAAGAGTTGGCCGAGCAGGGTCGGCGCGTCGGCGAAATAGAAGATCCACGCGCCGCCGGTCGCCGCACCTATGACTAGCCAGATGGCGTGTTTCGACACCCGCAGCACGAGCTTGCGGGCAGTCCACGGCCCGGCATCAAGCTTCATGCGCGCGTTGCGGTCGCCCTCGATGGCTCGCTCGACGACCAGAAACAGATCGACCCACACGGTCTGCGGGCACGTATAGCCGCACCAGGCCCGGCCGACGGTGGATGTGATCAGGAAGAGACCGACGCCGGCCATGACCAGAAGGCCGGCGACGTAGTAGAATTCCTGCGGCCATATCTCGATGAAGAAGAAGTAGAAACGCCGGTTGGCAAGATCGACCAGCACGGCCTGGTCCGGGGCAAATGGCCCGCGATCCCACCGCAGCCAGGGCGTCTGGTAGTAGATCCCCAGCGTGATTGCCATCACCGACCACTTGAAGCGGCGGAAGCTGCCAGAGGCCCGGTTCGGGAAGATCTTCTTGCGTGCGGCATAGAGCGGCTGACGGATCTTGGCGGAGTTGACCGCATCGGCTTCGAGCCGTTCTATTTGCGTGTTATCGAGCACGAGAAGCTCCAGTCACCAGCGACGATTTCGCCGGAAGCCCGACCCATCGATTTCTGGATGATGCCGAGGCCCGGCTCGCGCCGGGCCTCGTCGCTTGGCGGTGGGGGGGAGGACGAGAATAGGCTTGCGTACCTATTCTCCGCCACCAAGCGAATGGACATAGACCGCAAGTTCCTTGGCCTTGATCTCGCCGAGACGCCCGATCCAGGCCGGCATGACGCCGTGCTTCGGCGCGCGGACCTGCGCGGCGATGGCTGTTTCGCCAGACCCGTATAGCCAGATCGCGTCGGTCAGGTCGGGTGCGCCGAGCTCTCTGTTGCCCTTTGCATTCTCACCATGACAGGCCGCACAATTCTCGGCGAAAACATTGGCGCCGAGTTCGATCAGGCTTGTGTCCTGAACAGGATCGGAGAGGCTTGCGACATAGGCGCCGACCTGCTTGATCTGATCCGTCGTGATGATGTCGCCAAAAGCAGGCATTTCCGACAGGCGCGTATCCGGGTCTGATGCGAAGCGGATGCCGTGCGCAATCGTCTGCTGGATCTGTTCGGCGTTGCCACCCCACAGCCAATCGTCGTCGTTTAGGTTGGGAAAACCCTTGGACCCTTGAGCGCCCGAGCCATGGCACTGCACGCAATTGACCTTGAACGCGGCGCCACCCGCGGCGACGGCGAATTCGCGTAGCGTATCGTCGGCAGTAATCTCGGAGACGGTCTTCGCCTGAATGGCAGCGACATATTTACCCTTGGCCACTTCGGCCGCCGCCAGTTCATTCTTGACGTCTTTGCGGCTCGAATACCCCAGCACACCCCTGGTCGCGGAAGTCAGCATCGGCCATGCCGGATAGACGACGGTGTAGCCGATCGCCCAGGCAATGGTGATGTAGAAGGTGATGACCCACCAGCGCGGAAGCGGGTTGTTGAGTTCCTTGATGCCGTCCCACTCATGGCCGGTCGTCGAGATGCCCAAAACCTCGTCGATATGCTCGCTGCCCATGATCAGTCGTCCTTGAGAGGAATGTGAGCGGCTCTCTCGGCTTGCCTGCGGCTGCCGGGACGAAGTGCAAAGGCAACGCATCCGACGAAGAAAAGCGCCATGGCAAGCAGGCCCCAGCTGTCGGCAAACTCCCGCATGAAATTGTAGGTCATCGCCATTCTCCTCAGCGGTAGCCGGCGGCTTCGTCATAAGTCCTGAAATCGACCAGCGTGCCGAGCATCTGGAGATAGGCGACCAGCGCATCCATTTCGGTGACCTGCTGCGGATCGCCGTCGAAGTCCCCAACCTTGGCTTTCGGATAGCGTCTCTCCAGGCCCGATGTGTCGGCATTCGCATCGGCCTGCGCCATGAGATCGGCATTGGCATGAGCGATCATGTCGTCTGAATAGGGCACACCGACACGGCTGTTGGCGATCAGATGCGTCGAGAAATCCTTCACCTCGATTGGCATGTCCTTCAGAAACGCGTAGCTCGGCATGATCGATTCCGGCACCACGGAGCGTGGTTCGGTGAGATGCTGGACATGCCATGCGTTGGAGTAGCGGTCGCCGACCCGGGCGAGATCCGGCCCCGTGCGCTTCGAGCCCCACTGGAACGGGTGGTCGTACATCGACTCGGCCGCCAGGCTATAGTGGCCGTAGCGCTCGACTTCGTCGCGGAATGGCCTGATCATCTGGCTGTGGCAGAGGTAGCAGCCCTCGCGCACATAGATGTTGCGCCCGGCGAGCTCGAGCGGCGAATAGGGCCGCATGCCTTCGACCTTCTCGATGGTGTTGTCGAGATAGAAGAGCGGTGCGATCTCGACGATGCCGCCGACCGTTATGACCAGCAGGGACCCGAGGAGAAGCAGTGTGGCGTTCTTCTCGATGACCGCGTGTCTGTCCATCAAGCCCATTTTCTGGCTCCTGATCGCACAGGCTGGAGGGCGGGGATGGAGCGCGGCATCGGATCCTCCTCGCGCCGGTAGCCGAGGATGGTCATGGCGATGTTCCAGGCCATGATGAGGGCGCCCGACAGATACATCGCGCCGCCGATGGCACGCATGATGTAGTAGGGATGCATGGCGGCCACGGTTTCGGCGAAGGAGTAGACCAGGAAGCCCTGCTCGTTGTATTCGCGCCACATCAGGCCCTGCATGACGCCGGAGACCCACATCACCGCGGCGTAAACGACGATCCCAAGCGTCGCCAGCCAGAAGTGCCAGTTGACGAGCCGCAGCGAATAAAGCCGGTCGCGATTCCATAACTTCGGGACCATGAAATAAATCGCGCCGAACGAGATCATGCCAACCCATCCGAGCGCGCCCGAATGGACGTGACCGATGGTCCAGTCGGTGTAGTGCGAGAGCGAGTTGACGGCCTTGATTGACATCATCGGGCCTTCGAAGGTGGACATCCCGTAGAAGGCGATGGCCATCACCATCATACGGATGATCGGGTCGGTGCGCAGCTTGTCCCAGGCGCCCGAGAGCGTCATCAGGCCGTTTATCATGCCGCCCCACGAGGGCATCCAGAGCATGATCGAGAACACCATGCCGAGCGTCTGGGCCCAGTCCGGCAGGGCGGTGTAGTGGAGGTGGTGCGGACCGGCCCAGATGTAGAGAAAGATCAAAGCCCAGAAGTGGATGATCGACAGCCGGTAGGAATAGACAGGCCGGTTGGCCTGCTTGGGCACGAAATAATACATCATGCCGAGGAAGCCGGCGGTGAGGAAGAAGCCGACGGCATTGTGGCCGTACCACCATTGCGTCAGGGCGTCCTGTACGCCGGAGAAGGCTGAATAGCTCTTGGAGCCCAGGAAGGAGACCGGCATCGACAGGTTGTTGATCACATGCAGCATTGCGATGGTCACGATGAAGGCAAGGTAGAACCAGTTGGCGACATAGATGTGCGGTTCCTTGCGCTTTAGGATCGTGCCGAGGAACAGGATGAGATAGGCGACCCAGACAATCGTCAGCCACAGGTCCACATACCATTCGGGCTCGGCGTATTCGCGGCTCTCGGTGATGCCGAGCAGGTAGCCGGTTGCCGCCATGACGATGAACAGCTGATAGCCCCAGAACACGAACCAGCCGAGATCGCCGCCGAACAGCCGAGCGCGGCAGGTGCGCTGGACGACATACAGGGACGTGCAGAGCAGCGCATTGCCGCCGAAGGCGAAGACGACGCCCGACGTATGCAATGGCCGCAAACGGCCGAAATTGAACCAGGGCTGGATGTTGAGATCCGGGTAGGCGAGCTGCAGGGCGATGACCACGCCGACCAGCATGCCGACGACGCCCCAGAATACGGTGGCGACGGCACCGAAGCGGATCGGCCCATCCATGTAAGCGGCGGGGTCGATCGGAACTGCCGGCTTGAACTCCGTGTTGCGCAACAGAATCGCAGTGAAGCCAGCCACGGCGAAGAACAAAACCCACATATGCCGGCGAAAAGGTTCATCTACGCCGAAGCCGGCAGCCACCAGGGCCGCAAACGCAAACAGGCTTAGAAGGACGATCTCTGTGCCGAATTTCATCGCAAGCCCCGATTTCCGATTCCAGCGGGCGCCAAACCGCAGTGCCTTATTGCGCAGCCGTGGCCTGCTCGCCCTGATCCATGTCAGAGCCGCACGATTTTGCTTCGAGCAGGATCGAGTTCGGTGCGATCAGACTGTGGCGATCGAATGTGGAAGCGCGGCACCGGCCGCCACGCTTATGGACAGGCCCGGCGTCCCAGGTCGGGCCGGGTTTGGAGGCGATCGCGGGCGTGTGGGAAGCGCGCCTTCTGTGACGCTGGAAAGTAGGCCGATGCCTTGCCGAACGTCGATCGTTTCAATGCCTTGGGACAGCCAGCGCCAGCGTTGCGCTAACTTCGTGACATACATGGTTCGGGGAGACGGCGATTTTCCCCTGCGTGTGAGGCGTATTGACTTCGGCCGAGTGCAATCCTGCCTGGAACAGCCGGTTGCACGTCGAGCACCTCGAGGATGGATGCTTCGCCGACGAGTTGGCCGAAACGCACCTGGCTCATGCGATCGGATGGAGAGCGGGCTATCGCTATGCGACTTCTTCTAAGCGCAACGCGAGCATGCCCTGCCCCGAACGAAGTAAGTGACCTAGGCCATGCAGCTTCGGTGTCATTCAAAGGGCGGTTGCGCCTCGGCCGCCGCAGCGCCGTTCCAGCCGGCTCATGCTGTCCACGGTGACACGGCGGTTGTTCTCGATCCGAATCACGCCGTCCATTCTCAGGCTGGTCAGCTGACGGCTCACGGTCTCGTTTGTAATTCCAAGGAAATCAGAGATGTCGGCACGCGTCATCGGCAGCTCGAAGCACGCCGACCTAGCCGCCGGGTCAACACTGGAACCGATGTTCCGCGCGATCATGAGGAGAAAGCTCGCCACCTTCTCCGGTGCGGTCTTGCGCCCCAGAGTCACCATCCATTCGCGTGCCTCGTCGAGTTCGTTCAGCGCCTGCTTGAGCAGGCGATGCACAAATTCCGGTGATTCCTTCATCATCCGTTCGATGGCCGCTCTCGGAAACGAGCATAGCGAGACAGCTGTTGCCGCTTCCGCATTGATCGCGCTTTTCATCTTGAAGGGCCGTCCCAGAAAATCCGGCGCGAACTGGAGACCGACGATCTGCTGGCGGCCGTCCGAAAGGCTCTTCGTGAGCTTCACCACGCCTGAAAGCACGTTTGAATAACAGTCGACCGCCTCGGCGTCGCCGATCAGTTCGACCCCCGGCTCGATATTGTGCCGCGACGACGTCTTGGCGAGCTGAGCCAAATGGTCTGGTTCGAGCGCACCACAGACACCGCGGTGCCGTGCCTCGCAAGACAGGCAAAGAACGGGAATGCCGGAACTGTGACTGTCCTGCCGTAATGTCATTCGATCGCTCTACCGGTCCAGTGCGGGCAGGATAGCAATCGACGGTAGAAAAATCCTTGCGGCAGTTTGTCCGTGCTGAAGGTTGATCGAAATCAGGGCTTAGGCTCATCCAAGCATCCACAGTTCCGGCGACGCAAACACGGTGGACCACGACATGCGACTGGAGCTAGCTGCCAGACTTGGCGAGAACGTCCCGCGCTATACCAGTTATCCGACCGCGCCG
Source organism: Mesorhizobium sp. M1295 (assembly GCF_040318135.1). Lineage (NCBI taxonomy): Bacteria > Pseudomonadati > Pseudomonadota > Alphaproteobacteria > Hyphomicrobiales > Phyllobacteriaceae > Mesorhizobium > Mesorhizobium sp. M1295. The sequence continues at coordinate 17,014 of NZ_JAMYLU010000041.1, forward strand.
CATTTCCATGCGGGGGTCGATGCCGTCGTTTACCGAGGCTGGTTGGAGGCGCTCGAAGGTGGTGACGAGATCTCGCTCTATCTGCACATCCCGTACTGCGACAAGCTTTGCTGGTTCTGTGCCTGCCATACCAAGCAGACACGCCACTACGAACCGGTGACCACATATCTTCGCTCACTGCATGCCGAGATCGCCACCGTCGCCGGTCTTGTCGCAGGCAAGGGCCGCGTGCGTGCCGTCCATTTCGGCGGCGGTTCGCCAACGATGCTCAAACCGGAGGATCTGGTGGCGCTGGGAACCGCCCTGCGCAACAGTTTCACCTTTCTTCCCGGCGCCAAGATCGGCGTCGAAATCGAACCCAATGATATGGACGATGCCCGCCTCGACGCACTCGCCGAAATCGGCATGACCCGTGCGAGCCTCGGCGTCCAGGATTTTGACCCGAAGGTGCAAAGGGCAATTAACCGCGAGCAGAGCTTTTTGCAGACCAAAGCGGTAGTCGACGGCGTTCGTTCGCGCGGCGTCGAATCGGTCAATCTGGACCTGCTCTACGGCTTGCCACACCAGACCAGGGAGAGTGTCTCCTCCACCGTCGCGCAGGCACTGACCCTGGAACCGGATCGGATAGCGCTTTTTGGCTACGCCCATGTGCCGTGGTTCAAGAAACATCAGACGATGATCGACGAGGCATGGCTGCCGGGTCCGGCAGAGCGGTTTGCTCAATCGCAACTTGCGGCGCGGGCGATCGTGGACCAGGGATACGAAGCAATCGGGCTCGACCATTTCGCCAAACCGGGCGATGCCCTCGCGCTTGCCGCCCGCGCCGGAACACTGCGCCGGAACTTCCAGGGCTATACCGAGGATCGCTGCGAGACCTTGATCGGCCTTGGCCCGTCATCCATCAGCCAGTTTCGCCAGGGCTATGCACAGAACATGCCTTCGACCGCCGAGTATGGACGCATGGTTGCTGATGGCGGGCTGGCCGCTGATCGGGGTATCGCGCTTTCCGACGACGACCGTGTTCGCGGCTGGATCATCGAGCGATTGATGTGTGACTTCGCCTTCTCGGCGATTGAGCTGGTGGAGCGCTTTGGCGAAGCCGGCCAAAGACTTCTCCTCAAGGCGAGTTCCACGGCTCTTCATGGTCCTGCGCGGCTGCTTGAACTTGATGGTGACCGCTTCGTCGTGCCGGCGGAAAGCCGGCCCTTTGTCAGAAGCATCGCGGCGAAGTTCGACAAATATTTCGAAGGTGGAACGGCCAGGCACTCAGCGGCAGTCTGAGCACCGCAGAGGAACGGTCATGGTTCTCAGTCGATCGTGAACCGATTGCGCTACGTTTTTCGCTGTTGACCGGCGACCGTCGTGTCAAGACAGGATTCGGAGCGGACCAGACGCGTCTTGGCATAGCGACGATATCGTCCGGTCGTGCCTTCCGGCGCCGTATTCCATTTCGCAGTCCCTGAAGCGCCACGTCGAGTCCGGCCTCTTTTCTGTATCGGAAGCAGTCGACAATCGTCCTGGCCAGATCATGGTTGTCGGCCGACAGCTCCCTTCGGCCTTGCAACGAGAATCCGCAAGGACCGTGCCAGCTGCAGCAGGCGCCGCCGGATCGCAACACCATACTATTCCACCCGTGGCTCGCGCTAACCTTTGATTGGTTCGCGCCAGGCCGACGCCCGTCGAAACCGAGCCTCGGCAACAATCCTAATCGTAAGCGGCTGGCCACGCTCTTGGTGCCGGTGGTAGAAGTCCGCAAGCACCCCGGCAGCGCCTTCAAGCGTGGGACAACCCGTCCACCCGAATATTCGTCGGCGCAGTTTCAGTGAAAAGCGGGCCTAGGCTACACAGCTCTCTTGTTACCCCAGAGCATAACGTGCAGCTGCGGCAGCACACGGGCTTCGAACCACCTGTCGCGGGTCACGCTATCAACCAGCCACTCCATGCGCTTCAATATTCCGTCAAGGTCGACAGGCGCGTCTTCATTTGCGGGGCGTGGCGGCGTGTGATTGCCGGGTTGCAGATAGATCGGAAGCCGCGGAAATCTCGCAGCGGCGTCTTTCGCGTAGGCGTAGTCCCTTTCGTCGAAAACAATGAGCTTGAGCACGATTTGTGGCCTGCCTTGTGCCGCCTGGAGGCACGCCTCGAAAGCGGCCCAATCGGTCGTCATTTGGCTTGACGGCGGCTTTGGGCTGAGGACTAGCACGTCAAGGTCGGCAAACCAGTCCCTGGCCACCGAACCTTGGGTTTCCAGCGCAAAACGGTAACCTTCACCATGGCCTCGCTCGATGAGCGCGCCGAGCGGCTGGATGGCCGGATTGCCGCCTGACAGCGACACCATCAGCGGGCGGCCACCGGAAAGCGCAAGCACGTTTTGCCACACCGCGCCAATGGACATCATCTCCCATTCGTGGCGGAATTGATTGTCCACCGCATGCAGGCTGTCGCACCAGGAACAGCGATAGTCACACCCGCCGGTTCTGACGAAGACCGTCGGCAAACCGATGAGCACGCCCTCGCCCTGGATCGTCGGCCCGAAAATCTCACTCACGCGGATTGCGGGATGCGTATCGGTCATGGCCGGTATTCCGCCCAGGTTTTCGGCGTTTCGCTCACCCGCACGGCCGAGGTTTCGCGCAGGCGTGCCTTGCACCATTCATAAAAATGTCTGGCCAGATATTCCGCCGTGACTTGCTCATGCCCCAGCACCTCGTTGAGATGTCGGTGGTCGAAGCTCTCGTCGATATAGCGTTTTAGCGGCGCCAGATCATGATAGTCGCGCACGAAGCCGTGCTCGTTCAGTTCCTTCGCCGAAAGCTCTACTTCGACGATGTAGTTATGCCCGTGCAGGCGCGCGCATTGGTGCTCGGGCGGCAAAGAGGTGAGCTGATGCGAGGCCGAGAAGTGGAATTCCTTAGTGATGCAGAACATTACACGATCCTCCTGCGCAGCGCGTCGAGCCAGAAGTCGGAGTCCTCGTACTCGGTGGGGTCCGGGTGCCCTGCAAGATGAAACGCCTCGCGCCGCTCGACGCAGGTCCCGCACCGTCCACAGTGACGCTCGCCGCCCTTGTAGCAGGACCAGGTCTGCGCAAATGGTGTGCCGTATCTTGCTCCATCCTCAACGATGTCCGCCTTCGTGAGGTTCACATAAGGCGCATAAAGGCGAATCTTCGCGTAGCCGTCGAGCGCATGGTCCTGCATCATCTGGAAAGCGTCGATGAAGGCTGGACGGCAGTCGGGATAAATGAAATGATCCCCACCATGCACGGCCGTCGCCACCGCGTCAGCGTCGTGCGCTGCGGCGAAGCCGACGGCAATGGCCAACATGATGGCGTTCCGGTTCGGCACCACCGTGACCTTCATCGTGTCTTCGGCGTAGTGCCCGTCGGGCACGTCCACATTATCGGTCAGCGCGGAGCCGAAAAGGCCGCCGCCGATTTCGTGGATGTCGACGATGCGGTGCGGGACGGTCAGTCGCTCCGCGCAAAGGGCGGCGAAGCCCAATTCCTTCCTATGCCGTTGGCCGTAATCGAAAGATAGGAGGCCGGCGAGTTCGTGCTCCGCTGCCACCTTGTGAGCAAGGGTAACGGAGTCCAATCCGCCGGAGCAGACGACGAGAGTCTTCATCGTTGGGTCCTTGTTTTAACCGGGTAGGCTGCGACGGGAGATTTCTCTGCGCTCCCAGTACTTCAGGAAATCCATTTTGTGAAGTGAACGGGGAACGAGTTTCATGCCCTGACGTGCCGCTGTGTGCAAGGCGCCCTCGCGGTGAGCCTGCAAGGAACACGGACTAGCGAAACGTCACGCTTCAGCGGAATGCTCAAAGGCGAGCGCACCAGAATATGCTCTGCAGGAGGTCCGGACCTTCGTAAACAAAGTTCTCGACGATCAAGCGCCCGGCGGTCCTGAGCTCGAGGGACGCCACCGCGAGGGTTTCAGGTACTAGACGGCCCAAGGATGGGCTTGCCGCAAACAACGGACTTACCAGTGGGATGTTCAGCGACGCCGATGCAGATGTCTGGAATGATCACGACATCAATTGTCGCGGCAACTTTGGCTGGCCTGCTCCTCGGGTTCCGTAGATCCAGCGCATTCCGCTTCAGGATCGGTTCGAACCGGAGCACTCCCTCGGTCAATGGACGTCCGGCAACAACCTGAATGATCGGTCGTGAGCCGACATCTGTGAACAAGCGGTGTGGTCGATTGCTATCACCCATGTGTTGCGTGCAGGTACCTTATGGCAGTGGATGAACTGGATTTGATGGTTTTACAGCTGGCGGTCGAAAGCGTCCGCTCGCTCTCCTTAAGCTTCGCTGAAAAGGCCGCCGAGGTAGCCACCAGGAGCCGCGGCATCCTGCTTTTCGACGTGCGGGTCGACGGTGATGCGGGGGTCCAGCGGGTCGCAGCCATCCGATATCAGGGCGACCAGATCGGCGTGCTGGCGTTGGACAGACAGGGCCTTGTTACCCACCATTGCATCGTCAACGGTACGTTCTCACATTTCATTGCGCCCTTGGAGAACTGGCACAGCATGCCCCTGTCGATGCAGGCCAAGATCGATGCCCACGGCCATGCCAGTCTCTTCCTAGGGGCCTTGCGAAATGCCGGACATTTGCTGGGCAGCTAGCATTTGGCCAGAATGCATCTGTGAATTTTTGCATGCGCATCGCTGCCGACAGCGCCGGCATGATTGTCGTGCTCGAAAACGGCTGCGGCGATCGCGGCAAAGCGATCGCCGCGATGATGGCGATCTACGCGTGGGCGTTGCATCGATGCGCGATCGTTTAGACAGAGGTCTCCGCCTGCATCGAGCAACATGCACGGAGGTACGCAAAGCGCAAATGCATCAAGTATTTGAAGGGACGAGCCCCTCGCGCAAATGGAGCTTGCGCTGCCGTTGTCGTCCCATCGTGCCGCCGAACTCGGGGGCGTGACGATCGACCACGATGGCCTATTTTTTTGCAAAGCCGAATGTCCCGATTCCGAAGCCAAGGAAAAAACTCCGACCACAGCGAAGAATAGTAACAACACGGGCGACGCAAGCCGCCTTGCCCTCTAGCAGGGGAGGTGCTTGCGGTGCTCTCACCGACACAAGATCGCAAATGGCACGTGGGTGAGCACCAGAACTGGCGACACGCATGGTGATCGGCTTGACTCGCTGGAGGAAGCACAAGGCCTCAGTGGGCGGAGGCGCCAGCGACGGTCGAATACTGGCTGGCTGCTCGGGATCTGATCGTTGAAATGACGTAGGATTTGGTTGCTTAAGCCGATCCGAACCATTTCCCGGAGACCACACCCACCATGAATGATCTTGCGCTGCCGCTGAGCGGTTTGTCATCAGTCGGCGGCAAGTCCGTCGTCGCCCGTTTCGACGGCGGCATGCTGTCGTCCAACAGCGGCGTTCTGGCCTTGGCCGAGGTGGAAAAGCGGTTGCGGGTGGCCGAGCGTCTGGCGCGTTGCATCGACGATCCGCGCTGCCCGGACCAGGTCGTCCACAGCCTGGCGGACATGATCGGCTTTCGCATGAAG
>NZ_JAMYLU010000042.1:0-22489 GCF_040318135.1 Mesorhizobium sp. M1295
GTTTAACTTCTCGATTGGTCATGGCACTTCCCCTTCCACGGGAATCGGTGATTGCAACGTCACCACCGTGCCATGGCCGCTCGCCTTCAGAGCAAGCGCCGTTCTCTCTCCAAAACTTTTTGCAGAACCTTCAGGACACTATCTCCTCCGCGGCAGCAGAGGCGGTGCGCCCTACCCGCGGAACCGAGCCTGAGCGCCTGCCGCCGCTGCGGCCGAAGAAGCCACTGAGCGGTCCACCGCCGGCAGGCTGCCGCGCCTGCTCCTCCAGCTCTTCGATGCGCGCCTGCGCTGCGTTCAGGGCCCGCTCCTGCACCACGATCGTCTGTGCCATGTAGTATGGCGCCCCAGGCTGCTGGGTGATCTGGTCCTGGATCAAGCGTTCCGCTTCGGCATCGCGCGGCGGCGCCTGGCGCTCGACATTTGCGAGCTTCTCGAAGAGCTGTCCGATCGCCTGCTGGTCGTTTCTGTCCATGATGTACTATTCCGGTCTCGGTCCGACGCGGCTATTCGCGCTCGCCGGTGAAGTTCAGCAACAGCTGGAAGATGTTGACGAAGTTCAGATAGAGCGAGAATGCACCAAAAACGGCGAGCTTTTGCTGTGTTTCGGCGCCGAAGTTTTCGGCGTACTGCTCCTTGATCGTCTGCGTGTCCCAGGCCGTGAGCCCGACGAAGACGGCGATGCCGATCACCGAGATCGCAAACTGCAGCGCTGTCGAACCCAGGAAGATATTGACGATGCTGGCGATCACCACGCCGATCAGGCCCATGATCAGGAAGGACGAGAACTGCGTCAGGTCGCGACTGGTTGTATAGCCATAAAGGCTGGTGGCGCCGAACATGGTGGCGGCGATGAAGAAGGTGCGGGCGATGCTGGTGCCGGTAAAGACCAGGAACACGGAAGCCAGCGACAGACCCATGACCGCGCAGAACGCCCAGAACATTGCCTGGGCCCCGGCCGCCGACATCGTCTGCATACGGAACGAGAACAGCAGCACAAAGGCCAGCGGCGCCAGCATCACCACCCATTTCAGCGGGGTGGAGAAGATCGGCACGTAAAGGGCGGGCGTGGAGGCCACCACGAGGGCGATCACGCCCGTAACGACGAGGCCAAGGCCCATGTAGTTATAGACGCGCAGCATGTGCCGGCGCAGGCCTTCGTCGTAGACGGCTCCGGCTCGGGCTCTGGTCCCAATGTATCCCAGATTGTTCATTTGGTTCTCCTTCTTAGAGGTAGTCGATCAGTAGAGTGTTTTGGCGAGCGCTTCGGCCGTGCGATCGAGGCCGCGGACATCGCTACGTGCGACGACTGCGTAGGCGACCTCGCCGATCTGGAAATAGGCCGAGGAAACCTCGCCCGACGGAACGACAGTCGGCTTGACGACGTCGAATGTTCCGGGCCGGATGGCGAACAGCGAGAGCAGCCCCATCTCTTTTGTCTCGACAGCCATCTCGACGCTCGGGCCGAACTGCGATGGGTAGATCTGCACGTCACGGACCGTCCAGTCCGTTGGCAGCGATGGCATGACGATCGCCGTGGCGGCGCGGATTTCGTCGGCATTGTAGCCGGGCGCCTCGAGTTGTGACGACATCGCCTCGCGCACGAGCGTCGTCCGATGCGCCCGGACTGCGTCCTCCACATAGGCGGGCGGATGGGTCGAAGCGACGACTTCCGTCACCGATATCGGTCCGATGAGCCCGTTCGCAAGCCAGCCGGCGGCGACGAAAACAGCGACAGCCGCCGCGCGCTGCAAAGCACCAAGGACACGGCCGCGCGCTAACCCCCGCTCCAGCCGCCGTGCCGCATCAGCCGTCGCCGGCCGCGCCATGCCTTTCGATCCGGCAAGCGCCACGCGCAGCTCGTCACGCGTCCTCAGATCAGTCATCACCCGCGCGGCCGCTTCCGGGCGAGCCGAAAGGAACGCCTCGACCTCGATGCGACGAGCAACGTCCAGCTGATCGTCGACATAGGCGTCGAGATCGGTGTCGGTGACGGGATCGCGCAGTTGGTTCATGATCCACCTCCGACGATCTTCAGATGGCTTTTCGTGCGTGCCGGTGCCGCGTCCTCCATCTCGCGGAGTGCCGCACGCGCCCTGCCGATGCGCGACATCAGCGTGCCAAGCGGCACGCCGCTAACCTCGGCCGCCTCGCTGTAGCTAAGCCCCTCGATGGCGACGAGATGCAGCGCGCAACGTTGCTCTTCCGGCAATGTGAAAAAAGCGTCGCGCACCTGTGCCAGCCGGACGGAATGTTCCTGCGGAGCCTGGACGCTGGCCTCGGTGAGATGGCCGGCCTGTTCGATGCGCACCGCTTCGGATTTGCGGGATCGCAAGCCGTCGATGAACGCATTGTGGACGATTGACAGCAGCCATACGCGAAGATTTCCGCCTGAGCGGAAGCTGCCGCGTCGCTCATAGGCACGCACCAGCGCATCATGCACCAGATCCTCTGCATCGGCGCTGTCGCGCGTCAGCGAGCGTGCGTAGCGGCGCAGCGAGCCGAGCTGTCCCAGAATATCGAAGCGTGGCATCGGCCGTTTCATGTCCTGTTTACGGAGCAGGTCGGGGTTTTAATCCCGCTCTCCCCGAATTTTTTCGGCTCGCCGCGCTCTCGTCCTGGGAGATCTCGGGCCTGCCCTCGACCGGCAGATAGTATCGGCCGCCCTCGAGGCAAACCGGCGCCGAGTTGGCGCATATGAAACCGCTGGCAAAGCACGGCCGGTTTGCGTATCACTCCGCCGCCAACGGAACCTTGTCGATGTTCGAAAATCTCCAGCCCGCGCCCGCCGACAAGATCCTTGCCTTGATCGGGCTCTATCGCGCCGACCCGCGTCCCGACAAGGTCGATCTTGGGGTCGGCGTCTATAAGGATCGCGACGGCAAGACGCCGGTGATGCGCGCGGTGCGCGAAGCCGAAAAGCGGCTGCTGCGAGGCCAGGACACCAAGACCTATCTCGGCCTTGCCGGCGATACCGCCTTCAACGCGGCAATGGCTAGGTTGGTGTTCGGCCCAACCGCCGACATGACGCGCATTCGTGCGGCACAGGCGCCCGGCGGCTCCGGCGCGCTGCGGCTGGTGGCAGAGCTGCTGAAAAGGACCCGCGCCGACGCGACGGTCTGGCTATCGGATCCGACATGGCCGAACCACATGCCGGTGATGCGCGCCGCTGGCCTGCAGATACGCGAGTACCCCTATTTCGACGTTGCTTCTGGTGCGGTTCGCTTCGACGACATGCTGGATGCGTTGAGAACCGCGAATTCCGGCGACGTCGTGCTGTTGCATGGCTGTTGCCATAACCCGACGGGCGCCAATCTAGACATCTCGCAATGGGCTGCCGTTGCCGATCTCGTCGTTGAGCGTGGTCTGCTGCCCTTTGTCGACATCGCCTATCAAGGCTTTGGCGAGGGGCTTGATGCGGATGCCGCCGGCTTGCGCCTGCTGGCGGCGAAAGTTCCGGAAATGGTCGTTGCCTCGAGCTGCTCGAAGAACTTTGCCGTCTATCGCGACCGCGTTGGTGCAGCGCTGATCATGGCGAAAGACGGTGCGCAGGCGGATATGGCGATGGGCCAGATGTTGTCGGCGGCGCGCGCCATGTATTCGATGCCGCCGGACCATGGCGCGGCTGCGGTGCGCATGGTGCTCGAGGACGCTACGTTGCGGGCCGACTGGGAAGCAGAGCTTGAAGAGATGCGCCTGCGCATGCTGCGGCTGCGCGTCCAGTTCGCCGAAGCGCTGCGGCGGCAGTCCAACTCCGACCGTTTCGATTTCGTCGCCAGCCATCGCGGCATGTTTTCCCGGCTTGGCCTGTCGGAAGCGCAAGTCGAGCGGCTGCGCGCCGAGCATGGCATCTACATGGTCGGCGACAGCCGCATCAACGTTGCCGGCCTGCCCGAGGACGGCATGGACGCGCTCGCCAAGGCGATTGTCTCCGTGCTCGACTGATACTTTTTGCTTGACCATGATCTTTTCCGAAAACCGGCTTCCACGATCATGGTCTGGCCGCCGATCTGTGGACAAGGCGCCCTCACCGGCTGAAGCTGTTGGCCGCACAGCCGTGTACAGGATAGCGTTTCCCAGATGAAACCCTCGAAAGACATTTCCCGGCTGATCGAGATCATGGCAGCGCTGCGGGCGCCGGAAACCGGCTGCCCGTGGGATATCGAGCAGGACTTTTCGACAATCGCGCCATACACGGTAGAGGAAGCCTACGAAGTGGCGGACGCCATCGCGCGGGGCGACCTGGACGATCTGCGCGATGAACTCGGCGATCTCCTGTTGCAAGTGGTCTACCACGCGCAAATGGCCGAGGAGGCCGGCGAATTCTCATTCGGCGATGTGGTCGAGGCCATCACCACAAAAATGATCCGCCGCCACCCGCATGTTTTCGGCGACGAAAAGGCGCGCAGCGCCGGCATGGCGAAGGGCATGTGGGAAAAGATCAAAGCGGAGGAAAAAGCGGAGAAGCGCAGCGCCCGCCTCGTCCGAGGGCTCGACCCCGAGGACCATGGCAAGGGCTTTCTCGACAGCGTGCCGGTCGCCCTGCCCGCGCTGACCCGGGCCCTCAAACTGCAGGAAAAGGCCGCCCGCGTCGGCTTCGACTGGAGCGAGGCGGCACCGATCCTCGAAAAGATCGAGGAGGAGATCGGCGAATTACGCGAAGCGCTGGCCAAAGGCGACAGCGCACCGATCAAGGACGAGTTCGGCGACATGCTGTTTGCGATCGTCAATCTCGGCCGGCACCTCAAAATCGATTCCGAAGCGGCACTCAGCGGCACCAACGAAAAATTCCGGTCGCGCTTCCACCATGTCGAGCAGGCGCTGCAAGCGTCGGGAAACAGCCTCGAAGAGGCGACGCTGGACGAGATGGAAGCGCTCTGGCAGCAGGCAAAAAGCGCGAAATAAACGCCCTACCCATTGTTTTGACGTCGCAATCGGCTTTCTATCTCTTGTCGAGCACTGTGTGTGGCCTTGAGCGCGATGGTCACGCTGCCATCCTCATTGTCATCACGCGAGACGATGTCGCCGTTGCGGTAAAGCCAGTCGACGACGCCGAGTTGGTCGGGCTTGAGCGTGACGGTGAACGTCTCCAGTTCGCCCGACATCATCGTCTCGATGATCGCCTTCAGCGCATCGATGCCTTCGCCGGTAACCGCCGATATGGCGATAGGCGGCGCCTTCCTGCCGTCAGCACCATCGGCAAGCAGCCGCGCGCGGTTGCCCTCGTCGAGCCGGTCGATCTTGTTCCACACTTCGATGACGCGCTTGCTATCGCGGGCATCAACGCCGAGATCGGCAAGGATGCGCTCGACATCTTCGGCCTGTGCGGCCGTATCGGGGTCGGAGATATCGCGCAGATGAATGACGAGGTCTGCCTCGACCACTTCCTCCAGTGTCGCCCTGAAGGCCGCGACCAGATGCGTTGGCAGGTCGGAAATGAAGCCGACCGTATCGGAAAGGATGACCGGCGTTCCGTGCGGCAGGCGCACGCGGCGCAGCGTCGGGTCGAGCGTGGCAAACAGCATGTCTTCCGCCAGCACCCCTGCTCCGGTCAGCCGGTTGAACAGCGTCGACTTGCCGGCATTGGTGTAGCCGACGATCGCCACCACCGGAAACGGCACCTTCTTGCGCTTGGCGCGGTGCAGGTCGCGGGTGCGGCGCACCGTTTCGAGCTCATGCTTCAGCTTGGTGATCTTGTCCTGCAACACACGCCGATCCGACTCGATCTGCGTCTCGCCAGGGCCGCCGAGAAAGCCGGCGCCGCCGCGCTGGCGCTCAAGGTGGGTCCAGCTCCGCACAAGGCGGCCCTTCTGGTAGTTGAGATGGGCAAGGTCGACCTGCAGCGTGCCTTCCTTGGTGCGGGCGCGCTCGCCGAAAATCTCCAGGATCAGCCCGGTGCGGTCGAGCACCTTGGCGTTCAACTCTTTTTCGAGATTGCGCTGCTGTACCGGTGTCAGCGGATGATCGACAATGACCACTTCCGCGTGCCCCTCTTTGACGATCTCGGCGAACTCCGCGACCTTGCCGCTGCCGAGCAAGGTCGCCGGGCGTGGATCGTTGACGGTCACCACTGCCGTGTGGACCAGGTCAAGGTCGATGGCGCTGGCGAGGCCGACCGCCTCGTCGCGACGGGCCTCGGCGGAACGGGTCAGGCGCGGACGATTGGTGTCGTCGTTGCCACGCGGCTGCCGGGTAAGCACCGGCACGATGACCACCGCCCGGGTCGGACCGTTGGCCTCTGTCCCGGTCTGATGTGCTGGTTTTCCGCGAACGCTGCGGTCCGCGTCTTTCTCACGTGCCAATCAGGCGCCCTGGCTTTCCTCACCATCGAACATCTGAACCGGCTGGCTCGGCATGATCGTGGAAATGGCGTGCTTGTAGACGAGCTGGGAATGGCCGTCGCGACGCAGCAGAACGCAGAAATTGTCGAACGAAGTGACCACGCCGGTCAGCTTCACGCCGTTGATGAGAAAGATGGTGAGTGGGTTTTTGCTCTTGCGAACTGAATTCAGGAACAGGTCCTGAAGATTTTGCGATCGTTCCGCCATTGTTCTTGTCTTTCGCCGATCCCCTTCGGTTTGCAAGCCAATGCGCCAAATTAGCTGGCACATGTCAAGCACGCAAACACCATCTTGCCGTCAGTAACGACAAGCAGAACGAGATATATTGATGTTCATTCCATCTGTGCGGTTATCAGGCTGGACTTTTTTCCGCAACGTCAAAAAAGGCCCGCCGTAGTGAAACTGTTATCGAGCCCGGGTGGCCGTTGGCGACGGGAGCGCCATCGATTGCCACCACCGGCATGGCGATCGTGGTCGCGGAGCTGATGAAAACCTCGCGCGCGGCCTTGGCCTCGGCAACCGAAAAGCCGCGCTCCTCGATCTTCAGGCCGAGCTTGGCGGCGACATCGAACAGTGTCGTGCGGGTGATACCGCGCAGGATGCCATGCTCGGCCGGCCGCGTCACCAGCACGCCGTCCCTGGTGATGATCCAGGCGTTCGACGATCCACCTTCCTTGACGGTGCCGTCAACATCGACGAACCACGCCTCCTGGGCGCCTGCTTCCTTGGCTTTCTGTTTGGCCAGCACGTTCGGCAACAGGCCGACCGACTTGATATCGACCCGATCCCACCGGTTCTCCGGCACCGTGATAACCCGGATCCCGCTCTCGGCCCGCTTCGCGGCAGCTGCAGGATCGGCTTTTTTGGCAGTCACCACCAGCGACGGCTTCGTGCCCGCCGGCGGGAAGAAAAACTCACGGCTGGCGACACCGCGTGTCACCTGGACATAGACCAGGCCGTCGACGACATGGTTGCGGCGCACCACCTCGCCCATGACGAGCGGCAGCACGCCGCGCGTGATCGGCCAGTCGATCGAGAGTTCGGTGAGCGAGCGGTTCAATCGGGCGAGATGGCGCGGCATGTCGACGATGAAGCCCCGCGCCACCTCGCAGACCTCGTAGACGCCGTCGGCGAATTGATAGCCACGGTCCTCGATGTGCACGGAAGCTTCGGCGTGAGCGACATAGCGTCCGTTCACATAGGCAATGCGCGGCATGGATAACCCCTGGAGAAGTCAGCGCATGAGCCCGAAAATCGGAATCGATTTCGGAAAGGATCATGCGCAAAAATCAAAATGCTACAGCCTCCTTTGTGCGTCCCAAAGACGCGCGGCGCTGCAGTGCTCTTATGCGATTCCACGACCGCCGTAACCGGTAATTGCGTGGGCCACGGCTGGTTTGGCTCTCAGACGCCCAGCGACTTCAGCTTGCGGTGCAGTGCAGAGCGTTCCATGCCGATAAACTCTGCCGTCTTCGAGATGTTGCCGCCAAAACGGTTGATCTGGGCGATCAGATAGTCCTTCTCGAATTGTTCGCGTGCTTCACGCAGCGGCAGTGCCATTATGTGCTGATCGGACTTGGTTGGAGTGCGCGGCATGACGTCGCCGATCTCGGCTGGCAGGAGGTCGGCGGTGATCGGCGCATCGACATCGTCGCCGCGCGCCAGGATCATCAGGCGCTCGACATTGTTGCGCAACTGCCGAACGTTGCCCGGCCAGTTGTGCGCCTGCAGCACCGCCAGCGCGTCGTCGCCGATGCGGCGCGGCTTGATGCCGGCCTGGCGAGCGATCTGCTTCATGAAATTGTCGACCAGATAAGGAATGTCCTCGCGACGCTCGGCCAGTCCCGGCACCATGACCGGAACCACGGCCAGGCGATGATAAAGGTCCTCACGGAAACGGCCGTCGGCGATCATGGCTTCCAGGTTCTGCGAGGTCGACGAGATGATGCGTACGTCGACCTTGACCCGCTTGGTGCCCCCTACCCGCTCGAACTGCTGTTCGACCAGCACGCGCAGGATCTTGTTTTGCGTCTCACGCGGCATGTCGGCCACTTCATCGATGTAGAGAATGCCGCGATGGGCCTCCTCCAGCGCACCGACCTTGCGTTCGACGCCGTTCGATTCGGTGCCGAACAACTCGATCTCCATACGCTCAGGCGTGATGTTGGCGGCACTCAGCGTCACAAACGGTGCACTCTTGCGCGCCGACAGTGCGTGGATGGCGCGCGCCGCCAGTTCCTTGCCCGAGCCGGAGGGGCCGATAATCATGACGCGGCTGTTGGTCGGCGCGACGCGCTCGATGGTCTGGCGCAATTGGCTCATTGCCGACGACATGCCGATGAGGTCAAAAGTCTCGCCGCTGCGCAGCTTGAGATCCGAAACCTCGCGTCTCAATTTGGACGTTTCAAGCGCCCGTTCGGCAATAAGGATCAGCCTGTCGGCCTTGAACGGCTTTTCGATAAAATCATAGGCGCCGCGGCGGATGGCCGAGACTGCCGTTTCGATATTGCCGTGGCCCGAGATCATCACCACCGGCAGGTTCGGGTGCATCGTCTTGATCTCGTCCAGCAAAGCGAGGCCATCGAGCCGCGAACCCTGCAGCCAGATGTCGAGGAAGATCAGCCTGGGTGCCCGGTCGGCAACCACCGCCAGCGCGCTGTCGGCGTCAAACGCCGTGCGGGTTTCGTGACCTTCGTCGCTCAGGATACCGGCGACGAGTTCGCGGATGTCTTCCTCGTCGTCGACGATGAGAATATCAGACGCCATTACCGACCTTTTCAGTTTCTTTTTCGTGTTCCGTCTTGCTTTCGCCGCGTATCGGAACGGTGGCGGCAACCGGCAGGATGATGCTGATCATCGCACCCCGCCCATCGTGGAATTCCGCTGGTGCATCGTGCAATTCGAGTCGCCCGCCATGGTCCTCCACGATCTTCTTGACGATAGCGAGGCCAAGCCCGGTGCCTTTCTCGCGTGTCGTCATGTAAGGCTCGAGCAAGCGCTGCCGGTTTTCGCGCGGCAAGCCCCTGCCGTTGTCAATGACGTCGATTCGAATCGCGCCATTCTGACGCCCGGCTTGAATCCGGATTATGCCGTGCGGACGATCCTCTGCATCAAGTCCGTCGATAGCTTCGGCAGCATTCTTGATGACGTTGCCGAAAGCCTGCGCCATCAGGCGGCTGTCGAACGTGCCTTTGAGCGGCTCATTGCCGAAGACGCGCTCGAAGATGATGTCGGCGCGGCTCACTTCGACCAGGAACGAGGCCTCCCGCAACGAATCGCGCAGATCGATGGCCTTCATTTCTGGTTTCGGCATGCGGGCGAACGCCGAGAACTCGTCGACCATGCGGCCGATGTCCTCCACTTGCCGGATGATGGTGTCGGTGCATTGATCGAAAACCTCACGGTCCTCGGTGATGACCTTGCCGTAACGGCGCTTGATACGCTCGGCCGAAAGCTGGATCGGCGTCAGCGGGTTCTTGATCTCGTGGGCGATGCGCCGCGCCACGTCGGCCCATGCAGAGGAACGCTGTGCCTGGACCAGATCGGTAATGTCGTCGACTGTCACGACGTAGGATTTATCCTCCGAACCGTCGTCGCCGGCTTCAATCGTGATCTGCACGTTGAAGGTCCGTTCGGTGCCGGCACGATAGAAGGTGACCTGTTCGCGATAGACCGGCTTGCCCGACTTGCGGCCGATCTCGAAGACGCGGCCGACATGCGGTAGCACGGCGGAAAGGTTCTGCCCAAGCGCCGCGGTGGCGGATATGGCCAGCATCGTTTCGGCGGAACGATTGACGATGGTGACGATGCCATATGGATCGACGCCGATGACCCCGGCGGTGACGCCGGCAAGCACAGCCTCCGAAAAGCGCCGCCGCTCGTCGATCAGATCCTTGGCCGACAGGATCTCGTTGCGCTGCGATTTCAGCTCCATCAGCATCTTGTTGAAGGTGTCGCCGAGCGAGGCGACGTCGCCATCGGAGGGGCGGACTGGCACGGCCACATCGAGATTGCCGGTAGCGACCTCGTCGGCCGCGCCGATGAGCTGACGAATCGGCCGCACCAGGCGGTCGGCCACCGCAATGCCGGTCCAGATGGCGGACAGGATGATGATCAGCGTCAGCGACAGATAGGGAAGCGCGAAAGCCACTTGCGAGGTGCGGCGATTGTCTTCGAGACCGCGATATTCTGCGGTGTTGGATTTGACGATCTGTCGTGCCTTGATCACCTCGGGATCGACGAGGCGAATGGTGTAGAGATAGAGCCCGTCGATCTCGCGCAGCTTGACGATGGCCCCCATGATGTTACGGGTGCGCGGCTCGATCAGCACCGGCTTGCCGTTGGCAGCGCTTGCCACAGCGCCCTCCGGCGGCTCCGGCATGGCAAAGTCCGCGTCGGTCTTGGCGCTCATGACGAAGGAACCATCGGGCTTGATGAGTGCTGCGTGTGCCAGGGAGCGTCCAACCGCCTCCTTGTTCATGAGGTCAAGGAAGCCGGTCCGATCGAGGCCGTAAAGCGTGCGCGAAGCGTCGAGGTCGTAAGCCATCGACAACGTCGTGCCCTGAAGATTTCGTGCGTTTTCCTGCACATAGGCGTCGGCGATCGACAACGACGAATTGACGATCGTCTTGGTGCGGATCTCGAACCAGCGGTCGAGGCCGATGTCGAGCGTGATCGACGCGATGATCGCCACCATGATCGCGGGGATGGCGGCGACCAGCGCAAACATCGCCACGATGCGCACATGCAGGCGCGACGCAGCCTTGCCGTGCCGGCGTGCCATCAGGATGCGATGCACTTCGCGGCCGACCAGCAAGATCAGAAACAGCACGAACGCGGCGTTAAGCGCGATCAGCGCCAGCGTCGTCCGCGCGTCGGGCGTGATCGGCGTGGCGCCAACCAGAATGGCGAAGGAGATCGCCGCCGTCACCAGCGCACCGGCAATGGCGACCACGCCGGGCAGCGCAAGCAGCCGGCGACCGTCTCGCGCGCCGGAAGTGCTGAAAAGCGGTTTGCTCAGTGTCGGTGCGTGCAGAGCCATGTCGCCGTCTAGAGCCAGTGATTGCGTCGGATGTATGCAACGCATTGTGGCGATTATGCAACAAGTGTGGCCGAGACGGAAATCTTTCGGCGATCGATCCCCTGGAAAGCGCTCGTAAGGGGTTCGTCTAGACCTGCCTGGAGGACTTGTAGACGTTGACGCCGAGTTCGCGAATCTTCTTGCGCAGCGTGTTGCGGTTGAGTCCTAGCAGTTCGGCGGCCTTGATCTGGTTGCCGCGCGTTGCAGTCATAGAGGCGAGGACCAGTGGATACTCGACCTCGGAGAGGATTCGCTGATAGAGGCCGGCCGGCGGCAAGTCGCCGGCAAACGAGGCAAAATAGCGTTGCAGGAAATGCTCCACCGCCTGGCCGATGGAAAGGTCGTCGGGAATGAGGTTGCCGCCACCTGGAACGACAGGCCTTTCGCCAGTCTTCAACTCCGCCTCGATGATCTCGGCGGATATCTCGTCCTGCGAATACAGTGCAGCCAGCCTGCGGATGAGGTTTTCGAGTTCGCGCACGTTGCCAGGCCATGGGTAGCGCTTCATCAGCTCGATGCCGCCGGTGGAAATGCGCTTGGTCTGCAGGCCTTCACTGGCGCCGAGCTTGAAGAAGTGCCGGACGAGGTCCGGAATGTCCTCCGATCGCTCGCGCAGCGCCGGCAGCCTGAGCGGCACAACGTTCAAGCGGTAGAACAGGTCCTCGCGGAAAAGCCCCTGATTGATCAGCGTGCGCAGGTCCTTGTTGGTGGCAGCGACGATGCGCACGTCGGTCTTGATCGGCGTGCGGCCGCCGACCGTGGTGTATTCGCCCTGCTGCAACACACGCAGAAGCCGCGTCTGCGCTTCCATCGGCATATCGCCGATCTCGTCGAGGAACAGCGTGCCGCCTTCGGCCTGCTCGAAACGGCCAGTGGAGCGGCTCTGTGCGCCGGTAAAGGCGCCCTTCTCGTGCCCGAATAGTTCCGATTCGATCAGGTCGCGCGGGATCGCCGCCATGTTGATCGCGACGAAGGGGCCACCACGACGACGGCCATATTCATGCAGCGCGCGCGCCACCAGTTCCTTGCCGGTACCCGATTCGCCTGAGATCATCACCGTCAGGTCGGTCTGCATCATTCGCGCCAGCATGCGGTAGATGTCCTGCATGGCCGCCGAGCGGCCGACCAGCGGCATCGTTTCAGGCGGCTCGTCGGCACGCGTATCGATCTTGGGCCGCCGCGGCTCGGAAAGCGCCCGATTGACGATGTTGAGCAGCTCCGTCAGGTCGAACGGTTTTGGCAGATATTCATAGGCTCCGGTTTCGGAGGCCCGGATCGCCGTCATGAACGTGTTCTGCGCACTCATGACGATGACCGGCAGTTCCGGTCGCGCCTTCTTGATGCGCGGTAGCATGTCGAAGGCGTTCTCGTCAGGCATGACAACGTCGGTGATGACCAGATCCCCCTCGCCCGCGGCCACCCAGCGCCACAGCGTTGAGGCATTGGAGGTGACGCGCACGTCGTGACCGACGCGCGAAAGCGCCTGGTTGAGGACAGTGCGGATGGCCGCATCGTCGTCGGCGACGAGAATATTGCCGCGAATGGTCATTTGCGGTCTCCTTCACCGTCGTCGTCGGCAAACTGGGTTTCTTTCCACGCCGGCATCAGGATGCGGAAGGTGGTCCCGCGCGGCGTCGATTCGCATTCAATGATGCCGCCATGCTCGCCGACGATCTTTGCGACCAGCGCCAGACCGAGACCGGAGCCGTTCGGCTTGGTGGTGATGAAGGGATCGAACAGGATCGGCAGGATATCCTCGGAGACACCCGAACCGTTGTCGCGCACGCAGAATTCCAATGGCAGCGACACCCGGTCCTGCGTTCCGGGCACGGAAACACGGATGCCCGGGCGGAAGGCGGTCGACAGCATGATCTCGCCCTGCGGATCGCTGCCGATCGCCTCGGCGGCATTTTTTACCAGATTGAGGAACACCTGGATGAGCTGGTCGCGATTGGCAAAAACCGGAGGCAATGATGGATCATAGTCCTCTAATATCTTGATCCGCTTGGCAAAACCGTTCTTGGCGATTGCTTTGACATGGTCGAGCACGACATGGATGTTGACGGGGTAGCGGTCGATCGGCCGCTCGTCCGAAAACACCTCCATGCGGTCGACCAGCGAGACAATGCGGTCGGTCTCGTCGGTGATCAAACGCGTCAGCGCGCGATCCTCATCGGACGCCGACAGTTCTAGCAGCTGCGCGGCGCCACGAATGCCGGACAGCGGGTTCTTGATCTCATGGGCAAGCATCGCGGCAAGGCCGGTGACCGAGCGCGCCGCACCGCGATGCGTCATCTGCCGGTCGATCTTGTCGGCCATTGAGCGTTCCTGGAACATCACCACGACGGAGCCTGGAAATTCCGTCACCGGCGCGACGTAGAGATCGACCACCTTCTCGATGCCGAGACGCGGCGACGACACGTCCACCCGGTATTCGTTCACCGGCGCACGGCGCTCGCGCACCTGGTCGACAAGCGTCAGCAGCGGACTGCCGAAAGGAATGAGCTTGTGCAGCGTGTTGCGGGCGAGCATCGTGGCGCTCGAGCGGAAAAAATCCTCGGCATCGGCATTGGCGAAGGTGATGAAGCCTTGCGGATCGACCATGATCACCGGCCGACGAATTGTGTTGAGCACAATATGCGCGGCGTCCGCCATGTCCGTGCTCTGTGTGACGGTGGCGTTCATGCCGCACTCCGCAGATTCGGCGCTTCGGGAGCGCTTGAAAACATGTCGCGCAGCAAGGCAATGACCCGCCCAGGCTCGAAAGACGTGAGGATGGCCTTGCGCCAGTCATCGCTTGTGACGGCATGGCGGTCGAGATACCAGCCGAGATGCTTGCGCGCCTGGCGCAATCCGCTTTCGGCGCCATAGAGCGTCAGCATGTCTTCGTAATGGGCAATGACGTAGTCGGTCAGCGCTTGCGGGCTGTCCGGCATGCCGGATACTGGCTCGGCCAGCGCGGCCGCTACAATGCTGCCGGCAGTCCACGGCGCGCCATAGTGCGCACGGCCGATCATCACCGCGTCGGCGCCGGACTGGTCGAGGATCAAGGCTGCCTCTGCCGGCGAGCCGACATCGCCATTGGCAACCACAGGGATGGAGACGGCCTGCTTGACGCGTGCGATGGCACGCCAGTCGGCCGTGCCCTGATAGAACTGGCAACGTGTGCGGCCGTGCACCGTCACCATCCTGACGCCGGCCTGCTCGGCGCGTCGCGCCAGCATCGGCGCGTTGAGCGCGCTCTCGTCCCAGCCAAGCCGCATCTTGACCGTGACCGGCACGTCGACCGCGCCGACTACCGCTTCGATCAGCGACAGCGCGTGGTCGAGGTCTCGCATCAGTGCCGAACCGGCATAGCCGCCCGTCACCTTCTTGGCCGGACAGCCCATGTTGATGTCGATGATGTCGGCGCCTTCGCCGGCTGCGATTCGTGCGCCCTCGGCCATGTGCACCGCGTCGCGGCCGGCAAGCTGGACCATGTGGACAGGCAGCCCGGAATGACGGATGCGCAGGCCCGAGCCAGCCCTGCCCTTTGCAAGCTCGCCGCTCGCCACCATTTCCGATACAACCAGCCCGGCGCCATGCGCATGGGCGCGCTGCCGGAACGGTTCGTCGGTAATGCCCGACATCGGCGCGAGAAACACGCGGTTGCGGATTCTCACGCCACCCACCTCCAGCGGCGAAGCCAATTTGGTCACATCAGGCATGCACAAAAACCAAGCACCTTCGATTGCTGCACATTCTCTAGCCAGAACGACGGCAATGTGCAACGCGCAATGTCGTGACATTAAGGCGCATTTGGGAAAAATATGGATCGCCGGACGGCATCAATCCTAGGTCTTGTGAAAGCGATACCACTTTTCAGGATCATGCGCTAAGCGTCTCGGCATGAGACATGTCAGCGAAAAGCCAGCTGCCGACGACAAGGTCGCCGTGGTCATCGTTGCTGCCGGGCGCGGCGCGCGCGCGGGGCAGGCCAATGGGCCGAAGCAGTACCAGCAGATTGGCGGCGGCGCCGTTATCGCACGCACGCTCGACGCCTTTCTGACGCATCCGAAAATTGGACCTGTCGTCGTTGCTATCCATGCCGAAGACGGCGCGCTTTTCCGCCGCGCCGCCGGCGCGAACGCCGACCGTGTCGTCGCTGTGATCGGCGGTACGTCACGGCAGGAGTCCGTCCGGCTTGGACTGCTGGCGTTGAGAAGCCATGCGCCGGGCCGGGTCCTGATCCATGATGCGGCTCGGCCGTTTGTCGATGCGGAACTGATAGATCGCACGATCGCCGCCGTTGAAGAGCGCCAGGGAGCGCTGCCTGCTTTGCCCGTTGCCGATACGCTGAAGCGCGAAACGGCCGAAGGCATGAGCGGCGAAACAGTGTCCAGGGCCGGGCTCCGTGCCGCACAGACACCACAAGGCTTTCCGTTCTGGCCGATCCTGGCCGCGCACGAAAAGGCTCATCAATTGGGCAAGGCGGATTTCACCGACGATGCGGCAATCGCCGAATGGGCGCATATTCCGGTGAAGATCGTTCCCGGCTCGCCGGACAATGTCAAACTGACCTGGGCACGGGATATTGCGATGGCGGATCAGCGGCTTTCCAGCGCCTCACGTTTTCCGGACATCCGAACCGGCAACGGCTACGACGTCCATGCCTTCGAGCCCGGCGACCATGTCACCCTGTGCGGTGTCGCTATTCCGCACGACAGGAAATTGTCCGGCCATTCGGATGCCGATGTCGGTCTCCACGCCTTGACCGACGCCCTGCTCGCCACCTGCGGCGCCGGTGACATCGGCACGCATTTCCCGCCCTCCGACCCGCAGTGGAAAGGGGCCGCTTCACGCATCTTCGTCGAACACGCAGCGAAGCTGGTGCGCGAGCGCGGCGGGCGCATCGCCAACGCCGACATCACATTGGTTTGCGAGGCGCCGCGCGTCGGCCCGCATCGCGAGGCCATGACCGAAACGCTTTCCGCAATGTTGCGAATTTCGCGCGACCGCATCTCGATCAAGGCGACAACCAATGAGAAGCTCGGCTTCGTCGGCCGTGAGGAAGGCATAGCGGCCATCGCGACCGCCAGCGTTGTGTTTCCAGGGGATGTCCCCGAATGAGCAATAGCGATCTCGCAGATGCCCTGCTTCAGGCCTGCCAGCAGCGCGGCATCATGCTGGCGACGGCGGAGAGCTGCACCGGCGGCATGATCATCGCCACGCTGACCGACATTGCCGGCTCTTCCACTGTGGTCGATCGCGGCTTCATCACCTATTCCAACCAGGCCAAGACCGAGATGCTCGGCGTCTCGGCCGTTACACTCGAGGCGAACGGGGCGGTCTCGCGCGAGACTGCGGTGGAGATGGCGGCCGGCGCCTTGGCCCATTCGCCCGCCGGGCTTGCGCTCGCGGTGACCGGCATCGCCGGTCCGGGCGGTGGCTCAGCGGAAAAACCTGTCGGCCTGGTCTGGTTCGGCGTTGCCGTGGCTGGCCGGCCGGTGGTCAGCGAATGCCAGCTGTTCGCCGACAAGGGCCGTGATTTCATCCGCCGGGAAACGGTCCGGCATGCGCTTGAACTGGGTCTGCGCGCGCTCGCTGCGGATCAGGCCGCCGATGGCGTGCCGTAGATGATTTCGGCGCGTTTCTCGAACGCCTCGGAGAACATGCGGAAGGCGCGGTCGAACATGGTTCCCATGAGCGCACCCAAAATGCGGCTCTTGAACTCATAGTCGATAAAGAAGCAGACGTTGCAACCACCGCCGTCCGCCGGGTCGAAGCGCCAGACATTGCTCAGATATTTGAACGGGCCGTCGATATATTTGACGTCGATGGCGTTCTCGTCAGGCTTCAGCAGCACCTGCGTGGTGAAAGTCTCGCGGATCGCCTTGTAGCCAATGCTCATGTCGGCGATGAGCAGCGTGCGTCCGTCGCGTTCCTTGCGCGAACGAACCGTAAGTGCCTCGCAAAGCGGCAGGAATTGCGGATAGGATTCGATATCCGCGACCAGAGCGAACATCTGTTCAGGCGTATGCGCGACGCGGCGATGGGCTTCGAATTGTGGCATGAAACCAGTTTGTTAGGCGGACTTCCTGAGAAACGCTTCGCGCGCCGCGCGCAACCTGGCGAAATCGTCGCCGGCATGGTGCGACGAGCGCGTCAGCGGGCTCGACGCCACCAGCAGGAAGCCCTTGGTCCGGCCGATCGTCTCGAAAGACTTGAACTCCTCCGGTGTGACAAAGCGGATCACCGGATGGTGCTTCTTCGACGGCTGAAGATATTGGCCGATGGTCATGAAGTCGACATTGGCCGAACGCAGATCGTCCATCAGTTGCAGGATTTCGTTCCGCTCCTCGCCAAGGCCAACCATGATGCCGGACTTGGTGAAGATCGAGGGGTCGAGTTCCTTGACTCGCTGCAAGAGCCTGATCGAGTGGAAATAGCGCGCACCCGGCCGAACCGTCAGATAGTTCGACGGCACGGTCTCGAGATTATGGTTGAAAACGTCGGGCTTGGCCGCCACGACGATCTCCAGTGCGCCGTCCTTGCGCAGGAAGTCGGGCGTCAGGATTTCGATCGTCGTCAGAGGCGTTGCCGCCCGGATGGCGCGGATGACCTCGGCAAAGTGCTGAGCTCCGCCATCGGCGAGATCGTCGCGGTCGACTGAGGTGATGACGACATGGCTTAGGCCCATTTGCTTGACGGCGTGTGCGACGCGCGCCGGCTCGTCGGGATCGAGTGCGGTCGGTATACCGGTAGCCACGTTGCAGAACGCGCAGGCGCGCGTGCAGATCTCGCCCATGATCATGAAGGTGGCGTGCTTCTTTTCCCAGCACTCGCCGATGTTGGGGCAACCGGCCTCTTCGCACACCGTCACCAGCTTATGCGACTTCACGATCTCGCGCGTCTCGGCATAGCCTTTCGACATCGGCGCCTTGACGCGGATCCAGTCGGGCTTGCGCAGCACATCCTGGTCGGGCTTGTGCGCCTTTTCGGGATGCCGCAGGCGCGGCGCATTGGCGATCGTGTCGAGGACGGTGACCATATGAAATCCGGTTCATTCGCGATCGCCTGTCCGACGTTCGCTTTCCCAAGTCATCTAGGACTTTTCGCTGCAAAGAAAAAGGCCGCGGCGGCGCATGCCGCCACAGCCGTTTTCGCATGGCATGAGTTCAGCAATTAACGGCGCACCATGCGTCCTACCCAGATCAGCAGGCAGGCACCAATGAAACCGGTGATCAGATAGGCGATCCAGCCGGCGCCGAAGGCGCCGATGTTGAGCGCCTGCAGGATGGCATTCAGCACGATCGCGCCGACGATGCCAAGAATGATGTTCATCAAGATGCCGGTGTTGCTCTTCATGAACATCTCGGCAAACCAGCCTGCCAAACCGCCGATGATGATGGCTGCTACCCAGCCCACGCCGTTCACGTCCATATGCCCTCTCCTGTGGTGATGAATGCATCCGGAAACGAATTACCTTGCCGTCGAGTTCCTTGACATACATGTGTGAGTCTCGCGCAGCCAATTTATCATGCGTTCAGCGCACGGCCATAGGCGTCGAGAACACTCTCCTTCATCATCTCCGACAGCGTCGGGTGCGGGAAGATTGTGTGCATCAGCTCTTCCTCGGTGGTTTCCAGGTTCATAGCCACGACGAAGCCCTGGATCAGTTCGGTTACTTCTGCGCCAACCATGTGGGCACCCAGCAACTGGCCGGTCTTCTTGTCGAAAATGGTCTTGACGAAGCCTTGGTCTTCGCCCAGCGCAATCGCCTTGCCGTTTGCGGCGAACTGGAAGCGGCCGACGCGGATGTCCTTGCCATCGGCTTTCGCTTTGGCTTCCGTCAGTCCGACCGAGGCGACTTGCGGATTGCAATAGGTGCAGCCCGGGATCTTCAGCTTGTCGATGGCATGCACGCCGGCGAAATTGGCAATCTTTTCCACACACACCACGCCCTCATGCTCGGCCTTGTGGGCGAGCATCGGCGGTCCGGCGACATCGCCGATGGCATAGATGCCGGGCACGTTGGTCTTGCCGTAGCCGTCGACGACGATGCAACCGCGTTCGGTCTTCACGCCGAGCGCCTCGAGGCCGAGATTTTCGATATTGCCCTGTACCCCGACGGCTGAAATCATGCGGTCGGCGGTGATCTTCTCGACCTTGCCGTCCTTCATCTCGACATGCGCGGTGACCGAATTGGCGCCCTTCTCGACCTTGGTCACCTTGGCATCGAGGATGATCTTCATGCCCTGCTTCTCGAACTGCTTTTGCGCAAACTTCGACACTTCGGCGTCCTCGACCGGCATCACAGCCGGCAGCAATTCAACCACCGTCACCTCTGCGCCCATAGTGCGGTAAAACGAGGCGAACTCGATGCCGATGGCGCCCGAGCCCATCACCAGCAGCGACTTCGGCATCTCTTTCGGCACCATCGCCTCGAAATAGGTCCAGATCAACTTGCCGTCCGGTTCGATGCCGGGCAATGCGCGCGGCCTGGCTCCGGTCGCCAGGATGATGTGCTTGGCGGTGTAGGTGCCCTCGCCTTTGACGCTCTTGGGCGCCGGCGGCTGCGGCTCCATCGGCTTCTTCGACGATTTCGACACGACGATCTCGCCGGGTTTCGTCAGTTTGGCTTCGCCCCAGATGACGTCGACCTTGTTCTTCTTCATCAGGAAGCCGACGCCGCCGTTGAGCCGCAGCGAGACCTTTCGCGAGCGATCGACGACGGCGGCGGTGTCGACGCTGACCTTGCCGTCGATCTTCAGGCCGTAATCCTTCAGATGATCCGAATAGTGCATGATCTCGGCCGAGCGCAGCAGCGCTTTGGTCGGAATGCAGCCCCAGTTGAGGCAGATGCCGCCCAAGTGCTCGCGCTCGACAATCGCCGTCTTGAAGCCAAGCTGCGCCGAACGCACTGCAGTGACATAGCCGCCGGGGCCGGAGCCGATGATGATGACGTCGTAGTTCTCAGCCACGGCTTTTCTCCTTCACAATTCCAGCATGACGCGCACGAGCGGCGCCAGCGCTTGCCCGATGCTCCGCGTGTTTTCCGCGTCAAGGTGGACGCCGTCCAGCGGCGTCGTTTCGGCCACCGTGCCCGCATTGAAGAAGCCGCAGCCGGCCTCGTCGGCAAGGGCGGAATATTGCGGCGCCAGCCGCTTTGACGCGTCATCTCCGCCGGCGAACATTTCCTTGAACTCGGCGTTTTCCGTGCGGCTGACTACGGGCGGCGCGACGATCAGGATCTGCGGCGCCGGCCAATCGAACGGGTAATCATGACCGCGCACAATATCGATCAGGCGTTGCACGCCTTGTTTGGCCGCGACCGGATTGCCGTGAATCCACGGCTTCATATCGTTGGCGCCGAGCATGATGACGATCAAATCGATCGGCGCATGAGTCGTCAGGATCGTTGGCAACAGCCTTGCGCCATTGCGGTCCGCTCCGGCCAAGTGATCGTCGAAGGCGGTGGTTCGGCCATTCAGGCCTTCGGCGATGACCTCGACGCCGCTGCCCAATGCCGCCTGCAGCACGCTCGGCCAGCGATCTTCCAGCGGATGTCGGCCGAGGTTTGCCGCGTCATAGCCCCAAGTAAGCGAATCGCCGTAGCAGAGGACCGTCTTCATGTGCCTGCCCCGCCGAAACCTGGTTGCGAGCGCGCCAATCGCCAGCGCACGAAAAGCCACTGGACCAGCACCGTAGCGATGCCCGGCAGGACGAGACCCGCGACTATGGGAAGATCGCCCGACCATTGGCTCTTGCCTGGGGGCTGGGAGAAAGTCCAGCCGATCAGGGAAACTCCAACGAGCACAAAAAACGCTACCCCTATGGTCGCCGTCAGCTTTGTTGCCCGTCGTGGGTCCGACATGAATTGTGCGATGAAGAACGCGACCGTCACGAGGACGGTGACGAGAGCCGAGATCATAAACACAAGGATGTACTCTACGTCGGCATTGGTTGCGACGGCGAGCCACTGCGCCACCAATCCGCCGGCCAAACCGGAAAGAAAGAAGGCAAAAAGGCTGGTGAAGAATTTCCGCACCGCCCTGTTCCCTTCTCTTAGACCAGCATGCCCATCGGGTTTTCGACCATGCGTTTGAAGGCGACGAGCAGCTCGGCGCCGAGCGCACCGTCGACGGCGCGGTGATCGGTCGACAACGTCACCGACATGATCGTGGCGATCTTGATCTCGCCGTTCTTGACCACCGCGCGTTGCTCTCCGGCGCCGACCGCCAGGATCGTCGCATGCGGTGGGTTGATGACGGCAGAAAAATCCTTGATGCCGAACATGCCGAGATTGGACACTGCCGTGGTGCCGCCCTGATATTCTTCCGGCTTCAGCTTGCGGCTGCGGGCGCGGCCGGCAAGATCCTTCATCTCGTTGGAGATAACGGACAGCGTCTTTTCGTCGGCACGCCGGATGATTGGCGTGATCAAGCCGCCGGGGATCGACACTGCAACACCGACATCGGCATGCTTGTGGTTGACCATGGCGTTTTCTGTCCACGACGCATTGGCATCCGGCACCGCCATCAGCGCCATGGCCAGAGCCTTGATGACCATGTCATTGACGGAAAGCTTATAGGCCGGCGTTTCCCCCTTCTCGGTCTTCTTCACCGGGGCGGCCGCATTGATCTGCGTGCGCAGGGCCAGAAGTGCGTCGAGCTCGCAGTCGAGCGTCAGATAGAAATGCGGGATGGTGGTCTTGGCCTCGACCAGCCGCCGCGCAATTGTCTTGCGCATATTGTCGTGGGGGACCAGCTCGTAGGAGCCTTCGGCAAACAGTTTGAGCACCTGCTCGTCGGACATTGGCTTGGGTGCTGCTGCCGCAGGTGCCGGAGCACCGGCGGGCGCTGCTTTTGCTGCTGGTGCCGCCTTGGCGCCGCCACTGGAAATTGCGGCCTCGACATCGGCCCTGACCACGCGACCATGCGGGCCGGAGCCCGTCACCGCCGACACATCGACACCGGCTTCCTTGGCGATGCGGCGGGCCAGCGGCGAGGCGAAGATGCGGCCGTTCGCGGATTGACTGATCTCCCCCCGTGTGGGGGAGATGGCCGGCAGGCCAGAGGGGGGCGCCTCG
>NZ_JAMYLU010000043.1:0-21381 GCF_040318135.1 Mesorhizobium sp. M1295
AGCCGATCGGCAGCGGCATGTCTTGGTAGGCATAAGGCGCAACTGATGCTGGCACGAAGAGATGCCGCGGTATCCGCCTCATCGCCGCCAATACCCGCTCATCGAGCGCCGCCTTGCCAAGTTCTTCGCTTGCAAGATCGGTGTGAATTGCAATCATCTCGACCATGTGCCTGCGTAGAACCGCGAGATGCTCTTCGTTCATCGGCTTCATGACGGTGGGGCGCTCCTCAACCAGTCTGCTGCCTCATAGCCTTATACCCTGTTCGTCTTGTCACAGTAACCATGTCGTCGAGAACGCGGCTTCGGTTGGGGCGGGTTGTACCGCCCTGCTATTTCGTCGCCGTCCTTGGTGCTCTCCCGTTCCTCGCACCGGGGTGGAACGGCGTGCGCATCAGAAGCTCGCCAGCCAGGCGACAACATCGATATAGCGGATCGCCAGCCAATTGAGCACCAATAGGCCGAAGGCCAAAACGACGCCGAACCCTGCGCTGTCGTTCACCGGCTCCATCCCGTGCTGATCGTGCGTGATCTGGCGATTGACGATGGCCGAACCTGGGCGAGCCAGCAGCGCGATTCGCGCTGCAGGCCGGCCATACGATAATCAGCGTTAGCCCGCGTGGCGCTGCTGAGAGGAACCGGAATTTCGTGATGGCTTGCCGCCGCCATTGGCGCGGCACTGGGGGACTGGCTGTCCTTCTGGATCGGCAAACGGCTTGGAAAGCGGGTTTCGCACTATTGGCCCCTCTCCTGTTCTTCGAGCGGTGGGGGGTCGCCGGCGCTTCTTCGGTCCCTTGCGTGCATCCGTACCCTTGGTGGCGGGCATCTGCTCGATGCCCGCTCTGACGTTTCAGTTTGCCAATATCGCTTCGGCTCGCCGGAGTTCGTAGCCGACGTTGCACGGTTTTTCGACGTCACGAGAGGACACGTCTTGCTCGCCGGTCCCAAGACGATCGCGAGCGTTCCGGATTTTGCTCGCGCGGATCGGGAACTTGTCGTCGTTCGCTCCAGTATGGATCCCGAGGACACGCTCAAGCGCTTTGCCGGCCGTGTCGTCTTCATCGGCGGCGGTCCACCGGTCTGGGACGCCTACGCGCGCTTCGTCAGCCACTGGGATGTCACGCGGCTGCCCTATGACGGGCCGGCGGACCGCTGGTTCGATGCAAGATGGCTTACGGGGGGTGGCGAAGTTGCCAGAAATCACCGCCACCAATGAAGGCTCGGCTCGTATCGATCTGGGATTATTTAGACCACCTCGCGACCCAAGTTCCAGACCGCATTTTATGCAACTTTACATCGAACACAGAACCGACAGCGGTGCCGCTTGCAATTATTTGGCCGAACGGCGTCACACGGTGATGGTCGTGCAGCACCAGCCCGCGCACAAAACGATCGCGGACTCCTTCCTGCAACTGGTGCAATCCCCGAAAGTCCTGCGGAACCGTTTGCGGAGGCCTTCACCTCGATACCGACGACCCGACCGCGTCGATCCTCGATCACGACGCCGACCTCGTCCTGATCCTTGGTCCGGTAGTGTGAGAAAGACACCCGTCGCTCTGACCACCATGCGAGCTTCAGGAATTCCGACACCACGAACCTCTCGAGCAAAGCACCGCGATCGGTCCTACGTTCTTCGTCTACGGCCGCTCACAAGATTGTCAACAATCTGAGAAAGTTTTGTTGACAGGTGATTGATTTGAGCCTTCACTCACAAAAGTCCGCGTATCGGTCGAGTTCTGTCGCAACAATGCGCGGCCTCCAAAGGGGAAAGAACAATGATCAACAGACGTTCAATAATCACATCCGCGGCGCGCGGCGCCGTCTCCGCGCTGGCAATCATGGCCGGCGGCACAATCGCGGTGCACGCCGCCAACAAGGAACTCAAGATCGGCTTTGTCGGCGTGACGAGTGGCGCGGCCGCTGCGTGGGGCACATCCAACGTCCGCTCGATGCAGACGCGCGCCGCCTGGATCAACGAAACCGGCGGTGTGAAGATTGGTGACGAGACCTATGACATCAAAATCGTCACCTTCGACGACCAGAAGGACCCGAAGCGGGCGATCGCTGGCATGGAGAAGATGGCCCAGGAGGGCATCCACTATGTCGTCGGTCCGAATGTCGACGACGGCGCGGCGGCGGTGCGTCCCGTGGCAGAATCCAAGGGCATCATCTATTTTCCCTACGCATTCCCGAAGGAACTCTACACCCCGCCGGCGTCCAACGCCGTGCTCGGCATGATCGCCAACTACCAGTCGGCTCCGGCGATCTACAAATATCTCATGGAAAACAGGGGCGTGAAAAAAGTTGCCTTTGTCGCCGCCAACGAATCCGATCCGCTGAGCCAGCGGGATGGCGGTGTTGCCGCGGCAAAGGCGCTCGGGCTCGAGGTTGTGGCTGCCACGGATGTCTACCAAAACGATACCCGCGATTTCACGCCGGTACTGACGCCGATCGTTTTGCAAAAACCGGACCTGCTGGTGCTTTCGGGCGTCGCGCCGGGCAATGCGCCGCTGCTGATCCGCGCCGCGCGCGAGCTCGGCTACGAAGGCCTGATCTCCACCGAAACGGCGCAGGATGCCAAGGTGTTGGAAGAGGGCGCGGGCGAGTTGGCCAACGGCTTCATCTCGGTCGGCGGCGCATCGACGCCCGAAATCGCGTCCGACACGATGAAGGAGTTCGTCGAACGCTATACGAAAATGTTCGGCGAATACAATGACGAGTCCAACACCAAGGTCTACGCGCTCGAATACATCATCGAGACGCTGAAGGCGAACCCGGCCGCGATCGACAATGTCGAGGAGTTCAAGAAGACGATCGACACTTTCTCGGCGCCCAATCCCTATCTGAAGGACGATGCCAAGCTGACCTATGTCGGAATGACGTCGTTTGGCCAGAAGCGCCAGCTTTCGGTCCCGATGGTGGTCACGGAATACCGCGACGGCAAGTTCGAGACGCTCTTCGTCGCTCAAGTCGATTGACGCAACTGCACTGAAGCGGATTGCCGCAGAGACTCGAGCATTCGTCTTCAGCCTCTGAACGGCCGGAACCATCCTGATGGAACAAGTCATCGCCAACGGGCTTTATCTTGGCGCGCAATACGCCTTGATCGCGCTCGGTCTGACCCTGATCTTCGCGCTAATGAACGTGCTTAACTTTGCCCATGGGCAGATGTACGTTCTCGGCGGCTTCGTCACCTACACCGTCTATGGCCAGCTCGGCATGCCTTTCGTCGTCGCGCTCGTCGCGTCCGGGGTCACGCTGCTGGTCATTGGAGCGCTTGTCGAGAAATTCCTTTTCAGGACGGTGATTAAGCGAAGCGTGCGGGAGGAAAGTACGATGCTTCTCGCGGCGGCGGTCGCATTCTTCCTCGACGCCGTGATCCTCCTCCTGTTCGGCGAAAAGCAGCGCGGCGTGCCGAAGATCGTCAAAGGCGTCTTCGTCTCCGACAGCCTCATAATGCCTTACGACCGGCTGCTGGTCGGCGCACTCGCCATACTGTTCATCGCCTCCTTCGTGCTTTTCATGCAGTACAGCAAGCCGGGACGCGCCATGCGGGCGCTGGCGCAGGACCGGGTCGCGGCGCAGCTGATGGGCGTCGAGGTCGACCGCTATTCGATGATCGGCTTTGCGCTCGGCGCCATGCTTGCCGGCATAGTCGGGGGGCTGCTGGTCGCCATCACCGGCGTCAATTCGGGCATCGGCGGGCCGATCTCGATCAAGGCGTTCTTGATGGTGATGATCGGCGGGGCCGGCGTGGTCAGCGGAGCGATCGCCGGCGGCTTCATCCTCGGCATGATGGAATCGGTCGGCCTGACGGTGCTACGCCAATATGGCGACGTCACTTATCTCGTCATCTTCGCCGCGCTGATGGTGTTCCTGAGCATCCGCCCGAACGGGCTCATGGGCAAGCCGTGGGGATGATGGACATGAAGCGTACACGCAACATCCTCGTCGTCGCTGTCTTCCTGCTGGTCGTACTCGTCGGCGTGCCCTGGCTGATTGAGGCGACCGGTCGGCTCGACCTCTACTACACGCTGACCTCGGTCGCGCTGCTCAGCATCGCCAGCGCCGGGGTGTGGGTGACTTTCTACATCGGCCGCATAAATATCGGCCAGGGCGCCTTCGCGCTTATGGGCGGCTATGTTTCGGCCATTCTTGTCGTCCAGTACGGTGTGTCGTTCTGGCTGACACTGCCGCTGGCTGGGCTATTCTGCGCCGCTGCAAGCGTGCTGATCGGACTGCCCATCCTCAGACTTCGCGGCGTTTATTTCGCCATGGTCACGCTGGTTTTGACCGAAGTGGCGCGGCTGCTCGCGCTGGCGCTGCCGATCACCAACGGAGCCAAGGGCATGGTCAGCATTCCGCTCCCCGGCGGCATCTCGATCTTCGGGCTGACCATCCTTCCAGATTTCGCGGCGCTCCCCAATCCGCGTCCCGCCTTCTATCTGGTGTCGGTTGTGCTGATGGTGCTGTGCTTTGCGGCGCTCTACCGCCTAGTCCATTCGCGCATTGGCAAACTCTGCCAGTCGTTGCAGCAGAACGAGGAACTGGCCTCCTCGATCGGCGTCAACATCGCCTATCTGCGCGTTATCGCCTACGCCATCTCCTCATTCCTCGGCGGTCTCGGCGGTGCGATGTTCGTCGCCATCTCGCAGTCGATCTATCCGTCGAGCTTCACCGTCACCGACTCGGTGAACTTCATGCTGAACTGCTTCCTCGGCGGGCTCGGCCACGTCTTCGGGCCGATGATCGGCACCTTCGTGCTCTATTTCGGCTGGGATTTCCTGTTCGAGACCGGCGAGTTCCAGTTGCTGATCTTCTCTTCGGTGCTGATCGCGCTGATGCTGTTCCTTCCCAACGGCCTGCTCAGCCTCAGGCTGTTCGGCAAGAAGCAGGGCTAGGACCATGACTGAGCTTCTCCAGATCAAGGCAGTGACCAAACGCTTCGGCGGGCTGGTCGCGGTCAACAATGTTTCCTTCGCGGTCCGCGAACGCGAAATCCTCTCCGTCATCGGCCCCAACGGCGCCGGCAAGTCGACGCTGTTCAAGTTGATTTCCTCTTTCCTCAATCCGACCTCGGGCGAAGTGCTATTCCGGGGAGAGCGGATTTCAGGCCTGGCGCCGCATATCGTCGCCCGGAAGGGCGTGGTGCGCACGTTCCAGGAGACGACGATCTTCAAGGGCATGACGGTGCGCGACAATGTCATCATCGCGCATCACCTGCGTTCCAATGCCAGCCTTGCCGGCTTCTATCTCGGCACGAACACCGCACGGCGCGACGAGGATGAATTCGGCCGCTCGGCCGACGAGATCATCGACTTCCTCGATCTCGGCACGCAACGGCATGAGATCGCCAGCACGCTGCCGCACGGCCATCTGCGCGCGCTCGGGATTGCCATCGGGCTCGCTACCAACCCGACCGTGCTTCTGCTCGACGAGCCCTTCGCCGGCATGAACCATGACGAAACCGTGCGCGCGGTGGAGATGGTGCGCGGCGTGCGGAAGCGCGGCGTGACTGTCCTGCTGGTCGAGCATGATATGCCCGCCGTCATGAACATTTCCGACCGCATCGTCGTCCTGAACTTCGGTGTGAAAATCGCCGAGGGAACGCCGAAGGAAATCCAGGAGAACGAAAAGGTCATCGAGGCCTATCTCGGCGTCGAAGATGAGACGATCGGATTTTAGCCATGAGCGAACTGCTGAAAGTCTCCGACATCGAACTCTACTACGACCATGTCTATGCACTGAAGGGCGTGTCGCTCAACGTCAACGAGGGCGAGACCGTCGCGCTGATCGGCGCGAACGGCGCGGGCAAATCCTCGATCCTGCGCGCCATCACCGGCCTGAAGAAAGTCCGCAGCGGCGAGATTCATTTCCGGGGCCACCGCATCGACGGAACGCGCCCGGACGAGCTGGTCAGGATGGGCATCGCCATGGTGCCGGAGGGTCGGCGCGTCTTTTCCTACATGACGGTGCGCGACAATCTGATGATGGGCGCCTTCACCCGCACCGACAAGGCCGAAATCGCCAGGACGCTGGACATGGTGCTCGCGCGCTTTCCGCGCCTGAAGGAACGCTATTCCCAGACGGCGGGCACGATGAGCGGCGGCGAACAGCAGATGCTGGTGATCGGGCGGGCGCTGATGGCCAAACCGAAGCTTCTGCTGCTCGATGAACCCTCGCTCGGCGTCGCGCCGAAGCTCGTCCAGGACATCGCCCGCTCCATCGTGGCGATCAATCGCGACGAAAAGGTCAGCGTTCTCTTGGTCGAGCAGAATTCGCGCATGGCGCTGCGCATCTCGCAGCGCGCCTACGCACTGACGACCGGAAAGATCGCGCTGGCCGGACATTCGGCTGAGCTGCTTGGCGACGACCGGGTCAAGAAACTCTATCTCGGCGGCGAAATATGAAAGCGCAAATGGACATACTCGTCGTCAATCCCAACACCACTGCGTCCATGACCGAAAAGATCAGCGAGGCGGCGCGCGGCGCGGCTTCGGCCGGCACCAGGATCATCGCCGTCAATCCGAAGGACGGGCCGCCGAGCGTCGAAGGCTATTTCGACGAGGTCTTCGCCATCCCGGGAATGATCGGCGAGATCCAGAGATATCCGGCGGCGAGCGCCTGCGTCATCGCCTGCTTCGACGACACCGGCCTCGACGCAGTACGCTGCGTCGGCGAGATGCCGGTGGTCGGCATCGGCGAAGCGGCGTTTCACATGGCAAGCCTAATTGCCGGCAAGTTCAGCGTGGTGACGACGCTGTCGCGTTCGGTGCCGGCGATCGAGCACAATCTGGTGCGCTACGGCCTCGCCAGCCGCTGCGCTAGGGTGCGGGCAAGCGACGTTCCCGTTCTGGAGCTCGAAGTGCCCGGCTCCAACGCCCGCCATCGAATTTCGGAGGAGATCGAGCGCGCCATCCGCGACGACCGGGCCGAAGCGATTGTGCTGGGATGCGCCGGCATGGCCGACCTCGCCGCCGCGCTCAGCCGCGAACATGGCCTTCCTGTGCTCGACGGCGTCGCCTGCGCGGTACAACTCTGCGAGAGCCTCGTCAGCCTTGGCCTGTCGACCTCGAAGCGCGGCGGCTACCAGGTTCCACTCGAAAAGTCCTTCGCCGGAATCTTTGCGTCCTTTTCGCCCTCCGGCCGTGTATCCTGATGCGTGCAAAATTGTTGACATTCCCACACAGGATGTTCGATGTCCGGCCGGAAACGCGGTGTTCGCGCCGCTATGCGATCCGGCCGCCGGGACAATGAGACGATGGACCTGCTTGGACCAAAGACACGGGATGGCGACAAGCCGACGATGCGCTGGTTTCCGGTCTATGCCGGCCTGCGCGACGCCATCGTCAGCCACCGCCTCGCACCGGGCACAAAGCTGCCCGAGGACGAGCTCGCCTCGATCTATTCGGTGAGCCGCGCGGTGATACGCGCGGCGCTGCAGGCGCTGTCGCATGACCGCTTGGCTCGGCTCGAGCCGAACCGCGGCGCGTTCGTCGCCCAGCCGACCAAGCAGGAAGCGCGCGAGGTGTTCGAAGCGCGAGCGCTGATCGAGCCCAAGGTCGCGGCGCTTGCCGCCGAAGTGGCAAAGCCGGCCGAGATCGCGCAACTGCGGCTTCATCTCGAAAAAGAGCACGAGGCCCTGCATGCCGGCCGCGACAGCGACGCCATAATGCTGTCGGCAAAATTCCATGTCGGCATCGCTGAAATCGCCGGCCATTCGATCCTGACCGGCTTCGTCAAGGACCTGTTGTCGCGGTCGTCGCTGATCATCGCGCTCTACTGGCGCCGCCGCGACACCACCTGCGAAAGCCACGCCCATCACGCCCTCGTTGATTCCATCGAAAAGCACGACGCAAAAAACGCGTCCGACCTGATGCAAAGTCATCTCATCGACCTTCTGTCGGGCCTTGATCTGTCGCTTGGCGAGAAGAAGCCCGAGAGCCTGTCGGACATCTTGCGCTGATCTCCGCTGTCAAACTCTTCGCCGGAGTTCGCCTATGTCCGCACGTGCTGGGCGTGATCGAAGCAATGCATAGCATGCATCGGTCCATGAGGACTGCTTCTTCGTTCCTGCCGTCATAACAGTAGCGCTCGTTGACTCCGCGGCGCTGCCCTCCAGCTTC
This sequence comes from Mesorhizobium sp. M1295, assembly GCF_040318135.1. Lineage (NCBI taxonomy): Bacteria > Pseudomonadati > Pseudomonadota > Alphaproteobacteria > Hyphomicrobiales > Phyllobacteriaceae > Mesorhizobium > Mesorhizobium sp. M1295. The sequence goes on from NZ_JAMYLU010000043.1 coordinate 8,124, forward strand.
GGCTACTCCTGCTGCCGCACAACGGACGGGCAATGCGCCGATCAGAGCTTGAGGCACGCAGTCGCAGCAAGGATTGGCAAACTGCCGGTTTTTCTTACGGCCTTTAGATACGACCTGATGCGATCGGTCGATGGCCCTCGCGAGAGGCCAGTTCCAGACTGTCTGTTTATGCGACTTTGGAAGCACAAAAGGGGAACATCTAGCGGCTTATGTGTTTTCGACGTCAACAGCCTCTGGCGGTCAGATCGGCGATCGACCGGCATTGTGAATGCCTGGAAGGGGCCGGAACCGGACTGTCAGCTTTCAAGATGACTGGACAAGATAGCCGGCCCTTGCGTCCAGCCTCGTCTGACCGCTGTGCGCCAGAAGCGACCTTTCGGACCACCGGGGCTAATGGACGACCTCCTGGCTTTGGCCGGGCGGGCTCGTCAGGGCGCCGCGATAGGTGTACAATTTTAGCCATGTTGGGTCCGGGGCCGGATGATGATCGTCCCTCCATTGAACCGGAAACTGCTGGCGATCCTTGCAGCGGATATGGTCGGCTATTCAACGGCGATCGAAATTGACGAAGCTGGCACCATCGGACGCCTGAGAGCTATCCGGGCCGACGTAACCGATACGGCGATCGCTCTGCACCAGGGTCGAATTGTCAAACTATTAGGAGATGGCGCACTTGTCGTCTTCGACAGCGTGGTCGATGCGGTAATCTGCGCAGCCGAAATTCAAAAAGCTGTGGCCGTTCGCAATGGTGGACTGCCGGAGCATGAGCGGATTGTGTTCCGCATCGGGATAAATCTTGGCGATGTGGCGCTCGTGGATGGCGATGTGTATGGCGACGGCGTCAATATCGCTGCTCGGTTGCAGCAACTCGCTGACCCGGGCGGCGTGATCGTATCGGGCACGGCCTTTGACCATCTGCAGGGCAAGCTTGATTGGCCCCTCGATTTCGCTGGCGAGCAGCAAGTCAAGAATATCAATCGCCCCGTGCGGATGTACCGGCTGAGGCTCGATGGCAAGCCGGCGCGCCGCCCGCTTCTCGGAATGATGCCGCGCTGGGCCAGGACGGCTGCGGCGGCCATCGTGGTGCTGGCTCTGGCGGGTGGAGGGACATGGTGGGTCTTTCAGCCTGCGCCACTGGGGGCCAAGCCGTCGATCGCGGTGCTGCCCTTCAATAATTATGGCGGCGACGAGGCCACCGGGCGTTTGGCCGATGGCCTCACCGAAGACATCATCACCGATCTCGCGCAGTTTCCCGAACTCGACGTCGTGGCACGCAATTCGACGCAAGCGTACAAAGGCAAGTCGCTGGATGTCCGCCAGGTCGCGAGTGCGCTCGACGTCGGCTATGTGCTGGAAGGCTCGATCCAGCGCCTGGGCGGTCGGCTGCGGATCACCGCGCAGCTGATCGATGCAAAAACCGGCAACCATCTGTGGTCGGAGCGATGGGACCGGCCTGCTGAAGACGTATTCGCCGTTCAAACCGAGATCGCCGAGCAGGTCACCAACCGCCTCGGCAACGGCGTGGGGCTGATTCAAGGCGCGGGGCGGGCTGCAGCGAAGCGTAAACGGCCGGACAACTTGACTGTCTATGATTACTACCTGCTCGGAACCGAAAGGATTGAAAAGATTACCGTAGCGGATGAGGAGGAGGCCATCAGGCTGCTCAACCTCGCTGTCGAGCTGGACCCGGGGTTCGCCCGCGCCTGGGTGGAACTTTATCATGCTCATAACATATTGGCTGGCTTCGGTATCAATCCCGAGAGCGAGATCAAGGCGGCTGCCGATGTAGCTGAACGCGCGGTGCGGCTCGATCCGAGCGACGCCGAGGCGCACGCCGTTTTTGGCATGAGCCTCAAAGACAAGGGCGACAACGCCCGCGCCAAGGTCGAGCTGGACACGGCCCTCCGCCTCGCTCCGGGTTCGGCCGAAATCCTGACATTCTATTCCGGCTTTGCGGCAGGCTTCGACGAACCCGAACGCGGCGCTCAGTTGGTCGACCAAGTTATACGGCTCGACCCGAATTACCCGATGTGGGCAACTGCTTTCTACTCCACTGCCTATTTTATGGCTGGTCGCTATGAGGACGCCTTGAAGATGCTGGAGCGCAAGACGCCCGATAACTACGGCAAAGGGGGTTGGGTGGTGCGTAGCAGCTCCTTTGCGGCTCTGGGTCGAATCGATGAGGCGAATGCTTCGGTCCGGGAAACCCTTAAACGGTATCCGGACCTGACCGTCGAGGGCATGGTCAATGAATTCAGCTTGAGCAAGACGGAGCGCGGTCGTTTCATCGAGACAATGCCGCTAGCCGGCTTCCCGGCGTGCGCCAAGACCGGGTCGCTGGCAAAACTCGCCAAACCTGTGCGGCTGCCGGAATGCGAGGCGGGGGAGGCGCAGCCTCTCGGGCAGCCATAGAACAAGCTCGGCGCAAAAGGGAGACGTGAGCCGCGAATCGCCGCGGCACTGGCGGGCGCTGTCGCCGAAGGTTGATGGTTGTGACGCCGCGCGAGGCTCCCGCTAGCGAACGAAGAACTCAGGGTCAAACGCTCAAGTGAGTATCCCTATGGTGGAAGCCGGCTGAGCAAGTGATTTTCTGAGCAGTGGCGATTATGTCAGGAATGGGCCGACAACGGATCGGCCGCTTCGAGCCCGTGGATATCGAAAGCGGACATTCACGTCGATGTGGGCATGATCATCATCTGACCCTGAACAGACTGGGAGCGAGGTGCCAAAAGCTTCAACGCCGAAGAGCGATTTAGGTCAAATCAGACGATCCTCATTACGACATCGATGTTGCCCCGTGTCGCTTTGGAGTAAGGACAAATCTCGTGCGCTTCATCCACCAGAATTTGTACCACATCGCGCTCCAGACTCGGCACGGCAATATCCAGTTGGACGCTAAGAAAGTGGCCGTTTTCTCCGTAGTTCAGATTCACCTCGGCCTCGATGCTCATCCCTGCAGGCAGCGCGATTTTTCGTTCGTGGGCCGCAGATGCGATTGCGCTTGCGAAGCTGGCCGACCAGCCGGCCGCGAGCAACTGCTCCGGATTGGTGCCGATGCGCGCCGATCCAGGCGTCGATAGCCAGATGTCCAGAAGACCGTCGGAACTGCGCGAGGCGCCATTTTCGCGACTGCCCGTGGTTGCGGTCCTGGCCGTATAGACAACCCTTGTGATGTGGCTCATGGGCATTCTTTGCTGGTAGCGGTAACCGCCGCTTCGGCGGTTGCCGCGAACTCGATCAGGCGTCGACTTCGACAACGGCATCGGCAAAGGCCTGCGGCGCTTCCTGGGGCAGGTTGTGCCCGATGCCGCCGGTGACGACCCGATGCGCGTATCTGCCCGGGAACATCGTGGCGTATACGCTGGCGTCCGGATGCGGCGCGCCATTGGCGTCGCCTTCGAGGGTGATCGTCGGCACGCCGATGACCGGTGCCTGCGCGAGTCGCTCCTCGAACGCGTCGTATTGCTGCTCGCCGGCGGCGAGTCCGAGCCGCCAGCGATAATTGTGGACCACAATGGCCACGTGATCGGGATTGTCGAAGGCTGCGGCGCTGCGCTCGAATGTGGCATCGTCGAAATTCCACCGCGGCGACGCGAGTTGCCAGATCAGCCTGGTGAAATCTCGTGTGTATTTCTCGTAGCCGGCGCGGCCGCGATCGGTGGCGAAGTAATATTGATACCACCATTGCAGCTCGGCCTTGGGTGGCAGCGGCAGCTTGCCGGCTTGCTGGTTGCCGATGAGGTAGCCGCTCACCGAGACCATCGCCTTGCAGCGTTCAGGCCATAGTGCGGCAATGATGTTCGCGGTGCGCGCGCCCCAGTCGCAGCCGCCAATCGTCGCCTTTTCGATGCCCAGTGCGTCCATCAGGGCGACAATGTCCGCGGCAATCGCTGACTGCTGACCGTTGCGCATCGTGTCGTCCAACAGGAATCGGGTCGTGCCGTATCCGCGCAGGTAGGGAACAATCACGCGGTGGCCTTTCGCTGCCAGCAGAGGAGCGACATCGGCATAGGTGTGGATGTCATACGGCCAGCCATGTAGCAGGATGACAGGCGGGCCGTCGGTCCGTCCAAGTTCCGCATAGCCGACGCTCAGCACGCCGGCCTCGATCCGCTTCAAGGGCCCAAAGGACGCCGCAGGCTCTCCAGTCGTCTGTTGCGCTTGTGCCGGGCCGATTAGGCCGAACTGAGTGGCGGCGACAGCCATCGCGGCGGCGCCAAAGAACCGACGGCGATCTTGGTCGATTTCATCGGGGATATTGAGCGAATGCATTTGGGAACCTCTATCCTTGCGCGGGCGATCAGCCGAACGTGAATGCAAAGACCTCCACGCCTGAGTCGAGAAACTCGATCTCGAACTGGCGATCGACGATGGGTTTCGATTGTCGGATCAGTTGGTACAGGCGCTGCTCTGTCACTGCGCCTTCGCCCATTTCATTGACGTCGATGCCGTGAGCCGTGCCTGGCGGCTGCCCGTCGATCAGCACGCGAAATCTCACAGACGTTCCCGGCGCTGCCGGACCCATGACCAGATGAAGGTCGCGCGCGTGAAAACGGTACGCGATGCGGGCATCGGACTTGTTCAGTACGGCGGTTTCTTTCCTTACCGTCCAACTGCCAGACAGCCCCCACTCATTCAGGCGTAGTCGCGCCGGCACGTCGTAGATGTGCGGCGCGTCCAAGACCGCTTCACCGCCGGAGGCAAAATTCTGGGTGCGTTCGTAGCCGAGATAATTTTCCGGAGACTTGAGGGTCTCCCAATCGGCCGCGGCTTCGATGCCGCGGGCATCCACCGACACAGGCTCACGGTCGAATCCGCCGGCGCCAGCCTCAGTCAGCAATTCCTGGATGACCATTTCCGACTGTTGGTATGAGCCCTCGCCAAAGTGGTGATACCGGACGCGTCCCCGCGAATCGACGAAATAGAGTGCCGGCCAGTACTGGTTGCTGAAAGCCCGCCATATGAGATGGTCGTTGTCGACGGCGATCGGGTAATCGATCCCCAGGTCTTTCACCGCCCGGTGCACGTTGTTCAGGTCTTTTTCGAACGAGAACTCCGGCGCGTGGATTCCGATCACCACCAAACCATGCTTCCGGTATTTCTCGTCCCAGGCCTGAACGTAGGGAAGCGTGCGCAGCCAGTTGACGCAGGTGTAGGTCCAGAAATCGATGAGGACGACCTTGCCATGCAAAGCCGACGCCGTCAGCGGCGGCGAATTTATCCACTCGTGCGCCACGCCAAGCGAAGCAAGCTCGGATTGACTCTCGAACTGGTCGGAGGAAAGTCCGTGAAGGAACGGAACCCTCATCGGTGCGGAGGGTATCGGCTGAGCCACATTCGTGTCTCCCAGAAAACTGGCAATCGGAGCCCCGATTGCCATTGCGAGCGCCACGGCGACGAGCAGCTTAATTGCTTTCATCGACGACGCCTTTTCAGTTTCGATCGATATCGCCGCCCAGACGGTTCAGCGGCGCGCTGCGCGCTGAATCCTTCAGAGCGGAAGCTCTTTGCCGGCCTGCTCAGCCACCATGTATTCCGCGTACCAGTCCGGCCAGTTCTCATCGCGCTGGCCGCCGTTGCGCTTCTCGTGCTCGCCGTGGGCCTCCGACGCGCGTCGCAGCGCGGCAACAAGATCCGCTCCGGAAGCGTAGGTCGTGGTGTCGATCCGGCCGGGAAAGCGGGTGGTGATTTCCTGCAGCAGCCATTCGTTGCCGTCCGGGTCCTTGAACGTCGCGAACGAGGAGTAGCTGCGCCGCTCGGGATCGCGCCCCTTGACCGCCGGCTTGCCGGGACCTGTGCGGTGAAACGCCTCGCTGACCTCGGCGCCGTGGCCAATGAGCTCGGCGCACGCCGCCTCGATGTCCGACACGACAAGATAAAGCCCGCTTGCCGAGCCGGGCTCCGCCGTCGTGACCCCCGTGCCGAAGTGGATCGAGGCAGGCGAGCCCGGAGGTGTGAACTGCACACCCCGGAACGTATCGCCGACGACGAAATCGCCGTCGAGCCGCCAGCCCAGGCCGATATAAAAGCTCTTGGCGCGATCGACGTCCGAGACGGGGATGACCACGACCTCGAGCTTCATGTCGAGCGCCTGCTTTTTGAGGGTCCCGGTCGCAGTTTCGTGCTTTTCGTCACGGGGCGTTTTCATGGTTTGATACATTTGTCGTTCCTTTCGAGTGAGGTGGTTATTTGGTTTGCCGCAGCGGCCTGAACGCGGCGCGCAACTCGGCAGAAAAGAGCTCCGGCCGCTCCCACGCGGCGAAGTGGCCGCCTTTGTCGACCTCATGGAAGTAGATCAGGTTGGGGTAGGCGCGCCGGGCCCACGTCTCGGGGGCCTGATAGCCTTCCCCCGGAAAGACCGTGATGGCCACCGGCAGCGAGACTTCGCTGGTCTTTTCAGGGCCGGCAAAAACGGGACTGCGCCCGCCGCCGTACTCCCAGTAAATTCGCCCGGACGAGGTGGCGGTGTCCGTCAGCCAGTACAGCGTGATATCGTCCAGCACCTCGTCAGGCGACTTTTCGGGGTCGCTTTTGTCGTAGGTCCAGCCCGAAAAGCCCGGATGCCCGAGCATCCAAGCGGCGAGCCCTGCGGGGGAGTCATTGATGGCGTAACCGATCGTCTGGGGCCGGGTGCCCATCATCGTGGCGTAGGATCTGTTCCCCATCTTGGCGGCCATGCTGAGCGCATCGAACGCCGCGCGCTCCTTATCCATGAGCCCCGCCGGCGCCGGTCCGCCGGCGGCGAGCACCGCGGCAATCTCTGGCGGTACGACAGCCGGCAGGTTGACATGAATGCCGAGCAGGCCTGCCGGGGCCAGACGTCCCATTGCATTCGAAACGGGAGAGCCCCAGTCGCCGCCCTGGGCGACGTAATCTGTGTAGCCAAGGCGCTTGATCAGCTCTGCCCAGGCTCGTGCAATGCGGTCTGTACCCCAGCCGGTATCTGTGGGTTTGCCGGAGAAGCCGAAACCCGGCAACGACGGCAGTACGAGGTCGAACGCGTCTTCCGGGCTACCGCCATGCGCCGTGGGATCGGTGAGAGGGCCGACGGTCTTGAGCAGTTCCAGCACCGAGCCGGGCCAGCCATGCGTCATGATCAGCGGCAGGGCATTGGGATGTTTCGAGCGAACGTGAATGAAGTGGATGTCCACTCCGTCGATCGTGGTCATGAACTGGGGCAGGGAATTCAGCTTCGCTTCCGCTGTCCGCCAGTCGTAGGCCGTGCCCCAATACTCGACGAGCGGCCTGATCTTCGCGAGCTGTATGCCCTGCGACTGGTCATCGACCATCTCCCGGTCGGGCCACCTTGTCTGCGCAATGCGACTGCGAAGATCATCGAGCGGCGCTTGCGGCACATAGACTTTGAAGGGCCGGATCGAGCGATCCTCGACCGGGTTGGCGGAGGCGGGCGCGGAAAGGATGCAAAGCCCGAATGCCAGCACGGCCGCCAGTTGGTCGAGCCTCATGGCTGCACCTTCTTGTCCGGAGTGTGGAACGTCACCGTTTGTTTGGTGAAGACTTTGCCTTCGGGATCCACCACCTCGATCAGCACCTTGTGCTGGCCGCTTGGCATGCCAACCAAGATGATGGTGTTGCTCTGACCGTAGTCCGCCCACGCCCAAGGCAGGTCGTCGACGGTGACGTGCAGATGCCCGACCCGCGGAGACACGTTGCGCGCGGCCGCCCCGCCCACAGGCAGGATGCGCAAGTTCTCCATCCGGTACGGGATGAACACGACGCCGCTGGCCAACGGACCCGGAAGCGGCGGCTCCACGATCAGCTTGGGTGCGGGCTCGTTGTCGATGGGAACGACCGTGCTCTGGGCAAACGCGCCCGTGGCGAGCACGGTGCAAACCGCGAGTGCGGTGAGCGTCTTGATGAGGGGGTTCATTGCAGTCGCTCCCTTCGGAGGTTCGCTACGCAGCTATCGCTGGGCGGAAGATGACGAGCGTCCGGCGCGCCATCCCCCGCCAACACGTCATGTCTGCAACGTCTTGAATGTTGCGCGCACCTCATCGGTGAAACTCTTCGGCTGCTCCCAGGCGGCGAAATGGCAGCCCTTGTCCGTGCGGCCATAGTGCAGAAGCTTCGGGAACGCGCGTTCGGTCCAACTCTTCGGTGCGGTGTAGATTTCACTGGGGTTCGCAGTCGCACCGACGGGAATGGTGATGCCCTTGGCGTCGAAGAAGCCGGCCTTCGCCGTTTGCGTATGTTCCCAATAGAGACGTGCCGACGAGATCGCCGTGTTCGTCAGCCAGTAGAACGTGATGTTGTCGAGGATGTCGTCGCGGGTAAGGCCCTCCGGCTCTCCATCGAAGGAGCGGGCGATCAGCGCATAACTGTCCGCATCGTGATCGAGGATCCACGCCGCCAGGCCGGCCGGTGAATCGACGATCCCGTAGAGCGTTTGCGGACGAAGAGCCATCTCGTTGGCGTAGCCCAGGCCGTTTTTGTAGAAGAACGCTACCTGCTCGTAGGCACGCTTCTCGTCGGGGCCAAGATCAGCGGGGGGCGGACCGCCGGAGGCCAGCGCCTTCACGATCTCCGGCGGAATGGTCCCCGGCATATTCGTGTGGATGGCGACCAGCTCGGGAGGTGCGATCAGGGCCATCTGTTCCGTGATGAGTGCTCCCCAATCGCCGCCCTGCGCGACGTAGCGGTCGTACCCGAGGCGTTTCATCAGCACGATCCACGCCCGCGCGATGCGCCCCGGATCCCAACCGGTTTCGGTGGGCTTGCCGGAAAAGCCGTAGCCCGGCATCGACGGGATCACCACGTCGAACGCCTCCGCCTCCGTACCTCCGTGCGCAGTGGGATTGGTCAACGGGTCGATGATCTTCAAGAGTTCGATGACCGAACCGGGCCAGCCGTGCGTGATGATGACAGGCAGGGCGCCCTGATGCTTAGACTTCACATGGATGAAGTGGATGTCGAGCCCATCGATCTCGGTGACGAAATTCGGCAGCGCCTTCAACTGCGCCTCGCACTTGCTCCAATCGTATTCCGTTCCCCAGTACTGCATGAGCTTCTGCATTGTGGCGAGTTGCACGCCCTGCGTTGGCCCTACAGTTGCAGGGGTCGACCAGATCCGCCGGGACGCCTCGTCGGAGACGAGTTCGCGCTCGGGCCAGCGCGTGGCGGCGATGCGCCGGCGAAGCTCATTGATCTCCTCCTGCGGGAAACTGACGGAGAAAGGGCGGATGGCATCGCTCGTGGATGCGGCGGCCAATTGCGACGGGAGCAGGCTTGCCGCGCCGGCGGCGGCGATGCCGGCCGCCGCAGTGCCCAAAAGTCGCCGGCGATCCTGGTCGATTGCTTCGGAGGTTCTGGTCGTCTCCATGGGTCTCTCCTGGGTTGATGGGTTTGCGATCTATCTACGTAGCTTGAACTACGCCCAGGAGGCGGGATTAGCCCGTTATGCGTCGTGAGCTTGTGTTAGCCGCTGCCAGCCTGCCGCTTTTTTGAGCAGATAGGAGGCGCCTAGACTGTGAGACTCCCTATGGTGCAGGAGCGCTCCTTGACTTAAACTGCGGCGCTGGGTGCAGGCGGCTCCAAAAGAAGACGCCATGACGAAAACGGGAATACAAGCCAAAGACAGATTGTCGTTTGGCCCTTTCCATTTTGCTGCGGGTGAAAGGCTCCTGACAAGAGAAGGCGCTCCCGTAGAGCTGGGTTCGCGCGCCATCGACATTCTCATAGTCCTGACCTCTGCACCGAATGAAGTCGTCAGCAAGAAAGATCTAATGTCGCGGGTTTGGCCGGATGTCGTCGTCGAGGAAGGCAGCCTGCGGTTCCACATGACCGGACTGCGCAGGGCGCTGGGCGATGGAAAGGATGGCGCGCGGTACATCGCGACGCTTCCGGGGCGGGGCTATTGCTTCGTTGCGCCGGTTTTGCGATTAAACAGCCCACGCGACGAAGCCCTATTCATTGCCGCTGAGTTTCCGCACGCGAATCTTCCAAACCGCTTGAGCCGGATGGTCGGACGGGACGAGGATGTTCTTAAGCTGTCGGTGCAGCTGAATGCTTCGCGGTTCGTCACCATCGTTGGCGCCGGTGGCGTCGGCAAAACCACCGTCGCGATCGCAGTCGGGCATCACCTGATCGAAGCATTTTCAGGGGCGGTCTTGTTCGTCGATCTGGGAATGATCGGCGATCCCGGTCTGGTGACGACAGCCGTCGCCTCGATGCTTGGACTAACGGTTCAAACAGAGGATGCGACGCCCAACCTGATCGCTTACTTGCGCAACAAGCGGATTCTGTTGATCCTCGATACCTGTGAGCATCTCGTGGATGCGGTGGCGCCTCTGGCCTCGAGCATCGTCGATGCGGCGTCACAGGTCTACATCCTGGCGACGAGCCGCGAGGCGCTTCGGGTCGAGGGCGAACATATCTGCCGGTTGGATGCGCTTGCGTTTCCGCCCGACGAACCGGGGCTAACGGCGGCCATCGTCCAGACATTCCCGGCCACCCAGCTGTTCGTCGAGCGAGCGGTGGCAGGTGGCGCTCGTTTGGACATCGGCGACGCCGAGGCCTTGATCATCGCAAGCATCTGCCGAAAGCTTGACGGGGTGGCGCTCTCGATCGAACTGGCGGCCAGACGTGTCGAATCCTATGGGCTGCAGCAGACAGCCGCGCTTCTCGATCAACGCCTGACACTGCTGTGGCTCGGTTCACGGACAGCGCCGCCGCGTCAGCAGACCTTGCAGGCGACACTAGACTGGAGCTTTGGGCTCCTGACCGACGTTGAGCGCGTGGTGCTTCGCAGGCTCGCTGTATTCGTCGGTCATTTCACGCTCGATGCCGCCCTGGAGGTCGTGACGAGCGCGACCCTCGACCGATCGACCGTCCTTGGCGCCATGGACAGTCTTGTCGGCAAATCGATCGTGGCGACGCGTCCGGTTGGAGCAATGATGCGCTACAGGCTCCTCGATACGACGCGCGCCTACGTTCTCGACATCCGGATCGATGACGCCGAGGCTGCCGATCTGGCAGTGCGCCACGCCGCCTACTATCGGAGATGGCTGGAGCAGACCGGGATCGAGTGGCCAAGCCTGGCGACCGGTGAGGAGCGGGCGCCCCACTTCGCCGCCATCAACAATGTCCGGGCTGCCCTGGAATGGTGCTTCGGCGACAGCGGAAACGCCAACATCGGCGTCGGACTCGCCAGCGCTGTCGCGCCGGTTTTCCTGGCAATGTCCTTGTTGCCGGAGTGTCATCGCTGGTCTGAAAGAGCAATATTCGCTTTCGACGATGCCGCCCTTGGCGGACTTGACGAGATGCATCTTCAGGCAGCCCTCGGCGTGTCCTTCATGTTCATGCGGGGAGGACGCGACAGGGCGCGCGTAGCTCTGGAGAGGAGCCTGGCGATCGCCGAGCAGCGCGGCGATCCGCTGGACCGGGTGCGTCTGTTGGGTTCGCTCAACATGTTCCATCTGCGGACGGGCAATTTCGCAACCGCCCTTGAGTTTGCAAGGCGTTGTTCAGCCACAGCCGCGACCTTGGACGACTCGGTCGTCAACGCGCTGGCACACTCGATCCTGGGCATCTCGCTCCACCTGCGAGGCGACCTCGCGGAGGCCCGCGCAGAGCTGGAGGCGGCGCTCGACCGTGGGCCGCGCTCCCAGCGGACCACGACGATCTATCTGGGCTTCGAAGGCAAAATCCTGGCCAGGGCCATCCTGGCGAGGAACCTTTGGCTACAAGGCCATCCGGACCAAGCCATGGCACACGCCCGACAGGCCGTCGAAGAGGCTGCCGCCATGGATCATTCTCTAACGTTGGCGATCGCGTTGATCTGGGCGATATCGGTCTTCCTGTGGACCGGTGACCTGAAGAGCGCCGAGGCGTACATAGATATGCTCATCGCCCGCGCGGAATCCCATTCCATGACTCCGTACCTGCTGGTCGGTCGGGGCTTCAAAAGCGAAGTCGCGATCCGTCACGGCGATGCAAAAAGCGGCGTCGAGGGCCTGCAGACATCTCTTCGGAAGCTCCACGCGGCGCCTTATGAATTGCTCACGACGCCGCTCAACCTCTCGCTAGTTAGGGGACTATCCGCGATCGGTCAGGTTGATGAAGCCATTGCGTTGATCGACGAGTCGCTTGGTCAAGTCGAAAAGAACGGCGACCAGTTGTACCTCCCGGAGTTGCTGCGGATGAAGGGAAGCCTCCTTCTCCAGTCGGAGCGCAACCGTGATGAAGCTGCCGCCTACCTCATGCAGGCACTGGAGTTGAGCCGAAGTCAGCGCGCACGGGCATGGGAGTTGCGAACCGCAATCGACATGGCGACGCTGATGGCCGGGCGCGGGGAGATCAACAGCGCTCGCGAGCTCTTGCAGTCGGTTGCGGCGTATTTTGTGGAGAGCCTGAATACGGCGGATGTCGGGGCTGCCGAACACCTGCTGGCGACACTGAGGTAGAGCCTCAATGCCACTTCTCCTAATGGTGTCGTCCCCTCTCGGCGCAATTTCGACGGTGGTGTGGGCACTATTAATGTCGGCTTCGGGAGGACAGGAGTGGCTGGCTGAATGACCGACATGCTGAAGGGTTTCGGGTGCCGTCAGGCGTACGAAAGTCTCTCATGCAGGAACCCGCGGGCCGCAGACGACGGCCTATGGGGATTTGTGTTTCGGAGCGTGCCTGGGTCTGTCGCGAACTTCCGCATAGGATGCGGTGGGCATGGCGTGGAAGCGGCTTCCGGGCCCGGTCGCAGAGCCTGGAGCGTTGATTCCGACGGGATTGGTGTGCGTGACGACCGGCTCGACGGCCATGTGCACATAACATCCCGTTGACCGTCGCCGGCGTGGCGCGGTCGTACGAGCAACTTGGTCATGCCGGGTCATGAGGTGTTCTCCCGGTTCGGCGCTCGTGAGGTTGGCGGCGCACGAGGCTGGCACCACCGTTCGAACCTCTCGATGACCACCATGCGCCCGCCGCAGCAAGGGCAAGGCGGGCGAACGTCAGCCGGTTATGCTGAAGGGTTGTCTTCGGGTGGCGGAGCGACGTTCAGCAGTTCGCGCACGAGTGCGAGGCTGGCTTTGCGGGCGGAGCCGGCGAGCAGTCCATAGTGACGGATGCGCCGCGCGCATGGAACTGTCAGGAATTCTGTGCGCGAGGCCGGTTTCGTCATTGGCTGACGAACCTTTCGCCGAAGACGACGGCGAACTGGGTCTTGGCCTCGAACCATTCGCGCGGCGGTCGTTTCCATTCCTCGGCCGCGTGGTTCAGCACCAAATATAGCAGCTTCATGGCCGCA
>NZ_JAMYLU010000044.1:0-20810 GCF_040318135.1 Mesorhizobium sp. M1295
GGCCCGGCTCCGCTGCGTGCGCCCAAAAGCCCGTCGATCGGACCCCAGTCGATCTCCTTCGCAACAAGATCGAAGATCGTCTCATCCGACACCGCAAGGCCGTCCGCCAAGCTCAATTGACCAAGCACACGATCAACCATCCGCGAATCTCCCGTAGCGACCATGCCACAGAATCACCAATCCGATTCTGTGCAAAGGCCCCCTGTGGGAGAAGGTGGCCGAGCGAAGCTCGGTCGGATGAGGGTGCCGGAAGGATCGCGAGCCTGGAGACGTAAGTGCTTCAAATTGCCTAGATTTCCACCGCCGAGTTTCTTCCAGCACCCCTCATCCGTCTCGGCGCTGCGCGCCGATCCACCTTCTCCCACAGGGGGAGAAGCGAATGCGCGCTACACCGGCCGATAAACCTTCTCCGCCGTGTTCCAGAAGATGTCGGCCTCTGCCGCCGCGCCGTGCTTGCCCACCGCTTCCCTGTGCGCCCTGATCAGCTCGGCGTGGCTGGTCCACAGTTTCTCGATCGGGAAGTTCGATCCGAACATCAAATGATTGCTGCCGAGGATGTCGATGGCGGCGTCGACGATATAGCTGATCAGCGCCGGGTCGTTGCGGTGGACGAAGGTGCCGAGGCCGGACAGTTTTGCATAGAGGTTGGGGGCCGCTGACAGCGTGCGCAGGCCGGCTTTCCAGGCCTCGGTGGTCTCTGGCTCCATGTCGGTCAGCATGCCGGCGTGGGTGAGGATGAAATTGGTCTCGGGGTTCTCGCCGACAAGCGTCAGCCCGTCCTTCATCTGGGCGGGGAAAAGCTGCAGGTCGAAGGACAAGCCGTAGTCCTTCAGACGCGCCACATTGGCCCGCACCTTCGGGTCGATGACCTGATCGGCCGAGGCAGCGAAGCGGAAGGCCGGCATTTCGTGCCAGTGCAGCTGCATGCGCACGCCGCGCAGCAGGGGGTATTTGATCAGCCGGTCGATCTGGGAACGCACGTCGTCCACGGTCATGTCGGCATAGCCGACGATGGCGTGCGGCCAGCCGGTTTCTTCCGCGGTTTTCTGCAGGAAGGCGACCTCATTCTCGAAATCCTCCTTGGCCCAGTTGGTCTGCACATAGACCGCCTTCTCGACGCCCGAGCCTTGCTGGTCGGCGAGGAATTCCCCGATAGGATAGTCGCGGCGGATCGGCTCATATGGTCCGAAGATGCGCGGCACCATCGGCCCGACCAGCCAGGGCTGGTCCTTTTGGCGCCAGATGTGGAAATGCGCGTCGATCGCCTTCTGCATCACGAAACCCTCCTCCAGATTGCCGCGGCCGCCGGGGCTGGGCGGGCGAGCGACAGGATGAAATCGGTGAGGCCGGCGATCGACGAACCGTCGACCAGGTCGTCGAGCACTGGCAGGATGGCGCGAAGCGCTGCCGTCGCCGGCCGAAAGCGTGGATCGCCGGCCAACGGCGTCGCCAGCGAAAGCCGAAAGGCGCGGGCGCTCAGCCGGCGCATCGCCGTCTCCAGCTCGGCATGATCGCCGCGCTCCAGCGCATCCGACAGGATGACGATCGCCGCCCCGCGCGCAAAGGCCGAAAAACGCGGCACCGAGAGGAAGGCAAGCAGTGTCGGTCCCATGCGGGTGCCGCCGTCCCAGTCGTCGACCTGGGCAGCGGCGCGGGCCAGCGCCTGGTCGCGGTCGCGAATGCGCAGCGCCGAGGTGATACGGGTCAGTCGTGTGCCGAAAGTGAAGACCTCCGCCCGGTCGGCGCCTTGCACGGCCGCATGCGCCAGCTTGAGATAGTCTGAGGTGTAGAGTTTCATCGAGCCCGACACGTCGATCAGGATGAGTAGCTTGCGTGGCACTGTCTGCCGCCGGCGCAGCAGCGGCGAGGGGATATCGCCGTCGGCACTGACGATTTCGCGCAGCGAGCGGCGCAGGTCGAGCTTGCCGCGCGCATGCGTGCGCACCGTGCGGAAGGAGCGGCGGGCGGGCAAAGCGGTGGCGAGCTTGCGGCGGAAGGCGGCAAGCCCGTCGCTATCGCGGCTGAATTCGCGGACGCTCAACTGTTCGCTGGCCGAAGACAGTTCGCCGCCTTGCTCCTGGCGGACCACCTCGATTTCTTGTTCGCTGGTTTCGCCGTCATCCTTGATGCGGGTTTCCTCGTCGGCCTCGCCTCCGACCACTGCCGCGGTGCTGCCATAGAAATGGCTCCGAAAATGCGCCTCGAATTCGTCGCGGCGGTCGGGCGGCGGCGCCAGCGTGGCGAGCGCCGCTTCGCGGATGTCGGCCATCGAGCGCGGCCCAAGCAGCGTCACCGCTTGCATGAAGCCGGAGACCTGCTCGGGCGCCACTGAAAAGCCATAGCGGCGCAGCAGCCGGCCGAAGCCGAGGAAGGGCGTCGCCCCTTGAGGCAGATCCGCGGGGCTCACGCCAGCGCCTCCTCGACAATCTTGCCGAACTCGGGCGCGATGCAGGAAAGGTCCTCCTCGTCCTTGATCAGCACGCCAATGGCGCGGCGAAACGCTTCCGGCCACGGACTGCCGCCTTTTTCGAGGATCGTCGCGGCGTTCGCCCATTCGACCGCTTCGGCGATGCCGGGCGGCTTCGCCAGCGGGCGGGCGCGAATGTCGCGCACTGCGGCAGCCACGGCGCGCGCCGTGGCCTCGGCGACGTCGCCGGCGCGCAGCATGATGATCTCGGCTTCGCGCCGGGCGTCGGGATAGGTGATCCAGTGGTAGACGCAGCGCCGCCGCAGCGCTTCGGCAAGCTCACGGGTGCGGTTCGAGGTCAGGATGACGATCGGCTGCGCAGTCGCGCGAATGGTGCCGCGCTCGGGAATGCTGATCTGGAAATCGGACAGGAACTCCAGCAGCAGCGCTTCGAATTCATGGTCGGAACGGTCGATTTCGTCGACCAGCAGCACGCGCTTTTCCGGCGCTTTCAGCACCTGCAGCAGCGGCCGCGCGATGAGAAAGCGGTCGTCGTAGATGTCGACCTCGTGCTCACCGGCATGGCGGATGGCGAGCAACTGGCGCTGGTAATTCCATTCGTAGAGCGCATGTGCGGCGTCGATGCCCTCGTAGCATTGCAGCCGCACCAGGTCGCGCCCGAGCACCTCGGCAATCGCCTTCGCAGCTTCCGTCTTGCCGACGCCGGGTGCGCCTTCGAGCAGCAGCGGCTTTCCCAGCCTGATCGCCAGGAAGATGGCGGTGGCCAGGCTTTCATCGGCGAGATAGCGCGAGGCGGCGAGGCGCGACGCCACCGCCTCAGGCGAGGTCGCGACTGTCTCAGCGCTTCTCTTGGGCATTTTCAGCCCTCAGTTCGGGGCTTGCGCCTTCAGCGCCCGCAGGATGCGCTCCGGCGTGATCGGCAGCGTATCGATGCGCACACCGACAGCGTCGAAGACGGCATTGGCGACCGCCGGGATCTGCGGGTTGGCGCACATTTCGCCCGGCCCCTTGGCGCCATACGGCCCGTCCGCCGAGGGCCGTTCCAGCACGATGATCTCGGTTTGCGCGAGATCGCCAGGACCCGGCATCAGATATTGGTTGAAGTCGGTGCCGCCATGGTCGCGGTTGGGATAATAGGGCTCGGTCGTTTCGTAGAGCGCATGGCTGATGCCCATCCACGAGCCGCCAACGAGTTGCTGCTCGACCATTTTCGGGTTCAGCGCGCGGCCGATCTCAAACACGTTCTTCACCGTCAGCACGGTGACCTCGCCGGTCTCGTCGTCGACCTCGACCTCCGCCACCGTGCAGGCATGGGCGTAGCAGGTAGACGGCTTCATCGCTCCGGTCTCTTTCTCCGGATAGGAGCGGGGGATCAAAAACATGCCGCGGCCGGAAATCGAACGGCCGCGCTTGAAATGCGCCGACAGCGCGACATCGAAGATCGAGATCGATCTTTGCGGCGCGCCCTTGACCAGGATGTTGCCCTCGCCATCGGTCTCGAGGTCCGAGGCGTTTACCTCAAGTTCCTCGGCCGCCACTTCCAGCATCACCTGGCGGGCTTCCCTGGCGGCCTGGATGACCGCATTGCCGGCCCGATGCGTGCCGCGCGAGGCGAAGGTGCCCATGCAGTGCGGGCCGGTGTCGGTGTCGGCGGTGTCGACGACGACGCGGTCGGTCGGTACGCCGATCGTCTCGGCGCAGATCTGTGCCATGATCTGCTTCATGCCCTGGCCCAGGTCGACGCTGGAGAGCGTGACCATGAAATTGCCGGTCGGCGTCGAATGCACCAGCGCCTGCGTCGGGTCGCCGCCGAGATTCATGCCGGTCGGATAATTGATCGCGGCGACGCCGCGTCCGCGCCTGATCGCCATCTCAAGCTCCCTTCGCGTAAGACGACATCGTCATGAACTTCTCCGCCACCGGCCAGTTGGCGGCGCGCGAGGCTTCCTGCATGCACTCGATCAGCGCCGCCCCCTCCGTCGGCTGCCGGTGTGCCTTCATGTCGCCGTCGCGGTAGGCGTTGATGAAGCGGAATTCGAGAGGGTCCATGCCGATCAGCCGGGCGAGCTTGTCCATCTGCACCTCCAGCGCGAAGTCGCCGATGGTGACGCCGAAACCGCGCATCGCCGAGGACGGGGTACGGTTGGTGTAGACGCAGTAGGTGTCGATCCAGACATTCGGGATCGTATACGGGCCAGGATAATGCCCGGCGCCCTTCTGCGCGCCGTAGGGCGAATGGCGCGAATAGGCGCCGGCATCGGTGTAGCCGGTCACTTTCCGCGCCACGATGCGGCCGTCGTTCGTGACGCCGTCCTTGATGACGACCTTCTCGGCGGCGCGCGGCGAGGAAATCTGCATCTCCTCCTCGCGGCTATAGACAAAACAAACCGGTCGTCCGGTTAGTTTGGCGCCGAGGATGGCGATCGGCTCGACGATGACGTCGACCTTGCCGCCAAAACCGCCGCCGACGGTGCCGCCGACGAAATGCAGCTTGTTGCCGGGCATCTGCAGGATGATCGAGGCGTTGTCGAGCGTGAAGAACATCGCCTGCGTGTTGGTGTAGCAGGTGAAGCGGTCGTTGCCCTCCGGTGCGACGATGCAGCCGGTCGTCTCGGTCGGCGCATGCTCGATCGGCGAGGACTGATAGGTCTGTTCGAGCACGTGGTCGGCTGTGGCAAAGCCTGCCTCGACATCGCCAAAGCGCACCTTGCGGCATTCGCCGCTGTCGTAGAGGTAATAGTTCCGGCCGTGATACTCGTTGACGATCGGCGCGTCGGGCTTCAGCGCTTCCTCCATGTCGAAGACGGCCGGCAGCACCTCGTAGTCGACCTTGACCTTGGCGGCGGCTTCCTGCGCGGCGCGCTCGGTCTCGGCCAGCACCGCCACCACCGCCTCGCCCTTCCAGCGCACCTTGCCGTCAGCCAGCACCGTCTCGTCCTCCGGCCCGATCTGGATCAGGATCAGGATGGTGTAGACATTGTGCGGCACATCCTTGGCGGTCAGCACCTTGACGACACCCGGATGCTTTTCCGCCTCGGACGTATCGATGCTGCGTATGCGGGCGTGATGGTGCGGGCTGCGCACCATCTTCAGGTGCAGCATGCCGGGAAAATTGCGGTCGGCGAAATAGGTGGTCTTGCCAGTGACATGGCCGGGTGAATCCGAACGCGGCCGCGGCTGGCCGATCTCGTGCAGATCGTCCTTGCGCTGGTCGGCGAAATAGCTCTTGCGGAGTTCCATTTTCTTAACTCCCTCAAACCGCGTTCTGCGAATTGGAGCGCGCGGCGGTCAGCACCGCCTGGATGATCGGCTCGTAACCGGTGCAGCGGCAGATATTGCCCGACAGCGCCTCGACCACGTCCTCGCGGCTGGGGTTCGGCGTGTGATCGAGCAGTACCTTGGCTGCCATGATCATGCCCGGCGTGCAGAAACCGCATTGCGTGGCGAAAGCATCGAGGAAAGCGCGTTGCAGCGGATGCAGCACGCCGCCTTCCGAAAGCCCCGACGTCGTGGTGACGGCCGCACCGTTGCAGGTCTCGGCCAACGTCAGGCAGGACAGCCTGAGCTCGCCATCGATGATGACCGTGCAGGCGCCGCAAGTGCCTTGATGGCAGCCGCCTTTTGGCGAGGTGTCGCCGATCTTGTCGCGCAGCGCGTGAAGCAGCGTCGTGCCGCTGTCGATGAACTCGGCCTTTTCGGCACCATTGAGCGTGAACTGAACCGGGACCTTCGCCATCTTTATTACTCCTTGCGCCGCAGCCAGGGCGTTCAGGCGAGCAGCAGCCGGCCGAGATGGACCGGCAGGACTTCGTTGCGATACCAGGCACTGGCGATCGGATCGGTTGGCGGCGAAGTGCCGTCGTGGGCAACGGCCAGTGCCGGTGCGATGCCGTCTGCGGTGAGTTTGCGGCCAATCAAGGCTTTCTCCGCCGCCCTGGCACGGATCGGCCGGTCGGCCATGCAGCCGAGCGCGATCCGCGCTGACGTGACAGTGCCGTCCTGTGCCTGTTCCAGCACGGTGGCGATGCTCAGCACCGCGACGCCCTTTGGCTTGACCCGCGACTGTTTCAGGAAGCGAAAACCGCCTTCCTTCGGAAGCGTGAAGCCGACCGCAGTGACGATGGCGTGATTGCTCTCGCGCTTTGCCAGAAAGGTTTCGATCGGCAGCTCGCCGTAGTCGGTGGTGACGGTTGCGTCCAACGCCAGCAGTGCAACGGTGAAATCGCCGTAAGGCGTTGGCGCGAAGAGATTGCCGCCGACCGTAGCCATGTTGCGGATCGCCGGTCCGCCGACGGCGCGCGCGGCGTGGGCCAGTGGAGCGAGATCCGGGTGACGGGCGATCGCCGCCATGGTCACCGAAGCGCCGATGCGGACCTCGCCGCCGGAAATGTGGATGATCGACAGCGCCGGTTCGGTCGACCGGATGAAACCGGAAATCGACACGTCGCCTTCGTTGGCGGCGCGCACGACCAGTGTGCCGCCACCGAGATAGCGGGTGCCGGCGGCCTTCAGCGCCGCGCCAGCGTTCTTCACCGTCGGGAAAGTCTGCAGTGCAAGCGCCATGGAACGCTCCTGGTTGTCAGCTCAATTCAGTTCAACCTTGCCGGCGAAATGGGCCTTCAGGGCGTTGAAGCCGCCCTGGAAGACGTTGGCGCCCATGCCTTCGGCCAGCTTGTCGGCTTCTTCGGGAGGGGCGTCGAAGCTGGCGGTCCATTCGGCATAGGTGCGGTCGCCGTCGGTCACCCGCCGCAACTGCAGCGTCGCCTTGTGGTTGGTAAGCGGTTGCGGCGTCTCCAGGATGGAGTAGCTGACGAGGAAATTCTCGTCGGAGAAATCGAGCAGCTTTTCGCGGAGGCGGGCGCCGCTGGCGAGCTGGAAATTGCGTACGCAGCCGATCGTGCCGGCGTCCTTGCCGTCCTCGATGTGGCTTTCGACCATGCGCGGATGCCAGGTCGGCAGACCGTTGAAGTCGCGTATGCGTGCCCAGACCTTTTCGACCGGCGCGTCGATGACGCTGGAGATGGTGACTTTCGCCATATGATCGTTCCCTTGCAAATCAGCTGCTTGGGAGGGTAGGGCGGCAGACTCGGCGGCGCTTATCAATGCGTCTTGAACGCCTATCAATTAGTCTGAAAAACGGGCGCTCAGCTGATCGCCCGCGCCGCCTCGCGGTAAAGCGTCGGCGGAACGCCGACATGGTCGCGGAAGAAGCGCGAGAAATTGCCCTGGGTGGTGAAGCCGAGATTGCAGGCGACCGAGATCAGCGGCTCCTGCGACCACTGCAATTGCCGCACCGCTTCCTCCATGCGCAGCGTGTTCCAATAGACGTTGGGCGTCAGATTGGTCTGTTCCTTGAACAGGGCGAAGAAATGCGGCCGCGACAGGCCGACGCTGCGCGCCACGTCGTCGAAGCAGATGCGCTCGCAGACATTGGCTTTCATCAGCTGGATCGCCTTGCGGACGCGAAAATCCTGCATGGTGTGGACGCGGGCGCGCACCGTCTGCGGTGCGCAGGCGTCGGCGGCATCGAGCACGCTGTCGATGAAGCGCTCGATCTCGTAATTGGCGATGTCGTCGATGCTCTCATTGTCGCTGAGATGGTCGAGAAGGTTGGCCGCTGCCTTGTGCAGCCAAGGCTCGAGCGTGATTGCCGGGGCGGAGAACAGCGGCGCGGCGGAAGGCAGCTCGCGGCGCCTTCGAGCCCAGTCCGGATCGATGTAAAAGGCG
Source organism: Mesorhizobium sp. M1295 (assembly GCF_040318135.1). Taxonomy (NCBI): domain Bacteria; kingdom Pseudomonadati; phylum Pseudomonadota; class Alphaproteobacteria; order Hyphomicrobiales; family Phyllobacteriaceae; genus Mesorhizobium; species Mesorhizobium sp. M1295. Next base: position 8,156 of record NZ_JAMYLU010000044.1, read on the forward strand.
AGGAACAGGCCGGGCGTGCCGTCGCGGGACAGAGCGTGGCTGTGCGGCTGGAAGGAATTGATGCCGGCGGCGGTGCCCGGTCCAAGCCGCACCGTCTCGCGGCCGATGGTCATCTCGCCGGCCGTGCCTTCCAGCCAGATGATGATATGCGCCTCGACATGAGCATGGGTGACGAAGTCGCTGGCGACGTTCAGGACAGAAACATGTCCGAACCGGCCCCAGTAGAGCCTGATCGCTTCCGTCATGGGTATATCCTCCCGCAGGCGACTGGCCTCCCTTCGCCTGCTGCGAGCGATTGTGCGGCTCAGTTCGGGCTTGCGTCAAGACGGATGTGCACGCCCGGGCGCCGGCCATGCGCCGCAGCGGCGGATTTTCAGACTCGGCGATAGGAAGAAGGCGAGCGTTTCCAGGCCGGTATGGCAAGACCGGTGCGGTCGACGGCAACCGGCACTCCCTTCGAGGCTGAGCAAGGACTTTTGCCAGCGAAGCAACTTTGCCCCGCCGGCGGAAAAGTTCAGTCGTTGCGCCTGAAATTGCGGATGCGGTCGAACAGCACGGCAAGCAGGATGGCGCCGCCGATGAACACGCCCTGCCAGAAGGCATTGATGCCGAGCAGGCCGAGGCTATTGCGGATGACCTCGATCAGCGCCGCGCCAACGACCGCGCCGAAGGCTGTGCCCATGCCGCCGGCCAGGTTGGCGCCACCGATGACGGTGGCGGCGATCACCTGAAGCTCCATGCCGTTGCCGAGATTTGTGGTGACCGCGCCCAGCCAGCCGGTCTGGATGATGCCGGCAAGGCCCGCCGCCAATGCCGAGATCATGTAGACGACAACCTTGATCTGGCGCACCGGAACGCCGGTCAGCGTCGCCGCATGCTCGTTGCCGCCGATGGCGAAGATGTGCCGGCCGAATTTCGTCCAGCGCAGCACGAAGCCGGTAATCATCGCCAGCACGATCATGTAGAGCACCGGATTGGCGATGCCGAACACCCAGGCGCCGCCGCCAAGCGCCAGCAGCTTGTCGTGGTCCGGCCCGAACTGGAAGACGACGGTGTTGTTGGAGGCGACCATGGCAAGGCTACGTGCGATCGACAGCATGCCGAGCGTCACCACGAAGGGCGGAAAGCCGAGATAGGCGATCAGAACCCCGTTGAAGGCGCCGATGATCAGCGCTGTCGCGATCGCAGCGCCAATGCCGATCTCGATGCCATAGCCGGCATGCATGGTCACGGCCAGCACCATCGAGCACAGGCAAAGCACCGAGCCGACCGACAGGTCGATACCGCCGGTGATGATGACGAAGGTCATGCCGAGCGCCACGATGGCGACGAAGGTGACGTTGCGGGTGATGTTGTAGAGGTTCTTGGTCGTGGCGAAGGAATCCGTTGCCACCGACAGGAACAGGCAGGCGAGGATGACCGCGATCACCACCCAGAAGGTCTGGCTGGCAAACACCTTGCTCAGCAAGGTGTGCTGCTTGTGCGCGATCGTCTGATCAAGGGTGACTGCCATTATCGACCTTTTTTACTCTGGTTGAGGCGTCAATCATACCTGTTCGATAGCGCCGGTGATGAGCCCGGTGACTTCTTCCGGCGAACTCGATGCGATCGTCTTGTCGGCGACCTTGCGGCCGCGCCGCATGACGATGACGCGGTCGGCAACGTCAAAGACGTCGGGCATGCGGTGGCTGATCAGCACGACGGCGATGCCCTGGTCGCGCAAATGGCGGATCAGGTTCAATACCTCGGCGACCTGGCGCACCGAGATCGCCGCCGTCGGCTCGTCCATCAGCACGATCTTGGCCTGCGAAAGCATGGTGCGGGCGATCGCCACCGCTTGCCGCTGGCCGCCCGACATCTGTTTGACCAGGTCGCGCGGGCGGGTTTCGGATTTCAGCTCGGCGAAGATCTGGCCGGCACGCTTGTACATCGCGGCATAGTCGAGGATGCGAAGCGGCCCGAGGCCGCGGCGCAATTCACGGCCGAGATAGACGTTGGCGGCGGCCGTCAGATTGTTGCACAGTGCCAGGTCCTGATGGACGATTTCGATGCCATGCTGGCGCGCCTCGACCGGCTTGTGCAGGATCAGCTCTTTGCCGTCCATCTGCATCGTGCCATGGCTCGGTGGGAAATTGCCGGCGATCATCTTGACCAGGGTCGACTTGCCGGCGCCGTTGTCGCCCATCAGGCCGACAACCTGTCCGGCCTCGATCGACAACGAAACGTCGTTGACCGCCTGGATGGCGCCAAAATGCTTCGAGATGTTGGTGAGTTCGAGAACCGCCACCAGCCTTCTTGCCTCCCCGTGCTTTGCGGCCTGCGGTTCTGCCGCGGCCTTTCGCTCTCCCCAGTTCCTCCCGGAAGCAGCGATTTTGCCCATTTACGCATAAGCCACCTTGGCGTCAACCACGGCTTCTTTCGAAAAATCAGTTTTGTAGGACAAATAGCATTGACGTCGGCGACAAGGCGATATTAGCTAAGTGTCGGAGGAGCTTGCGCCGATCTCCCGGGTTGCCGGAAGGAATCGGTGAAGGTTTGTCGGTCAGGGATTTGGTAACCAGCTGTATCTGTCGGTGCCGGTCTGAGACTGAATATGAAAATGCTTATCGACCTGGCTTGGCGACACGAGTGCGACGTCCTCTGTCATCTTGCTCCGGGTCGATCTGTGTGTGGCGGGCACGTGGTGTCCGTTTGTTTCAAAAGGGAGGACTGACATGAGGAAATCACTATTGCTCGCTGCCGCCGCCGTCATGGCGTTGGGTGCCGGGCCGGCTATGGCCAAGAAACAGCTCGTCATCGTCGTGAAGGGTCTCGACAATCCATTCTTCGAGGCCATCCACCAGGGTTGCGAGAAATGGAACAAGGAAAACGCCAGCTCGGAATATGAGTGCTTCTACACCGGACCGGCATCGACCTCGGACGAAGCCGGTGAAGCCCAGATCGTCCAGGACATGCTGAGCAAGCCCGACACTGTGGCGATGGCGATTTCGCCATCGAACGCGCCGCTGATCGCGCAGACGATCAAAAGCGCCAATCCGTCGATCCCGATCATGACCCTCGACGCCGACCTCAGCAAGGAAGATGCGGCGCTGCGCAAGACCTACCTCGGCACCGACAACTACCTGATGGGTCACAAGATCGGCGAATACATCAAGAAGGCCAAGCCGAATGGCGGCAAGATCTGCACCATCGAAGGCAATCCGGCGGCCGACAACATCCTGCGCCGCGCGCAGGGCATGCGTGACGCGCTTTCGGGCAAGGACGGCCTCGCCGCGCTGGCAGGCGAAGGCGGCTGGACGGAAGTTGCCGGCTGCCCGGTGTTCACCAATGACGACGGCGCCAAGGGCGTGCAGGCGATGACCGACATCCTCGCTGCCAATCCCGATCTCGACGCCTTCGGCATCATGGGCGGCTGGCCGCTGTTCGGCGCTCCGCAGCCCTACCGCGACCTGTTCAAGCCGATGGCCGACAAGATCGCCAGCAACGCCTTCGTCATCGGCGCCGCCGACACGATCGGCGACGAGGTGGCGATTGCCCGTGACGGGCTGGTGACCGCGCTGGTTGGCCAGCGGCCGTTCGAGATGGGCTACAAGGCGCCCTCGGTGATGATCGACCTGGTCGAAGGCAAGCCGGTCGCCGATCCGGTGTTCACCGGCCTCGACGAATGCACCAAGGACACGGTCGACACCTGCATCCAGAAGTAGGTTCGCAGTTTCGGGGCGCCCTTCGACGGGCGCCCCGTCACAGACCGTCCATACGAACGCACGAGGCGACGCTGCTTTGGAGCGTAGGCCGCTGCTTTGTCGTGTCCTGAGTTCAGGCTTTCGACAAGCGGCTGCCGGGGAATACGAATGCCGGACGCGACATCAAAAAAGCGACCCGCCAAGTTGAAGGCAGAGGCTGAGCGGCCGGCCGGCGTTCGGCGTGCCGACGCCGCACACTTTCCCGGATCGAGCGTGCATGCCTCGCTCGCCAACGAAATCGGGCTGAGGATCGTGCGCGGCGATTATCCGCCGGGAACCATCCTGCCCAACGAAGCCAAATGGTCGGAGACCTTCGACGTCAGCCGCTCGGCGGTGCGCGAAGCCATAAAAATGCTGATGGCCAAGAGCCTGCTTGCGTCACGTCCCAAAATCGGCAGCTGGGTCGAGCCGAAGGAGCGCTGGAACCTGCTCGATCGCGACGTGCTGGCCTGGTACGCGACCTCGCCGGACCGCGAGGTGTTCCTCCGGACGGTGCAGGAATTCCGCCACATCATCGAGCCGGAGGCCAGCGCCTTTGCCGCGATGCGGCGCACCGACGAGCAGATGGCCGAGATCAGCCAGGCCTGTCGCGAAATGGGCGAAGCGACCAACCTGCAGGAGCGAACGCGCGCCGACACGCGGTTCCACCTCGCCATCCTGCGCGCCTCGGGCAACGATCTGCTGGTGCCGCTCGGCGTGCTGATCGAATCGGCGCTCGATCACCTCTTTGTTTTCGTCACACGCGAAACCAGCGACCAGCGTCGTGCGCAGGCACTGCACGAGGCGATCGAGAAGAACATCCGCCTGCAGCGGCCCGCCGCAGCCCGTGCCGCGGTGCACAGGCTTCTCGCCAACACCGACGATGTTATCGGGCGGTCGCGGCGGTGATGGTTGCACCAGGGCTGGCATTGCTCCGAACGATTGCAAAACTCGGCATTCCTTCGCGCCCCTCTCTGTCCTGCCGGACATCTCCCCCACGAGGGGGGAGATTGGATGCCACTTCGGCTTTCGCTAATCATCAACGTTAGGCAATGAGGGCGGCGACCTCGGATGGGCCAGGGATTCGGACTTTTTTACCGCCGCAGCGTATTTTGTTCTTGCTTTGTGCCGGCAGCTATGCTAGTAATCTGGTTATGGTGCTGATTGGCGCCGGCGACCCGCCTACCGAGGCGGGTTTTTTGTTTTCGGCTTTGAAATTGCAGTGTTGCCGATCTGAGGTCTGAGGGACAGCACCCCCTCTGCCCTGCCGGGCATCTCCCCCAACAAGGCAGGGCAAATCGCGTAAGGAGTCCCCCTCATCCGGCCGCTTCGCGGCCACCTTCTCCCCGCTGGGGAGAAGAGGCTGACGCCGGCGCTGGCGATCTCCTCTCCCCTCGGGGAGAGGTTGGATTGCCCCGAATTGCCCTTCGCAATTCGGTTGGCAATCCGGGTGAGGGGGCTCTTGCCTACATGCGATTGCACTGCCTCAAGGGGGAAGATTGGCAGCTTCCCCAGTGGCGCTGACGCCTCGGAATGTTGCGGCAAGCTTGCGTGGCCAAAAGCTGATCGGCCGGCTCAGATCGTCTGCTTCTTGCCATCCCTGGTCGGCATCAGGTCGACGCCGTTGACCTTGCCGATATGCGTGGCCAGCATCGGCACATACTGGTCGGCGGGGCCGGCCGCGAAGGCGCCGGCGAAGGCGTTCTTGGTGGCGTTGCCGAGCGGATTGGCGATGCCGGCAGCACCCGCCATCGATTCGAGATAGGTGAGATCCTTGAAGGCGTTGGCGATGCTGAATTTGTGCGCGTCGCGGTCGCCTTCCAGCGTCCAGCGCATGAAGGTCTGGTAGAAGCCGCAATCCATGCGGCCGTTGCGGATGACGCTGTCGAAGCGCGGCGGCGAGATGCCGACCTTCTGCGCCAGCGCCAGCGCCTCGGAATAGATCGCGGCGTAGCCGAGCGAAATGAAGTTGTTGAGCAGCTTCATGCGATGGCCGTCGCCGGTGTCGCCGATGTGGACGATGCGCCCGGCCCAGGTGTCGAGCACCGGTTTCAGCCGGGCAAAGACCGTGTCGGGCGCGCCGACCATGGCGTCGAGCGTGCCTTCCCAGGCCTCCTTCGGGGTGCGGCTGAGCGGGGCATCGACATAATCGACGCCGAGCGCCTTGAGTTCGGCGGCCAGCGCCACCGTCGAGACAGGATCCGAGGTCGAGCAGTCGACGACAACCGATCCCTGCTTCAGGCCTTCCTTGAGGCCGCCTGGGCCGCGGATGATGGCTTCGACCTCGCGCGAGCCGGTGACGCAGATGAAGACGATATCGGATGCCGCGGCGACGTCGCGCGAGGTCGCCGCTTCCTTGGCGCCGCGGCCGAGCAGGTCTTCGGCAGGCGTGCGGTTCTTGCGGCCGAGAAAAGTCAACGGATAGCCTTTGTCGACGATGTTCTTCGCTATGCCGTGCCCCATCAGGCCAAGCCCGATGAAGCCGATCTTTTCGCTCGCGGCGGTCGTGTTCATGTCGTTTCGTCCTATTTGCAATGATGGATGACGGCGCTGCACCTTGCCGGCGAATTGTTGAAGCGGGTTTTTGCCGCATGCCATTGGCAGGCGATTGCAGAGTTCGATATTGTCTGACAATACACATGAATTCCAGGGAGAGCAAAATGACGAAGCGGATCATGTTCACCGGCGGCAGCGGCAAGGCCGGGCGCCACGTCGTGCAATATCTGGTCGAGCAGGGCTGCCAGGTGCTCAACATCGACACCAAGCCGCTCGACAATCCCAAGGTGCGCACGCTGATCACCGACATCACCGACAGCGGGCAGGTGTTCAACGCGCTGTCGAGCTATATCGGCCTGCATGAATTCGATCCGTCGCTGCGTTCGCAGCCGGTCGATGCCGTGGTGCATTTCGCGGCCATCCCGCGCATCATGATCACGCCCGACAACGAGGTGTTCCGCATCAACGCGCTCGGCACCTACAATGTCATCGAGGCCGCAGTGAAGCTCGGTATCCGCAAGGTGGTGATCGCATCCAGCGAGACGACCTACGGCCTGGTCTTCGCCAACGAACCGCGCGATCCGACGCATTTTCCGCTCGACGAGGAGTACGACGTCGATCCGATGGACAGCTACGCGCTGTCCAAGGTCGTCAACGAGAAGACCGCGCGGGCGTTTGCACAACGCGATGGCACCGACATCTATGCCTTGCGCATCGGCAACGTCATCGAGCCGCATGAATATTCGCTGTTTCCGAAATGGTTCGCCGATCCGGGTTTCCGCAAGCGCATCGCCTGGAGCTATATCGACGCGCGCGACCTCGGCCAGATCACGCTGCGCGCCATCGAAAAGGATGGGCTCGGCTATCAGGTGTTCAACGCCGCCAATGACGACACCTCGTCGGACCTGCCGACGGCCGAACTGCTGAAGCGGTTTTATCCCGATGTGCCGGTCGAGGGCGAACTTGGCGAATACGAGACGCTGCTCTCCAACCGCAAGGCACGCGACATCCTCGGCTTCCGGCCGGAGCACAGCTGGCGGAAATATGTCAAGACGACCTGACGGGCGTACGTGATACGGAGCCGGCACTGGGCCAGCCCCGACGCGCAACGTTGAGAAGGCTCTGACTCAACCTCGAATTTGACATAGGCTATCTGCTGGCTGGTAATAACACGTTTCCCCCTTCGAGAGGAACGGTGCGGCCTGCGGGGGAATTGTTGACTTTAAACGCAACTAACTCTATTCTGTATCAGCGGTCGAAACCGGTCGGCTCGTCGCGCGGCCTGCACTTAACCAAAAGGTGGAGGCCAAGCGGTTTCTGTATGTAACGCCAAATGTTTATAGAGGATTGGCTGGGAAGGATCCCGACTTAAGCCATTTGCCGATGGCGAAAATGGAAGAACTGATAGCAATTTTTTGTTTCGGTTGGTTCGTGACGGCAAGCCTCAAAGGAGACCCAGACGAGCGGGGGCCAGACATCGAACGATTGCATTCTGTTGACGAGGTCTGGGTAATTTGTGCGCGAAAGCCTAGGCATGTCCAAGTGCGTCTGTTCGGTAGGTTTCTCGACGCCGGGGTATTCATAGGTTTAGGACTGCATTGCCGACATTGGCTAGGGATCAAAAAGAACTATAGCGAAACCGTCGCTGGAATCCCCGATCTTTGGGGCAACACCATGGGTAATGCGCAACCTTTTCGTGCAGCAACGGCGTTAGAGTACGTGAAGGGAATATGTCGAGATGTGGATGAAAAAATCTAATAAGGTTTCCGACCAAGCGTTCGTTGAAGAGTTCGAACGCGGGATACTTCGTTCGGCTTTTGTGAGCGCCTTTTGGGCGGTCATTCAAGCCAGGAAAGCGGAAACGGGGCTCACCCTAAGTCAGCTTGCCGATCGCCTCGGAATTAACAAGTCTGCGGTCTCTCGCTGGTTTTCAGGAACAAAGCCGAACTGGGAAATAGACACTATCGCGGACCTCGCGACTGCCCTTGAGGTAGACGTAGAGGTTGTGGTCGTAGACAGAAAAATGAACCGTCGGTTTGGGCCTGCGGGCGAGATACAGCCGCTTACGCTCGGAGCGGGGACCACACTAAGTTCCGGGCAGCATTCCATCCTGCCGGGAACCGATGCCGTGAGTGCGGTGTCAATACGCCTTGAGGCAGCATGATTTTGAACCCCCATGCTAGCGTCGTGTTTTGCGATGACCTTCGACAGGAGGCCAACGGGAAGCAACTGCACATAGGGGTCTATAATGATGCCGTTTTATTCGACGGACCTTTGCCGTGGGCATTGCCCACGGGGCTGTGGTGTCTGATTAAGTATCTTGAACCGTATCCAGAAACTTTGCCTACCCTCGCGATAAAAGTTCGTCTTGAATCCAAGGCCGGTGGGGTAGTTGATTTGATAGAAGCTCCAGTGCCGAAGACCGACATCATCCCCCAGAAAGGACCCCTCGAATTTGAGAAGGATACAGTCAAATTATTGGCCCTTAGCATGAACATTCAACTGTCAACCTTGGTCTTCCAAGAGCCTGCAAAACTCGTGGTCGTAGTCGTTCGGGACGGGGAGGAAATCTCAGCTGGCCGATTGCGCATCTCGCAGTTGAGTAGGGATGGAGCCGGCAACCCCATCCCCGCTGTTTAGGCCCAAAGGGGTCAAGGTTCTCCGATACTTCACTTGTTGAAGGGGCAATACCCTTGATCAATAAGTTCTGAGCCTAGCCCTCACTCGTTTCCTGCCGTGCGGCAAGTAAGCTACTTGTCTTTCCAGAATTCGGCCTGGAGTTGCGCCGCTTCATCGGCAAGCAGCGGACCAACGACTTCAGTCGGACGCTGCCCAGCTTCGAAGACGATCCTGCAGGGCAGGTCGAGTGTAGGATTCTCGACATGTGCACCCGTCGATGCCTTGAGGTCATGTTCGCTCTGGCCAAAGACGACCCGTCCGATGCCCGCCCAATAGATTGTGCCGGAGCACATCGCGCAAGGTTCGGCCGAAGTGTAGAGTGTGCAGGAGGCCAGCTTTTCGAGACTGAAATTCATCCCCGCCCATGAGGCCAGCAGCCTTTCGGCATGAGCGGTGCGGTCGCCCCCGCCGGCTTTGTAAGCGTTGGGCTGCTCGCGCAAAACATTGCCGTCCTTGTCAGCGAGGAGCGAACCAAAGGGATGTTCGCCGGCATCGCGGGCCTTGCGCGCGACTTCGAACGCCTGACGGAGCAGGCGCTCATCATAGGGGCGTTGTGGCATCGGCGGATCCTCCGGCTATGCCGCTGGACCATAGTGCCGAACAATCCGCCGACACAAGTCGGCGGCCTAAAACGCGTCGCGTTCGACCGGCCTCATGCTACGCGCTTCCGGTTCTTGTTTTGATGCATGTCGTATCGCAAACCCGCTGCACACTTTTGAGCGACATGCATCAGGACTCGTTCCGACTAGGGCGTTGAGCCAGCCAGATGCTGCCGATGACGAAAGCGACGCCGGCGATCTGAGGCAAGGTCAGCGTCTGATCCAGGAATACCCATCCAAGCAGCACGGCGGTCACCGGGCTGAGGAAAAGCAGCGATGACACCACTGCGGATTCCAGTCGCGCAATGCCCCGGAACCAGAGGACATAGGTCAGCGCCGCGCCGATCAGGCCGAGCCACGCCAGTCCAAGCAGGTTGGTGCCGGTCGGGAGCGGGATGGAAGGCTCGAAAAGCAGCGTCACCGGAACGAGAAGCAGACCACCGGCAGTCAGCTGCCATGCCGTAAAGGTAAGCAGCGATACTGGCGGTTGCCACCTACGGGCCAATACGCTTCCGAAGGCCATGGAGGCCGCCCCGGCGAGGCCGGCGGCAACGCCGACCGCATCGAGCGTCGCGTTCGGGGTCAGCACCAGCAATGCAACACCGGCGATCCCGACAAGGGCAGCGACGATCGCTAACGGTCGGACAGGGCTGGCAAGCAGGGCAGCGGCAAGGAAAATCACGATCAACGGCTGGACCGACAGCACCGTCGCGGCGACCCCGCCCGGAAGCCGGTAGGCGGCGACAAACAACATGCTCAGGAAGATCGAGATGTTGAGGGCTCCGAGGACGAAACTGCGCAGCCACCAGATGCCCGTCGGCAGTTGCCGGACGATCGCCAGCAGCAGCAATCCGGCGGGCAAGGCACGCAGCATTGCGACCGTCATCGGCGAAAAGTTGGGCAGGAACTGGGTGGTGACGATATAGGTGCTGCCCCATATCGCGGGTGCAATGGCTGTCAGCAACAGATCGAAACGGCGCGTTTTCATAAGATTTCCAGTACTTCGGCAAGAGGGCGGCGCGGCTTTTGCGGCCAGTTGCCGGGCGCGGCGCGGCCGACCGTGATGAGCATCACCGGCACTTCATTCAGTCCAAGGCCAAACTCGCGGGCCACGCCTTCGGCATCGAAGCCTCCCATCGGACCAGCGACGAGCCCCAGCGCTTCGGCTGCAAAAATCAGCGTTGCAGCGCCAAGCGTTGCCGAGCGCACCGCTTCGTCGCGGGCTGCCCGAGGATCGGCATATTGTGCGCGGGCGCCTTCCTGCCAGCCCGAAGCCATATCCGCCGGCATGAAGCCGGCTTGCACGAAAGGATGCAGCCTTGCTGTGAGGGCAGCGTGGTCGGGCAATACGCCGCAGACGATGAAGGTGACCGCTGCTTCCTGCACCTTGGCCTGGCCATGGGCCACGCTGCGCAACCGCGCCTTTGCTTCCGGCGTCCGCACGGCGATGAACCGCCAGTTCTGAAGGTTGTAGGCGGTTGGCGCGCGCGTTGCGAGACGTGCCAGTTCCTCGACCTCGGCATCCGTCAATGCGTACGAGGCATCGAACCGATTGGCCGACATGCGTCGCTCGATAAGGGAGATTGTGGGGTTGGTCATCATATCATTCCGAAATTGAGAAAGTTGTTCGGGAAGCAGATATGGAATTTACCAACAGACGATAATATGTGACAATTGAAAGACATTGTTTACTGGGAGAGAATGGTGCAGTGGATCGCCTGACTGCGTTGCAGGTTTTCCGTCATGTGGCGGAACTGAACAGCTTTGCCGAAGCCGGACGGCGGCTCGGTCTCTCGCCTCCCGCGATCAGCAAGAACATCGCCGAGCTGGAGGCGCATCTGGGGGTGCGGCTCATCAACCGGACGACGCGGCGGATGGCCCTGACCGAAGAAGGCAGGATCTATCTGGAGCATGTCACGCAGGGGCTCGATGCGCTGGCCAGGGCCGACCAGGTCCTCGGCCCGATCAAGACGGCGCCGAGCGGCACGTTGCGGATCAGCGCGCCGATGACTGTCACGTTGACGCGGCTTTCGGCTGCCATTCCCGCGTTTCTATCGCGCTATCCCGATTTGAAACTCGATTTGCATCTTGATGACAGGCGCGTCGATATCGTGCGGGAGGGATTTGACCTTGCCATTCGCGGCAGCGACAATCTCGAGGATTCCAGCCTGGTCGCCAGAAAGCTTGCGGTCATGCCGCACGTGCTTTGTGCAGCTCCTGCCTACTTCGAGCAGCACGGCCGGCCTCAAACGCCTGCCGATTTGAAGGCGGCCAACTGCATCCGGTTCAGCCTCTCGGGGCATGCGGACATATGGGAATTCCGCAAGGACGGCCGCAGCGAGCGGATCGCCATCGACGGACGATATTCGGTCTCCTCGAGCCTTGCCGTACGCGATGCGCTGCGCGCCGGCTTCGGCGCCAGCCTGATCCCCTATCCCTATGTCGAAAGCGACCTGAAAGCAGGCCGGCTGCAATCGGCTCTGGATGACTGGGACAAGGTCGAAACCACACTCTACGCGGTCTATCCGGCACGGCAGCATCTTGCCCCGAAAATCCGCGTCTTCCTTGATTTCCTGATCGAGGAATTCAGTCGGGACAAAGAGAAGCCGTTCGTGCCTCCCCGGCGTGAACGCCCGGCAAAGCGCGGTGTCGGCGAGGCGACGGATACGGAAAATCAAACCGAGATATTGCCGTCGATTTCATCTCCTTGACACGCCTCCAAATCCGGACTTTGTGGAGCCATGCAGGACGCGAAGCCGAATAAGGGAAAGACAGCGGCCGAGGCGTTCGCCGAACGCACGAGCGGTATTCGCCGCGCCGATGCGGCGCGCATGCCGGGGTCGAGCGTGCATGCGTCGCTGGCCAACGAAATCGGGCTGAGGATCGTGCGCGGCGATTATCCGCCGGGAACCATCCTGCCCAACGAAGCCAAATGGTCGGAGACCTTCGACGTCAGCCGCTCGGCGGTGCGCGAAGCCATCAAGATGCTGATGGCGAAGAGCCTTTTGTCGTCACGTCCCAAAATCGGCAGCTGGGTCGAGCCGAAGGAGCGCTGGAACCTGCTCGATCGCGATGTGCTGGCCTGGTACGCGACCTCGCCGGACCGCGAGGTGTTCCTCCGGACGGTGCAGGAATTCCGCCACATCATCGAGCCGGAGG
>NZ_JAMYLU010000045.1:0-20742 GCF_040318135.1 Mesorhizobium sp. M1295
CGCACGGGCACAACGTGCTCTCGGGCTCGATGACCCGCTCCACCCGCGGCAGATGGGCCGGCAAGTGACCGCGGTTGCGCCGGCGCGAACCGGAGGTGTCGTCCGAATGGCCGTGGATGACTTGCTGCGCCTTTTCCTGCGCAGCGTCGAGCACACCCTGCGCGATCTCCACGTCTTCGAGCGGCAGGTGGTATTGATCCGGATGCAGCTTCTCGGACTTGGCGCCGAACTTCTCGTGGTTGAGCTGGCTGACGACGCTCTCCAGGCGGCGGCGCGCCTCCTCGGACTCTGCCAAAGCTGCCTGCGCCTCGGCGAGGAGCGCCTTCAAACGCTCGTTCTCTTCCTGGAGAACCGTCAGATTCATGCACTAAATCAACCACATGATCTCCGATAACGCCATTGGCCGGGTCGACACGCCCTGCACATACATCTCCGCGAGCGTCGCCAACAAGGCCCGCTCGGAACGCTGGTAGCGTTCGAACAGCTCAGTGGAGAAGCGGCCGGCCCGGTCCTGCGGAACCCGCAGCTCGAGCTTGCCGACCCGCGTGACAAGGGTGCGGCCAGAATAACCGCCTCGATGTAGCTGACGGTGGCGGCCCCGAGCTCCATGTGTGCAGCGATGGACGCCGCGCCGGATTTTCCGTTCGGCGAAGGTCGGCGAAGGAGGGCTCGACCTGATTGATCCCTGAGGCTGCGGTCGGCGGAAGTGGACGTAACAGGTCCAAGGCGAGTGGCCCCACCGCCTCGGCCATCAACCGAACCAGTGCGTCGCATTGCGCTGCGTCGTTCTCAACACTTTCGGCCGCCAAAAAGTACGATCTGCACGCCGCCGGCCCAGACCTTCAAGCTGGCGCCGCTCTTGCGCACTCAATTCAGTCGGTACGGCCGTCCGCAACGGGGGATGTTGTGAATCGAGGATTGAACGAAGCGGCTACCGCTGCGTGAGGGGGGATGTAGCGCAATGAGCCTCCTGTCTGGGAAGATCATGGATGCTGCATTCTACGACTAAGACAGGAGATCACCTAGTGGCCGAGATGGCCCTCTTGCCACCATTATCTTCTCGCCACCACGGCCCGCTATCTGCCGATCGCGACGAACAAAGTATGTTCGTCATCCAGTCCGCTGGATTTGCTGCCGCAGCCGAATGCCGTCACGCCGAAGCCTGTTGCGCCAGAACATTTAGGCGGCCATTGGGTCTCAGGCCTTCTGCATGTTTGGCGACCTCAGCCGCGAAAATTTAGTCGATAGCGAAAAGTAGAACCCCGCTTCGCCCAACGTTCATCACAGGATCGAGGCTTGCGCGCGACTGAAAACCTGCTAGCCCCTTGAGGCACGGCGATGAGGTTTTGGCGGCCTGAAGCGGCGATGTGGCCGCTGTTGGGCGCTTTTCCGCGAACCTCGTCAGGCGCCGGCGGTGATCCGCGTGAGGGCAGGTGGGGTTTGCAGGTGCGGTCGGCGGGTCCGTTTCGGGGCGTCTGCGCCCCATCGTTATGTCGCGAGTTGAGGGATGCGATCGAGGACAATGCGCAGGATGCGCTGGTCGGAGCACGATGTCGGCAGGTGCAGACGGATTTGCGATTTCATCTCGACCACCCGCGCAGCGATTTTGATGAGGCGCAATCGCAGCGTGTCGAATTGGGCGACGGCAAAGCTCGAGCGCCCGCAAGCCCCGCATGAGCCAGTAGGCGCCGGCATGCAGGAACAGATGGGGTATTCGGCTTGAGCCTCATCTTTTAGCGGTGATGCCATGAAGGTGCTGCGCTTCCTTTCCTGATGCTTGTGGCTGTTCCTGAACAGACCACGTCTATCATCAACTCGAAGCGCAGCGCCTCTCCATACAAAGACTTGAAGAGAGGGCGCTAAGCCGAATACTCCATCTACAGTCCCGACTTCAATCGGATTGAGAACGCCTTCGCCAAACTCAAGGCACTGCATGCGGCGTCCCGCCAAACGAAGCCTCCAGGCCGTCCACAACGCCTCGCCAAAACCCTTGACTATGTCATCCCAAACGAATGCCACAACTACATCGAAAGCGCACACACAAATCAACCTAAATGCGACCGCTTAGGTGGCGTGAAGCCGGACGATGATGACGAGCCTGCCGGTAACTAAGGCAGTCATGACGTCTATCTGCTCGTCCCTCGGCCCGAATGCATATTGAGTCGTCCGGGCCACGCTTTTCTGCCGACGCGAAGCGCGTGATGCTTGTCGAAAACCTGACAGCGGCAGAAAACATGTCGGCTTCAATACAACCGGCCATCTTGGCATTTGAAGGTTTTTCTAGCGATTCATGCGCTTACTGCCCGCTGAGCGCGCTGGCACGGCCTTTGCGGATTGTGATGCGGCAACACTGCGTGAAAGCTGACTTCACGCAGACGCGCGAGACGAGCGATGCTCTCCTTTTCCTGCCCGTGTGCCCCCTCTCTAAAGAGGGAAACAAGCTCGCGCGTAAAGTCGCGCAACCTGTGGCAACAGCTTTGGATAGCAGCATGGTATTGCAGACGAAGTCACCGGCTCCTTCGATCAAAGTGGACACCTGGCTGCGTGGCGAGCCCCTGACGAATTTCGAACCCGGCAAGGTGTATATCGTCGAATTTTGGGCAACTTGGTGCGAACTATGTGTGGCGGAGATGCTCCAGCTGATGCGGCTCCAGGAAAAATACAGGGACAGCGGACTTGAGGTCGTCGGAGTCGCGGCTAATGAAGACGCTCCAATGGCCGTTGAGGCTCGCACCAAGTTGGACGCGTGGTTGACCGAAAAGTGCTCGAATCTGAACTATCGGATCGCGTTCGACTACACAGGCGAAATGAACAAGCTTTGGATGAAACCCAGCTTTTCCGTCGGGATTCCGACCTCGTTCATGGTCGACCGAGACGGCCACATCGCCTTTATTGGTCATCCAAGCCAACTCGATGAGGTTTTGCCGGAAGTGCTCAACGGCAGCTGGCGCACCAGCGACAAAGCGAAAGCCGCCGATACGGAGCGGATCGCCACAAGCGAACCCATGGCGCGCGAACACGCGTTGAAAAAGCCGATCGATGACAGATTCTGGGCGGCGGTGAAGTTAGAAGATTGGAAGACGGCTCTGTGGGCAATCGAAGAGGGCATCGCCTTGATGCCGGAGGACGTAAATTTCCGCCTGGCTCATGCGCATCTGTTGCTTCACAAAATACAAGACATGTGGACGGGCTTGCCCGTGATGCGCCAATTGGTTCGCGACGCGATCGACAAAAACTCCGAGGACTGGATGGTTTCGGCGCTAGACCAACTTTTCCATCCGGCCAATGACCATTCGCGCCTCCCCCCTGCTGAGCGCTTCGCGATGGGCAAGGAGCTGTCCGAACACATCCTGGCGCTGAATCCCCCGCAAGGCGACAGCCCTAAGTACCGGTCTTATCCAGCTGTCGCCCGGTACTATCACGATAACGGCAACAACGAACGCGCGATCGAGTTGGTCGAATTGACACTGAAGTCGCTGGACGGTCCGGAGCCTATCCCGGGCGATCTGAAAGAGCACCTTCTACCGGATTTGCTGCAGGCCCTGGCCAACTACAGAGGCGGGAAGGTTTGTTACGGCGCTCTCTGTGCGGCTCCGCAAGACAAGCTTCCCGGAGGTGCCAAAGCCCGGCCGGGCGAGAAGAATACTTAAGAAGGGGGGATGGTCGGAATGTTTACTGGCCAATTCGCCCATTTCCTGGCGTGGCCGCAAGCAGGCCCCATGCAGCACAGGATGGATTGTTTGCAGCACGTTCGAGGTTCGTATCTTGCGATGACCTGCGGCCGCATCGCGGCGGAAGTGATGTTCGACGCGAATTCTGGCCGTTGTGGAAGACCTCGCAGTCGAGGACGGTCCAAAGTCGGCCACAGGGAAATCAATCGCTTGGAATTGGCCGCCCCGAGCTGGGCGTCGGCTGCGCAAGTATGCCCGAGGGAGGCGTCCCCGAAAAAAGAAACCGTCCTTCGAGGAAGTGGACTGAAATGAGGAGCAGGCGAAGTGTCTCACGCCGCGGTTGGCCTTGCTGTCAACGTGGAGGAGGCGGCCCTTACCACCGTTCGTCAAATGCCTCGTGCCGCTGATCCGTGCTCAGGATCTCTACGGATCGGACGCACGCTGCTGGCCGACTTCATCGTCACCAGAAAACAGCGCCGTGCGATCCCTGTCATCGGAGATCCCGATCCGGACGTGCTGTGGAGGCTCGACATGTTTTACAGCGCCGTGGGGCTTGCGATCGAGGAGCGCTCCGGCCTGATGACACCGCCAGTGATTGAGATGAAACCCATGGGGGCTTCGGACGATTGCTTTTCACGGCCGGGCGCTTGGTCGCTCTGTCGAGACATCCACCGGTTCGGCTTCGAGACGTTCAGGAAGCTCGCGGAAGCCGGTCCGAACTTGGTCGACGATGCGACTGCAGCATTGAAGCCTATCCCGACGTGGCACGGGCGTGAAGAAACCGATTTCGAGGAACAATTTATGTCAAACCTAGATGAGATGGGGAAGAAAGTTCGAAAGCTTCAGCTGCGCGCGGCAGTTGCCAAGATGAGATTGCGCGGCCTTGCAGAGGATCTCCCGAGAAAATGGAGGGAGATAGAGGAAGTTGCTGAGGAAACGTCCGCCGTTTTTGCCGAGTTGGATGGTGCCAAGAGAGAGCTCGCTGCAATGAAGAAGTTACGATGACCAGCACATTCACCACCCGCGACGGCTCCGGATGGATGCCGGAATATCTCACCGCTATCGATGACACGACCTGCATCGGTTGCGGCCGCTGTTTCAAGGTCTGCTCGCGCGAGGTCATGCACCTTCACGGCGTCGATGATGCGGGTGAAATCCTCGGCGTCTGTGACGCCGAGGACGACGACTTCGACGGCGAGCTCAATCGCATGATCATGGTCGTGGATCATGCCGGCCGCTGCATTGGCTGTGGAACTTGCGCCCGCGTCTGCCCGAAGAACTGCCAGACCCATGTTGCGGCCGACAAGATCGCAGCCTGATCTGAGGAGACAAAACCAGGAGAACGGCGTTGCCCTTTAGATTCTTTTGTCGCCTCCTGGGAATGGTCCTGTGCAGCACCGCTCTGACCGTCTACTTCGTTTTTCATTCCATCGGCACAGTAGTCGTCACGACGCTGGCTTGTTGGCTGCTCCTTCAGCTGGCGTATTTCGCAAGCGTGCTCTTTCTGATCTGGCAGTCTGGCTTCGTTAGCCGAGCTGGCCAAAGGCCTGAGCATTTCGACAGCAAGGAAGTTAAGATCCGAGCCAGACCTTGATGAGGTGACGAATAAATCCGCTGATTTGCTTCAGCGCGATCAAATGCTGGCCATATCGCTGCTGCTGCCTTGAGGCGCCATGACAAGGTCAGTGCTCAAGCTGGCGCCACTTTGGACCAACCATAAACGTTGAGCAGATATTATAAGGAATACTGTGCCTGAGAGTCGATGACGACCGCAATCCGGTCATTCTAAGTAATCCAGGAGATGCAGTTCTTGAATGCCATACGCATTGGGGTAGCCTCTCGCAGCACGCCAGCGAGGCGCTGGAAATAGTAATGGGACTCTTCTGGCGCCGGATAATGCATACGACGTCAAATCACAGACGGCTCTAGAATGACTCGTGAATGGCTAATTCAGCTCCGTCGCGTGTTGCCGGAGAGAAAATGCTGGAAAAGTTCGAACGCTATCCGCTCACATTTGGACCCACGCCCATCGAGACGCTCGACCGCCTCTCCAAGCATCTGGGGCGAAGGTGGAAATCTACGCCAAACGCGGGGACAGCAACTCCGGTCTCGCGTTTGGCGGAAACGAGCTGCGCAAGCTCGATACATCATCCCCGATGCCATCGCGTCAAATGCCGATGCGCTCGTCTCCATCGGCGGCGTGCAGTGCAACCACACGCGGATGGTCGCTGCGGTCGCCGACAAGATCGGCATGAAATGCCTCCTGGTTCAGAAGAGTTGGGTTGCCCATTGGGATGCGGTCTACGACCGGGTCGGCAACATTCTTTGGAGCCGCAGGAGCAGAGCTGCGCCTGGTCGACGAGGTGCTCTTTGACAGCGGCATCCGCCGCAGTTGGGAAAACCGCTCTACGAGGTCAAGGCAAGGGGCGGCAGACCCTATGCAATACCAACTGGACGCCCCTCGACGGCGCGGTGTCAGCCGTATGGACGTTCATCCGGTCCTCCGAGAATCACTGAAGCTTCGACAACCTCTCCGCTTTCCCGGCCCAGACCGGATAGACAAGTTGCTGAAAGCTCACAGTTAGCTATCGCCTGATTTCCAACCCGGGGAAACCATGTAGGGGGGGCAGAACGAAGCCGAGCTTGTCAGATCCAGTGCCAAGCGTTCAGCCAACCAGACAAAGAAAGGTCGACGACCGCGATCCTCGTCGTTGCCCCGTTTTCTTAAGCCATGCCGAAGCAAGTGAACCGCGACTGCTCGCGCGTATTCGTCACTACTAACCTGTTCGGCAAGTCCAAATCGTCGGATCTGGCGCACGCTGTTCCAGAGCGGGTTGAGAGGTGCCGTGGGAGAACGCAACTGCGGAAGTGTGCGCAGATTCTCAACGGCATACAGTTCGTCCGAGAATTCCATCCATTCAATTGATTGTCTGCCAGGCGCTCTGAGAACAAGCGCAGTTTCAAGCGCTGCTGGGTCGATGACAAGAGGTCCGTGATCCACAGCAGCGAAGTCAATGAGTATGGCTTGCCCACTTCGCACACGAACGTTCTCCCCATGCAGGTCTCCGTGGCAAAGCGCCCGCCGGTGACGTATCGGAGGAAGGTCATCCAGCAACTTCGCAATTTTTACAGCCGTGAGCGTGGCACCGAAGGGCTGAGCCTCACGTGCGTAAGTGTTGGCCCGCTGACGTGCGTTTTCGGAGAAAGTTCCGAGCACTGAGTTCACCAGCGGGCCCTCTTGCACGCCAGAAACGGAGAGATAGGCTTGGGTGCGCCAACCTCGCAAGGCGTCCTCGAAGAGTGAATTGATCGCGGCTTGGGCAGTACCGCGGTTCACCTGTTCGGCGAGCGAATCGGAATGCTCGACGAAATTCCCGACAATCAAGCCTCTTTCGGCGCCCAAAAGGCAACGGTGTGGGTCAAGATTGGGTCGCGAAAAGAAGGGAATGAAATGGGTGGTGCAGACTTGGTAATTCTCCAACTCGCGAAGGATTTTCGGATATCGATCCATTTTGACGAAGAACGGCAGAGGATAGGGGCCCGCGCGCGAGTCATTCAGGCGCGCATATGCTTGGAATACGGCCGCGCCACCCTGCGCCATGCGCGTGAAGGTCACCTCCCCGCAATCGCTAAACGCCCGCCGCAAAAGGACCACGTCTTCCGGTGAGCAGTCATCGCACCCCACCAACTTTACGCTGGGCGAATAGCTAAGGCCCGGAGCGCTTCTTGCAGACAACTCGGGAATGCGACTTGCGACGCGTACTGCCCACAATTTAACGCGCTTCCCGAATGGCAAGCCGTCCAGCTTTCGTCGAAGTGCGTCGATTTCTGTCAACGGCGCGAGCACGAAAGCGAGCAACCCATGCATGAAGGCATTCGCGATCAGACCGGTTATTTCGTCGTCCAGAGGTCGACCGGGCGAGATATTGATGACCACCGCGCAACTACTTGGGAGTTCCGCCTCGCATGCCGCGTTTCTTTTCTCGGCAAGCGAAAGATCCCTTTCTGAGAGGGCGTTGACGATAGCAGGAGGCGCGGGCGAGCCCACCCAGATAACGCGACTTCGAATAGCCATCTAGGAAACTGATCCACCGAACATAGCAGGCGGCATGCTAAAGATGCGGACCGGTCGCTTCTCCAGGGAGACGACTTGATCGTCGGAAACTAAAATATCCGGCTCCGCGCCCTTGGCTTCGAGAACCAAATTCCATGACGGTTCTACCCCAAACAGTGCGCGAATTTGAGCACCGCTTAGTTCCGATTGATCCACCTGAAGGCGCTCACCGTTGAACTCGATCACGTAGGGCGGTTTCGGCATTAGACCTGGCTTTCTGGGGGCGTGGTGGTCCCACCCGATCCTAACCTTAATCGGAAGAGGCCTCCCTGTTTCGCGTCAACCCTGCCTTGCCGTGTCAACATCTGACAGGCCCACAGCACTTCCCAGGGGATTGCATCCAATATCGTTGCGACATGCTCGTAATGCCGGTAGTCGCCCGAAACGGAACGCTCAAGTTCGACATAGACCTCGCCAACGAGCTCATCATCCCGCCATGGTGCAGGATCGTAGCGGTCACACCAGAGCAGCCTATCGCGCCAGACGATGAAGTGCGCACCGCATCCCTGGTCCCGCCAGACGGAAGGATATAGCGTTAGTTGATTTTTGCGAACGTCTACCCGCCATGCCTTGCCAGCCCGTGCATCGAGGTTGACGGATAAGGTGTCGCCGCAGCCATCCGGGCAAAGCATCACCAGCGATCGTGGCACGCCTCGTCGATCCAGCGCCATGTCGCCTGGTTGATGGAGCAGAGCTACCGCTTGAGCGTGTCCCTGCGCCTCACCTTTGAAGCTAGTGTATCTAGCCCGCGACATGTCTTCGCGTCGGCAACGGATACATGTCACCGCCTCCCGCTGTAGAGTTCGCGCCGCAAAAGTTGCAGTCGGGGTTCGGCGTATCCTCGATCGCGTTAGTCCTGCCCCGATTCCCATCATAGACAAGGTAGCGGGGCTCGGCCGGAACGCCAGCAACAGCGGAAAGCAGCATGGTAACCGCGAGTGAGGCTACCACGCCATTCAAGCTGATCACTGCCGGCTGCGGCGCGTTTGCAGCCCCCTGGAAATAGGGATCGGCCCGGCGCTGCTCTTCTGTCATCATTTCCGAGCGGACCTGCCCTGCGTCAAGGTGGCGCGCGCACCACAGACAAGCCAACCCGGGTGCCAGCATCTTGACATGACCAGCCAGCCGCGCGCGCATTTCGGCATCTACCGTGATTGATACACCCATGTCGACTACTGGCGTGAGGAACTGATAGGCGGCGGTGTTCAAGACATGACGACTAGCATGGGTGTCGGTGCAATTGAACACCAAATCGGCCTCAATCACCTGGCGCGCCACACCCTCCACGGTAACGTCGGCATCAATTGTCTTGAGGTGGGCGTCCGGCCTCAGCCCGCGGATCATCCTCTCTGCAACGTACACCTTTTTCGTTAAGTTGACGTCGTTCGGCAACGCTCCCGCGACCCTGTTAAGGTTCGACGCCTCTATCGTATCATCGTCTACAAGAATGAAGTTGCGGACGCCTAGGTGTGCGAGTTGCTGAGCGACGAGCGAACCCGTGCCGCCTAGCCCTACGATACCTACCTTGAGCGCCGCCAGACGCGCCTGCCCCTGCATTCCGAAAGCGAGGACCTGGCGATCGAAACGATCCTCGAGGAGAACCTCCTCACGCGGATCGAAGGCGACCTGCAAATGTGCGCCGACCTCCAAGACCCGAACTGCCTGCGCCTCGCCTAGAACACGGGCTCGTGCATGATCACGAGAAAACAGTAAAGACAGATGGGGCACATCGGGGCAACGCACGCGCAAGTAGCCCGCAAGCGAGCCTTCGCTCGCATCGTCGACTGGCGAAAAATCAGCTGTGGAAACCTGCGGGTGCGTATGGACGTAAACAAGCGACCAGCCGTTCAGCCTCGCCCTCTTTTCAATGGGCAAACAGAATTCCGGGGATAGATGGACCGAAATTGGAGTTCGTTCGACATAGGCCTTGTCCGATGCAATGTGCATCTCTCGCACGACTAGCCGCCATCCTTTTGATCGCGCAAGTTGCACGGGGACGCACAGAAGGATCGCAGCGCTTTCAAGCGCCGGATGGCGAAGCGCCTCGCGCAATTCACGTAGTCGTGGCGCCGCGAAGGCTAGAGTAATCATTTTGCGCACCGGAAGCGCTCTTGGATTGCGCCCACCCAGGTGGTCAGGGTGTCCCGATTTGGATTCCAGTTAACATGTGCGTCGGTTACGTGCCAAGAGAACCAAATTCCCTGGTACCCGGTCTCTGGAATGGCATTGGGATCTTGAGAGGCTTGGGGCATCTGGCCATTATCCAATCTCAGCCCGGACCTAGCCCAGAAGCAATCAGGGTATGGCCCGGGATACCCGACGGGGACAATAAATCGGACGCAGGTGGACGTCGCCGACCATCCTGGAGGCAGCCTCAATTCAGGAATTGTGAGAAGAGTGGCACCTGAGGGGAGCGGCTCAAGCTGAGCATCTGGATGACGCTGTGTGATAACGTCAAACTGTCGCAGTGTTACGGGATGCAACATCTAATCCCGCCCAAAGCTGGTCGGTGGGCGTGTGAAAAAGTGCTTTGGCCCTTGGCCATGGCCGTGAGAGAGATCGACAGGTTCATCGTCCCTGACTGCTCGATCCTGGTCATGATGACCATGGCCCTCGAGAACCAGATCATGGCTGAGATCCAGGGTAGCAACTCTAGCCTGGATTGCCGCCTTGACCTCAGCACCGGTCAAGACCGACCGATCGACCTCGATCTTCTCATCCAAGTAGAAAAAGAAAATTTCGCTCATTGCTCCTACCTATTCCAAAACTGAGAACAAAACGGGAATACACGCAGCGACCAAGGCAGGCAAGAACCGTTCAGGACAACTGCATGTTCTGGCCATGACGCTCCTTACATGGCCTCATTCCCACCAAACCTTCAAGCGCCAGCGCCCGCTATCAACGACTTGCGTTATAACTCAGTCGCTTGAGGAGTTTCCCGCGAAACCAGCCGCATTTTCGCAGCTTTTCTGCACGGACAGGGGTCCCACGATGAGTAATGCGGTTGTTGGTTCGTTGGTCTTGACCATGCGCGACAACGCGACCGACCACAGGCTAGACCTCCCCTCGGAGTCTGAATCACATACTCGGCGGCTCTGCGGGCGAGCCTCTTCCTGGTCAACTCACGATGCGGGTCTTTGATGATGTCGTCACACTCTCCGATGCGACGGAGTGGGGCGTCTGAGCGGTCGTCGAGGCGCCAGCGGCCGGAACGGATAGATCACCCAAGCCCATCCGCTCGAGCTTGCGCAGGCGTCGCTAACTACTGTCTGATGAAACGGATCGCGGCCGTCCGGGAGACATATCCTTGTCAGCGCACGCGTAGCCGGTCGAGGACGCGGGGCCGAGAGGAACCATTGCCATCACCTACAGCGCGCTGACCCACGAACAAAACGCTTCCCCAGCGGAATTGAAGTTGTTCCGTCCGGTCGATGGAAGCACACACAAGGAGCCTGCGCCGCCCAATCTGGCGGACATGCTCGAAATCACGAAGAACTAAGGTCCTGACTCTGTCCGGCCCAAGGGGCCCACTCCAAAGGGTGAGGCAGTTTGGTCCTCTGTGCGGCTCCGCAAACGGCAGGCGCTTTTGCAAGCCACAAGCAGTCAACTACCACATGCCGTAGTGTCGACGCCTGTCAGAAAACTTTAGGATCGAACTCGTTCCAATGCATTGACCGAGAGATAGGGATACCGGCATGCAGAGCAGCGCGAAGTGGAGGTTCCAGTTGTCTGTACAGCAGTTGAGGTGCCGCGCAGGTCCTGTCTCCATTCTGTCAAGTCCTGTCTAGTTAAATGATCTGCATGCAGGAGGCGCCAATGAATACCGACGTTTTTGCAGCCTATGAGTCTAATGTTCGTCGCTACGGACGGTCGTTTCCTACAGTCTTTAAGAAGGCCCTTGGAGCGACAATCTGGGACGAGGCCGGAAAACCATATATCGATTTCCTTGTTGGATCGGGCGCCCTCAACTACGGGCACAACAACCCGAATATTATTGCGCCAGCGATTGAGTATCTCGTCGGCGAGAACATTCTTCTATCGCTCGACATGTATACAGTCGCAAAACGTGAATTCATCGAAGTGTTTGTGGATTCGATCCTGAAGCCCAGGGGGCTGTCCTACAAGATACAATTTCCTGGGCCGACCGGCACGAACGCTAACGAAGCAGCGCTGGCGCTGGCGCGAAAATATACCGGCCGCTCAAGCGTCATGGCCTTCACAAATGCGTTCCACGGCATGTCGCTCGGCTCCCTGGCGGTGTCGGGTTCGGCGTCAACCAGGGAACTGGGCGGCGTTGCTCGCCACGATGTGATCCGTGTCCCCTACGACGGCTACCCCACGCAAGCTTTCGATTCCGCTAGCTACATCGACTATGTTTTAAGCGACCCGGGGAGCGGCATAGAAAAGCCAGCTGCAATCATTCTGGAGACTATCCAGGCAGAAGGCGGCCTGAACACTGCATCTGCAGCATGGCTCACAGAAATTCAGCGGATTTGCCGCAAGCACGACGTTGTTTTGATCGTTGACGACATTCAGGCTGGTGCGGGACGAACGGGCGAGTTCTTCTCATTCGAGTTCGCGAAGATCGCACCCGACATCGTATGCCTTTCGAAGTCCCTAAGCGGTTCAGGTAGTCCGTTTTCCATTGTTCTGATTCGCCCCGACTTGGACATTTGGAATCCCGGAGAACATAGCGGGACGTTCAGAGGCAACAATCTCGCCTTTGTGACTGCAGGGGCCATGTGCAAAATGTGGTCCGACAGGCAGTTTACTGCAGGCGTCGAGCGGACGGCCGACAAACTGCAAAGACACCTTGATAGCCTCGTCGCGAAATTTCCCAAGTGCATCGAACAAAAGCGCGGCCGCGGTCTGATGGCCGGCCTCAAGTGCCGTTCGCAGGCCGTTGTCGGCCGTGTGCACGATGTCGCGTTCGAAAATGGCCTGCTGATCGAATCTTCAGGACCAAATCGCGACGTCATCAAAGTCCTCCCACCGATAACCATCACCGATGAGGAACTCGATCATGGCATCGCCATCCTTGATCACGCACTAAAGGAGCAAGCCAATGGAAACTAATGAAGTATCCCAAGCCCCAGCCATCTCGCCTGTCGAGATCAGAGAGCGAACCGGCTCGATCAGCACTGCGGAGATCATCTCAGTCCTGAAAGGTGAGATCACCGCTCTGCACATCAAGCAAGCTTTCAGCACCGAAATAGCCGAGGAGATCACCGCGAACTTTGTTGGCAGTCCCGGTCTCCAGGAGCGTAAAGATGGCGTCCCTGGACAGTATGTCGGAGCATCCCACTATAGGAAGGATGCAGCCACCTATTTCGCAGAGGCGGAAACTGCGCGACCGTGTGTCGAAGCCCTTTTTGGCAATTTGGTTGATCCGGTCCGCGGTTTGTTCAACGCGTTGAAGCGCGAGCTTCGCAAACAGGGCATTGAATTGCGGCTGGCCCGTTCGGAGCATGGTCAGGCTAATGTTTGTCGCGCTCTCAGTTGGTCTGGCAGCGGCACATTCTGCTTGGACCCCCACGACGACGTCGCTCAAGTGTTATGTGCTGGGAACGATCACGAGCTTTCTGCGGTGGCGCACAACACCGTAGCCGCACTCAACTTCTATCCCAGCATGCCCGAGGAAGGTGGCAATCTGAGGCTCTGGAGCCACAAGCCGACAGTCACCGACCGAAAGTCTCAAGGTGTGGAGACTACGGGCTATCCCTATTCGGCAGCCTATCTCGAGGGCGTTCCTTGTCGCGACTTCCAGCTCAGGGCGGGGGATATCGGCCTGATCGATGGCGGTTTCGTTCACGGGGTCACCGGTCAATCAGGCGACGGAAAGCGTCGCCTAGTGCTGAACAGCTTTTTCGGGTTTGCTCGCCCGGATCTTGTTCTCTGGTGGACCTGAAGTTGAACGTCGTAACGACTGACCGGCTTCCGCCGACAGGTGTCACATCGGTCGCAACGCGACGGGGAGGCCCCTTTAGTCACAGCCGCCCTCGGGCTGATCCAGACCGACACTATCATGAAGCCCTTGGCGTTTCAGGTGCTGCCGGTCTCCGACACGATTACCAATTACCTGTCCGCGTTACCCGGTGCTCCACTGTTCCCGGTGCCGAGCCGAATACGCATCGCGAGGTGATGTTAAGCAAGGCAGAAGCAACGCGAGAGGTGATCTAGCCAACGCATACTTCTTCCTACATCGATCGGGCGTTTACCTGCGTCAGTGTGCAGTGCACCGCGGCTCGCCTTGGACCGTTTCCGAAATGGACCCAAGATTAGTGCTCCCACCGCTCCGACATATGCAGGTTCAAGAAAACTCCTGGCACAACCGATGTTAAATTCGCCGAATCGCAAAACCTTCTCCGCAACAGAAGTATCTAGGCTTAGGCATGACATTTCTTTGTCTTTTACAATTCGATAATTCCAGATTGCAGCGCTTTTATGGCCGCTGTTGTTCTACTAACACTATCCATCTTTCTCATAACATTTTTTATGTGGAAGTTAACAGTGTTTACAGATATACCTATAATCTGCCCTATTTCCCACGACGACTTCCCTTTCGCCGTCCATAGGATGCACTCCTTTTCTCTTGGAGAGAGGGTAGGTATCTCCTCGATGCCGCTAATCCGCCGGTGTTCCATAGTCTCTGCTCCACAGCCATTTGCACAGGAGGGTGTCACTGGCGCGCAAAACTGCAGGGGTTTAAGGCTTCGGCTCTGCGCGCCGTACTGGGCAGCTCTGCATCGACTCAGCTCTACCATTCTCATTGCAGTTGGCGAAGTTATTTCAACTTAAAGTTATGTTTCGCCATCATGATGGGAGTGCAACATAGAGGAAACAAAGTCGATATCTTGGAATCATCGTCGAGTTCGTTAATAACCAATATTGATGTTGAAAGTGCTTTTATAGACCGCATCGTTTAATCCGTCGCGACAAAGAATTCGAAACCCAGAGACCTCACATCCGCGTGTCAAGCTAAAGTGTATTACGATTAATTAGGCCTCATATCCGGCTGAGAGTTTCTGCATTCGGTTGGATCGACAGATGGCAGATATCACCGGGAGCTCGGCAGCGCGCATGGAAAGTTTTGGCCTGTTCCGCAAAGGGTTTTTATCGTGAGGAACAGCTGGCACACAGGACTGCTGCCCACCTACCGTCCTCGCAGTCGGTAAGAATTCTGTCTCGCCCTGTTGCGTGGGCGGTCATCCTTGGCGCAGTACCCGCCCGGGAGCTTGAAGCCATCTCGACGGGAGAAGTGCTAACACGTTCGTTAAGCCGCGACCTGCCAGACAGACTCGCGCTATCTGGAAGGTCTTGCGAATTCACGTCGGTTGCTTGAAGTAAATCCCGAGAACGCGCGGCCCTGTGGCATGCCTCATCTAGCCTTAGCCTAGGGTCGGCGAGATGGGACGGTCATCGTCGCCGTCGGAAAGAGGTAGCGCGGCGGTCGAGAAAGGCGCCAATAGGGCTAGCGGATGCCAAAAGTTGCAGCGACTATCCTTGACGCTGAGCAAGCAAGTATCCCGGGAGCACCGCTTATCGCCTCGAGGAACATGACGACCTTGCCGGCGCAACACGCCGGAGGCGTGTGCGCCTCCGCGCAGGAGATCCGCTCCGGGATCGTCGCCGTTCTAAGCGCGCTGGTCGCAAGAGGTAATCAGAGGCTTCACCAACGGGGTGTGGCGGATTCGTTTTCCGGCAAGGCACGCGTAAAACTCTACCATAGGGTTAGGTTTTAAGGTTCAACTTACGCGGTTGGCGGCAAATTCGACCGAATTCTGGTCGGTTTTCGGCGTAAGGTTGAGCAGAGGTTGTAGATCGGTTATAGATAGCTCCTATAGAATCACGATCTTCGTTCTAATTGTTAAATTTACCTGTTATAAGTTAGCAACAATGAAAGAAAAACGTCACAATTGGTTTGAATATTATTAATTTGTCCCCGTATTGCCATTGTCGAAAATTTGATAGATATATTCGTCGCGCGGTAGGAGATAATATATCTTGCCGCAAACCGATGCGAGATACGTCGCCCGACAAGGATGCGGAATCTAAGTATTCCAGGAGCCCGACAAGGCAAAGCGCCAACGGAGAAGCGAATATGACCACGTTACCACAAATTTCACTGGCGAAACTGGCAGCCGATGCAACGCAACGTGAAGAGCAACAGAGCTTACAAATGGCCTGCGAGGAGTACGGGTTCTTCTACCTTATCGAGCACGGCATCCCCAAGGAACAGATCGCACAAGCGATCGAGGCTTCCCGGCGGTTCTTCGCGTTGCCAGATTCGATCAAGGAACGCTATGGTCACGCCTCTCAAGGCATGTATCCCACTATCGCCCGTGGATACAGTCCGTTGCACGGCGAAATACTCCATCCCGAGGCCGGACGCGATCCAAAGGAATTCTTCGATCTCGGAATTGAGAACGAAGGCGACCGGCGTCCGTTTGCTGGAATCACGCGCTTTCCAGATGAGGCCTTGGCTCCTGGGTTCGCCCGAAGCCTGCTTGCTTTGCAGGCTACCGTGCTCAGCAGAGTTGTCCCGCTGCTCGGAACCGCGCTAGCCGACCTGATCGGTATGGAACAGGGCTGGTTCCGAAGCCATTTCAGCCCGCCGACACTCTTGCAACGCGTGATCCGGTATCCAGCTCGCGGCGGCATGTGTGCCAGGCACACCGACGGTGGCTTCTTCACGCTGTTGCTACAGGAGGAACTCCCCACCCGGTCCTTGCAAGTGTGGTTCCGCGAGCGTTGGATGCCAGTGCCGAGCCTGCCCGACAGTCTCGTAGTCAATTTGGGCGACATGCTTCAGGCCTTGAGCGACGACCGCTTCAAGAGTACGCCGCATCAGGTCGCCCACAGTGGACTGAGTGACCGAATTTCGCTTCCCTTCTTTATCTATCCCGATATCGACGCTCGCCTGACTTCGCCGCAAGGGCGGCACACCTTCAGTGTTGCGGAAATGATGCTGCGCAACTTCGAGTCAGTCGAAACCGGGCATGGCGCCGGACGCGCACGAGAGTTGCAGTAAGTGTTCGGTTTTCTCAAGCGTGCGCAAACTATGGCAACGACCCGGCGCCCCCTCGGTGTGTACGGCGGAAGAACACTCCTACAATCTAGACCGTCCCGCCGTCGCCCCACATTGCGCAGCGGCAATACGTCTCGGCATAAAGCGCGCTGATGCTGTCATATTGTTTGAGATTGTGGCCGCACGAGATCCAGCGGTGCTTTTTCAGGCGAATCTACAGCGCCATCGCTGCGCTGAGGCGATGATTTCGGATTTGGGAAGCGAAGCGACCAATCCGGGATGGAACGGGGAGTATTTCTCTTAGGCTGCGACGGGTCCCGCACGAGTGAGCGTATTCGCCGACCCTGCGGTTGTAGTTCGCAGAACCGAGCGAATCCCGGGGTTAGGTTTTGTCTCTGGAATTTAGTCCGCGACCGCCAGGGACATCGGCACCAACGGCATCATCCCTCAGCCACCTGCATCCGCCGCGGACGGAAGCTGTTTTCCTTGCAGCGCTAGTCCCTCCTGACCAGTTTGGTCTGCCTCAAGGCCGACAAGACGCATTTCGACACTTAACGGCGACTAATCTGATCCTGACAAACCTTTAAGGACAGGAGAATGCTTATGTACGTGAGCCGTGATCTAAACTACGCATTGCAAGCAACGCTGAATTGGATCAGCGATCTGGCGTGGAGACTTCGCTGGCATGATCGCGAGCGGGTTTTCCAAGCCTTGATTGCGACGCTGCATGCCCTGCGCGACTGTCTGGATCGCGACGAGGCTGTATACATGGGCGCGCAGCTGCCAGCCTTACTGCGCGGCTTTTACTACGAGGGTTGGCATCCCGGCCGCCGCGCTATAGCCAGAAACCGCAATTCGTTTCTCGACCGGATCCACGACAGCGTCCACTGCGACCCGGCGGTGGATCCGGAAGAGGTTGCTCGCTCGGTCCTCGGCCAATTGGCCGACCGTTTGTCTGCAGCAGAGCTAGAAGAGGCCAAGGCCGCCACTCCAAGAGTGCTGCATGACCTTTGGCCAGCCTGAGAACAGACGCCTACCCCATGAGCGTATACACGAAGCAACCTCTGGGGGCTTTCGACGAGGAAACCAATTTGACTAGGCTTCCTTAAGGTCCGCAACAAAAGCAATCTGGGCCGCGCTTGAATACCTGGCGTCGGCAACTCTCTAATATGGTCGAAAAAGTCGGCTCCGAATCCAGCGTTGCTTCAATTATCGCGAGGTGTCGCATGGCATCTGGTTCCCTATACGCTGGCCTTGTGATTCTGGCATCGGGTCGGTTTGGCGATTTTCCAGAGGTTCTGGGCGGTGGCCGGGAGGTTGAACTCGTCGCGGGCAGCGCTCGGTCGTCGGATATCGCAGTCGATCGGGATTTAGTCGACCGTGAAGAATTCGGAAGCTGCGGATATTCCATAAGGAATGCGGCCGATTTGCAGATTTTGGAATTGCAGGTACGGCCAATTTTTGATAGTTTTCTTGCAATTCCAGTTTGCGATTTCGCCACCTGGCGAAGCGCGATTCACTGCTTTTCATCGCAGTGAATCGGCGCCAGATGATGGGCAGACCACGCGAGCGGCGCGAGACAGGAGAACAGGATCTGTTCCGCGCCCGCCTTGGTCAAATCCTCAACATGAACCACGAGCTGGTGCGGCTGGCCCGCACCATCGACTGGCCGGTGCTGGAGGCGCGCTTCGGCGAGGTCTATTGCGACGGGCCGGGCATGCCGCCGCTGCCGACGCGGCTGATGGCTGGGCTCGCCATCCTCAAGCACACCTTCAACCTGTCGGACGAGGTGCTGTGCGCGCGCTGAATCGAGAACCCATATTTCCGGTATCTGTGCGGCGAGGAGTTCTTCCGCCATGAGCTGCCGTTCGACCGCTCCTCGATGACGCGCTGGCGGGGCCGCATGGGCGAGGAGCGGATCAAGGTGCTGCTGTAGGAAAGCCTCAGCATCGCGGTCAAGACCGGCGCGATGAAGCCGCAGGACACGCGCCGGATCATTGTCGACACGACGGTCAACCCAAGAACGTCATGTTCCCAACCGGCGCCAAGCTCATCCATCGCGCCCGCGAGCGGCTGGTGCGGCTGGCCAGGAAAGCGAGGATCGACCTGCGCCAATCCTATGTCCGGGTCGGCAAACAGGCGCTGATCATGTATCAGCGCTACGCCCACGCCAAGCAATTCAAGCGGGCCAACAAGGCCCTGCGCAGGCTCAGGACGTATCTGGGGCGCACCGTCCGCGACATCTCCCGTCAGATCGCCGGCGCGTGGCGATCACCGGCTCGACGGCCGATCGCCGCCGCATCTGGCGCTTGATCGCCGGTGTCACGCGGCGCTTCTGACCGGCGGTGAAGAGGTGTCTTCCATCGCAGGAATCATCTTTTTGGCGTGTGCCCGTCGTTGGGGGTTCCCGGGAAGCGCCATGGCATGCATGGCGAACTGACCGTCCTTTGAACGCTTCAGCGTCGTCGCCACGGAAACCTTCACCCCGAACTAGTAGGGTGCGTGCGCTTTGCCTTTGCCGATGCACTCCACCTCATGGGCGTGCAGGCTGTAGATCTGGCGGCCGCGTTGGCGCTGCCTGTGCTCCAGAACCGTCGATGCTTGGTAGAGCGGCCCCTTGAAGATCGCGTCCAGCCCCGCGTCGTAATGGGTCGCAATTACCTCGCTCACACCCAAGGCGATGCGATAGGCAGCACCGCGGCTGCAGGCTATCAGCCGTCGCAGTCCAGCTTGCTGGTGCGATAGAGCGCACCATGCCTTCTGGCTGTGAAGCATGGCGCGCGGAAACGGCGGAGCGGATCATCCTCGACGGCGACTGGATGAATTGCGCGGGCAATGTCAGCTCCACAAGGCTCGATAACATTATCCTGGTGAGGCAGGGGGCAGCCTGTCAATTCGCCACGACAGTGACGCGACGCGCCCCCCCACGGAACACGGTCCTCACAAGCGATCTACAATCGCTTCATCAGCTGGAGACGAGGCGTATTCAACCGGATGTTCGCCAAAGTGCCGGCACAAGGCGGCAAGCCCGATCAAAACTGATCATCGACGCAACATCGGCGCCGATTACACCGACATAAGCTACCCCGGCCACGCCGCTGGAGATCGCGGCCCGCCGCAAGGACCTTTGTTCGCAATTGGCGGCTCAACTGACGCTCGTGACCAATAGCTCGTAGAGGCCGGCGAGCGCCTCCTGGGCTTCACCAGACTGACGCGGAGCCAATGGAAAGCGGCCAACGCCATCGAACGTCTGCACGAAGAGTTCAAGCGGCGCATCAAGACCGAGACCGTGCTGCCTTTGCCCGAAACCGCGGCCATACTGTTCTGGGCGTTGATGGTGTCCGACAAAGCTCGATGCGAAAAGTCGATGGATGGCAGACGCTGCCCATCAAGCCTCTCCATACGCAGATTGACCTCGCCGAACGAACCCCAGCCTACCGGGCTGCTCCGCCGAATTCCAACACTATTCGCGACGGCACCCACACTCCATTAGCGCTCATTCAGTATCGCATCAGAGATCTTCTCGGCTACCATAATCGTGGGGATGTTCGTATTTGCTCGCGGGCAGAATGGCATCACAGACGCATCGGCGACTCTTAAACCCGATAGTCCATGTACGCGGCCTGACGGATCCGTCACGCTGGTCGGATCCTGAGCAGAGCCCATTCTGCAGGTTGACGTTGGATGAAAGTTCCCGAAAACATTTTGTTTTATAAAGCGATCAAGGAACTCGTCGTTGGTTAGAAGGTCTGAGATGCTGCGGCCATCTGTGATTGCGAATCGGATAAGGCCTCGACGAAGTGACGCGGAACTGTCCATGAGCGCCGCCAGAAAGGATGTGAGTCCGTAGTTCAAACGGTTGTACTTACCTATTCGCTTTGCTCGTCCGGTCCAGGTAGAAGGAAAAGGGTCGAGTGCAGTATTCACCA
>NZ_JAMYLU010000046.1:0-19176 GCF_040318135.1 Mesorhizobium sp. M1295
GAAAGTCGGCATTCTCGATCTGTGCGTCATAGCAAAGATTTGCAGCCCTGGCGCGGGCTTCGAAACGCTTCTGGCGGCGCATGGTAGCCTCGCGCTCGAGCAGCATGGCAAGCCATTCGCCATGCTCGAGGCTGCGTGCTTCGGATTGTCGGTCGAGTTCCTGGAAGCGGTGGCCATGCCATAAAGGCCGAGTTCGCGCAGCATGTCGATGGTCGGATGGATGAGCATTGGTGTGTCTCCTCAATGGAAGTAATCAGGGCCACGCAGATTGGCGTGATCGATGATGGCGGTCGGTTCGGTGGAATGCCTTGCGGCCTTGTGATTGGCGATAAGCGAGGCAATGCTCTTGCAGTTCAGGCCACCGATCTCGACAGCGCGGGCTGACACAGCTTCGGCGCGATCGCGTGTGACATCGCGAAACAGGCGCAGGACACCCAGGCATGTTCGAAAGCCTTGTTCAGGATGTGGGCGGCTGGCGAGGATTGCGACAATCAAGCCTTCCGTCTCGGGGCCGACGGATGCGGCCCAGCGACGGAAGCGATCTGGCGTCCACTCGGCATAGCGCCGGTGGGAGCTGGGCATGTGATCCGGATCGGTTCAATGGCGAGGACCGCCATAGCGGCGCTGATGCACCGCGACGCGCTTGCCGCGGTGGAAGATCTCGATGGTGCGTGCCGTTGCTCTCAGATCGACCTGCTGGCGAATGAGGCTGTGCCGCACGGAATAAAAGAAGGTCTTGAACTCGACGTGGTAATCCGTCGAGACGCGGGCCAAACGCCATTCGGCGAATTCGTAGTCTTCGCTCGGAAAGCTTGCCAGCGCAGCACGCTCGACGCTCTCAAACAATTGCCGGCGACTGGGCAATAAGTTCAATGGTTTGGCGTTTATGGACGGAAACTAGCCCGTTTGATGCACAGCGATCGGCTTTCGGCGGCCTGACGGTCATCTGGTTAGCGTTGCGGTGCCTTTTGACGAGCTTCATCGGCGCCGGGATTGATCCGTCGTGATGGCAGGCGGGGGTTTGCGGGTTGCGGTCGGCGGGTTCGTTTTCGAGGCGTCAGCGCCCCGTCGGCTACGTCACGAGCCGCGGGATGCGGTCGAGCACGATGCGGAGGATGCGCTGGTCGGGGCAGGATGTCGGCAGGTGCAAGCGGATTTGCGTCTTCATCTCGACCACCCGCGCGGCGATCTTGATGAGGCGCAAACGCAGCGTGTCGAATTGGGCGACGGCAAAGCTGGAACGCTTCGGGATCGCGGCGCGCAGGCCCCACATCATCCAGTAGGCGCCGGCATGCAGGAACAGCCGGAACTGGTTGGCTGTGGCTCTGGTGCAGAATGTGCGGTCGGCGGCGAGATGCGTCTTCCACGATTTGATGTGGTTCTCGGCCGCTCCGCGCCGGCAGTAAAGGTCCGCGTAGAGCGCCTTGGCCTTGCCACCGGCCAGATTGGTGACGATGAAGCGGGTGTCAGTACCTTTGGGCACTGACCTCGACGCGGGCGATGATGCGCTCGACGCGGCTCCAGCTGGCGGCGCCGTCAAAGAACTCCTTGAAGCGGCGGACCTTGTTCGTTTTGTCCCCGACGCCTCAAAACGCGTCAGCGTGCTGGCTTCCAGATCCGCGACATGCTTGCGCAGCGTCGTGGTGGGCGCCAGCCCGCGATGAAGTCGACATCGTTGGCGCGGCACCAGTCGATGACCGGTGGACTGCAATAATGGCCGTCGGCCCTGATCAGGATCCGTGTGTTCGGCCAGTTGCTCCGGATCGCCCGCACCAGGCGGCGCAGGTGGGGGCGGATCTCAGCCCCGCTCGGTCGCTTGGCCGGCCGAAGAACCGCACGGACGAACCGGCCGTCGCCATCGAACGCCACGATCGGCTGGAAGCCGTATTCGTCGTAATGGGCGTTGAACAGGCGTAATTGCTGGCCGCCATGCACGGCATCAAAGGTGTCGTCAATGTCGAGCACGATCCGCTTCGGCACCTGCCGGAACGAGGCGCAGTAGAGGTCGACCATCGCCCGCCCCATGGCGACCAGCTCCCGCACACCGGGCAGGTTCTCCAGCCTGCACATCATCGATTGGGAGGCCAGATCCCGACCCGACGGCAGCGCGTCCTGGGCCATCTTGAAGACCGGATCGGAGCGCAGCCGGTTGGCGTCGTTGCCATCCTCATAGCCGGCGGCGATCATCTTCATGCGAAAGCCGATTATGTCGGCCAAGCTGTGGGCGGTCTGGCCCGGACAGCGCGGATCGTCGATGCAGCGCGCCAGACGCTCGGCCACCCGCAGCCGCTTTTCCACCTCTGCCAGAGCGAGAATACCGCTGTTGGACGACAGCATGCCGCCGTCGAAACGGACGACGACGGACTTGCCGCCGACAGATGACAAACTGCTCAGCGGCAGCGTAACATTGTTCATGGCGGGTGTGGTCTCCGGGAAATGATTCGGATCGGCTTTAGCAACCAAATCCTACGTCATTTCAATGGCTTGCACTACATCCGCCAACCCACCATGAATTTTCCGGGCTAGCTAGTGGCGAGCGGTCAAGGCGGGACCACCGCCTCACGGGCCGCTACTATGAGGCGGAGCCTTTGAACTCGTTGCTTTGCGCCAACTATCAGCATAGCGCGTCTTCTCAATTTCATCCGTCAGGTAAATCGTCCAACCAGAAGGCACCCTCGCGGTACGGCCGGGAAAAGATTCTTCCGATCTTTTCCGGAGCCTTATTTTGATGATATCGCATATAGACGCGACCATCGGCTCCAAGGTCGAGGATTTCGATTTTTCCTGTGTAATGCGACATGATGTACCTGAATGTCTTTTGAATGCCGCTCAGCCGTTGGTTGATGCCCTGCGCAATCTCTAAACCACGGCGAATTGGAACTTGGAAATGCGAGGCACCTTTCACCGGCCTGGCTTGAAAGAGGTAATAAGGACGGATGCCCATTTGGTAACATTTGGCAAAGGTCGCAGCCAATATTTCAGAATCATCGTTGACTTTCGCGAGAAGCACGGACTGGTTGAAGAACTGCACACCATGCGCACGCAATGAGCATACATTACGCTCCGCCTGGACCGAGATTTCGCCGATGTGGTCAAAATGCGTGACGATCACTGCGGCCTTACGCGCTGTATGTATCCGTCGGAATAAGGCTACTAGAGCGGGATCCTCGAACCTCTTGGGGGCGTAGGCCAGCATTTTTGTGCCAAAACGAATGGAATTCAAATGTGGGAACGGCAGCAGGTGATCAAGAATTTCGTGGAGCCTGCCGGTGCTGAGCATGAACGGGTCACCTCCCGATATCAGCACGTTCGTCATCTCAGGATGGCCTCTGATATAGCGCGCGACCTGCTCCAAGTTAGTTACGATTTCATCTGAATCCTTCCCAACAATGCGCTTGCGAAAGCAATAACGACAGTATGAAGCGCAGCGGTCAGTTGCTAGCAACATCCCGGTCTGGGCGTACTTGTGCTGAAACCCGGGCAAGACCGTGTTGTCGTGCTCGCCGCTCGTATCTAGACTGCCAGGACTTTCGAACTCTTCCAATGACGGTTCGACGATGAATTTTAGATGGTCGTAATAATTACTGTTGATGATCTGCTCAATATAGCTTTTTGTGACGCGATAGCGGGTGATGCTGTGAGCTTCTAACTCAACTGGCGTCACCGCGCGAGTTCCCTGGATGAAATTCATGATGCGGGCGC
Organism: Mesorhizobium sp. M1295; assembly: GCF_040318135.1. Taxonomy (NCBI): domain Bacteria; kingdom Pseudomonadati; phylum Pseudomonadota; class Alphaproteobacteria; order Hyphomicrobiales; family Phyllobacteriaceae; genus Mesorhizobium; species Mesorhizobium sp. M1295. The sequence goes on from NZ_JAMYLU010000046.1 coordinate 3,703, forward strand.
GCGCTGTGGAGTCGAGCCGGTGAGCGGAGCCGCACTCAACGGTGAAGATTTTATAAGATTGTTTTGGATCCTGCGAGCGGGCTTCAAATTAGATCCCCTTTGTCTTAGAAGCGCGAGGTGTAATGGCGTAAACGTTTCGCCACCATGCATCTGCAATTGGCGTGCCACCAAGGCCGACTTGCAGGAAGAGAGGCGAAACCAAGTGTTTACACCGTGGCGATGAAATGCTTGCGTTTCAGAGTGTCAGGTTCAGAACAGAAAACGTCCTCAGAGCGGACACTAGTAACACCCAAAAGGCGATCAAATAATGAGTGATCGCAGCTATGCTGAACGGTTCGGGCGCCTTCGGGCGTACGAAACATGCAGGAACCCGCGGTCCGTGCGCGGTGGGTGTGCCAGCGTTTTTCGAGAACGTCCGCGTGGGCGCTGATGGCTGGTCGAACATGCGGCTTCCGGGCCACGTCGGAGAGCTTCTTGCGGTGATACCTACGGACTTCACGTTCCCGACGACCGGCGCCGTAGCGATGCGCGCGTACCTTCGCGTGACCCGCGCCGGTGTGGCGCGGTCGTGCTAGGTGCGGGCCATGCCAAGTCATGGGTCGTTCTCCAGGTTTGTCGCTGTTTGCCTTGGCGGTTCGCGCGGCTGCCTGCACCATTCGAACACCTCGTAATACGGCCGCCGCAGTATGGGCACCGGACGGTCGTCCGGTTCCGCCGATTGATCGTTCGTGGCGGGAGGCGGACACCAGCAGTTCGTGGACAAGCGCGAGGCTATCGTTGCGGGCCGAGCCGGCGAGCAGGCCGTAATGACGGATGCGGTGGAGCAGGAACCGGCGAATGAGCTCGTCGGTAGCTGTTTAGTCCCGGCATTTGATGGGTGGGATCGAGTCGGAACCGTTCGGGCTCTTTTGCCCAGATTTTGCAGATGAATTCGTAGGGTGTGAGGCCCTTGAGGTCTTAAGCCGGCGCGCGAAATTGTAGGCTAAGATGAAGTCGGCGAGATGCCGGCGCAGTTGATCGTGATCGTCATAGTGGAAGCGCTTGACGGTAGCGTCCTTGATGGTCCGATTCATCCGCTCGACCTGGCCGTTCGTCCAGGGATGGTTGATCTTTGTGAGCCGGTGCTCGATGCCATGTTCGTTCGCAGATGCCGTCGAAGATGTGCTGGAGGGCATGCCGGTCGGAGGTCCGGTTGGTGAACTGAATGCCGTTGTCGGTCAGAACGGTATGGATGGCGATAGGGCACGGTCGCGATCAGGTAGCGAAGGAATTGGGCCACCGCCATCTTGCCCGCCGTCGGGTGCAATTCCGCATAGGCGAATTTCGACGTCCGATCGATGGCCACGAAAAGGCGCAGCTTGCCCTCGGCGGCCTACGCCGATCAGATTGATTTGTCGGTCATAACCCTCATCGCACAATCAAAGCGGTCGAGAGCGGACGAGAGCGGACGATGATAAATCCCGCCCTTATTCAGAAGCGCCCAAATGATCCTGGCCATCTTGTTGGCCAACGCGACAGCGGCCACCTTGAAGGGGCGCCTGGCGAGTAGCCCTTTCAGCCAAGGTCGTGCCCGATCATCGTTCCGGGCAATCCGCAGAACGGCTGTCGCCTCGAGGACCAGGAGAACGCGGAGCTCGGGATTGCCCATTTTAGAGATCCCGCCCAATCGCTCCTTGCCTCCGCAGGAATGGGGCCTCGGTGTCAGTCCCACCCAGGCGGTGAAGTGGCGCGCCGATTTGAATCCGCCGGGATACGGGACCACCCCGGGGATCGTCGTCAGTCAGCGCATATCTTCGTCGCGCTTCGCCTCCGTAACGATGGCACGTTCGAGCTCGTTGATCTGATCAGCCAGGGTGTTGATCTGATCCGCAACCGCCGTCAAGGCGAAGCGTGCCGCTGCGGGCGGCCGAGTCTTCACCTCCCGCACGATGGCCATCAGCGCCGCAACGCTGGGAAGGCGCCAGCCGCGATGATACCCAGTTCGGCCAGATGTGCACGCAAGGCGTTGACCGACTGCGTTCTCTGTTGGACCAAAAGAGCACGCGTTTTCAGCACCATTGCGTCTGCTTGCTGTTCGGCGGTCTTGATGGGACGAAGCGCATGTCTTGCGGATTACTGCCTTGCTGATGGCCTCCGCATCGGCCGCGTCCGTCTTGCCGCGCTTGACGAAAGGTTTGACGTAGGCCGGTGGGATCAGGCGTACATCTGGCCGAGGTTCGCGATCTCACGCGCCCAATAGGGAGCGCCACCGCATGCCTCCACGCCAACCAGGCATGGAGACAGTTTTTCGAAGAAGCGCAGCACTTCGCTGCGACGCAGTTTCTGATTAAATAGGGGGCGAGCCTTCGATATCGGCCCCGTGAACCTGGAAAACGTACTTGGCCAAATCCAGCCGATGGTGCTAACATGCTTCATGGAACGGTCCCTCCTTTGTGGCGTTCGAGCAACGACCACGTTTTAGCACTAGATGCTTTCGGACCGGGCCGTTCCACCTCATCACATCAGGTCGCCGCCCGTAGCGGCTGCACCACTGTCTCGATTTCGGCGGGCAAGGGCTCAGAAGGGGGAGACCATTCTTGTAGGTAGCTTGCTTTGAGCCATGGACTGTGACGTCCCCCTATCCCGATCAATCCCCCTCCGATTCTGTCAAAAACAGAACCGCTCTAATGCCTGAAGCTATTCCCAACCTAGGGCCTGATCAGCCCTGACGGATCCAGGGGACGAACCGCCTCGCGGCGCCGCCCCTCCCACACCACCGGGCATACGGATCACCTACCACGGCGGTTCGACCGGATTAAGCTTCACCGGACGGACCAGGCCGCCCTCCATCACCCCCCCATTGAGGAATGCACGGATGAGTTTGAGCGCACGCTTATCGGACACCCTGGCGGCGACGCGCGCCATCAGGCTATCATGATTAACCCGGTCGAAAAATCTTTCGAGGTCGAGGTCAACCACGTAGCTGTAACTTCGGCAATGTAGCAGCATTGCGCTTGGGCTACTGCCTGATGGGCAGAGCGTCCCGGGCGGAAGCCGTGCTGTGCGGGCTTGCTGGATCAGTCTGTCGACGACGCAAGGCACGCCGAGTTTTCTGACCCCGCCGTCCGGCTTGGGGATTTCGACCCGCTTGACCGGCTGCGGCTGATAGGTTCCCTCAACACGGATGCTTGGCCAGCGCTCACGCAGGTAGCCCTTGGCGTCGTCGATGGTCATCCCATCCACGCCTGGGCTACCCTTCGAACGCGTTTCCACGCTGTTTCCAGCTTCTCTCGGCTACATACCGTCTCCATCAGCTGTCCCGTCCAAGCTGGGCTTTCGAGAGTTGTGTGCGTCAAGTTCTGCAAAATGGCGTGGCATTGCGGTGACGTCGGCGTGTCCGCCGCGCAGCCCCCTGTCGCCGGCCACGCAACGATCCTACGTACACGCGGTGACGAAGTTTTCCCGTCATATCGGCCGCTCTCCGGACCGGCTTGGCCTTGAAGACGTCCCGCTTTCCAGGTGCATCTGGTCTCGACCGGGATCTCGTGGCACTGCCCTGAACCAGACGGTGTGGGCACTGCGGTTTCCGGAACGGATCGTTATGCCCGCGCGCCGCGCACGCTGCCGGTCGTGCTGAGCGCCGACGAGGTTGTCCGCTTTCTTGAGGCGGTGCCGAGCCTGAAGACGCGGACGGCCTTGACCACGGCCTACGCTGGCGGCCTTCGCGCTTCGGAGAACGTGGGGCTGAGGGTCGGCGACATCGACAGCGGACGCGGCGTGATCCGGATCGAGCACGGCAAGGGCCGCAAGAATTGCACCGTGATGTTGTCGGCGCAGCTTCTGCGCATCCTGCGGATTTACTGGCGGCCGCCGAAGCCGCAGGACTGGCTGTTTCCCGGGCGCGGTGCCGATCGCCCTATCGATGTGCAGGTGTTGTATTCGGCCTGTCGCTCGGCGCGTACGGCCGCCGGCATCGACAAGCGGGTGACGGTCCACACGCTCACAGCTTCGCCACCCATCTTCTGGAACGCAACGTCTATATCAGCGTCATCCAGGTGCTGCTCAAAACAACGACAAACTGCCCGCCAACAAACCGGATGAAGGGCGGATTCACTATCCATTTCATCCGCTGTCGAAGTGCCGGGACAGGCATTCGCTGGAGATGACATTGATGAATTCTGGGCCGATCCCCTTAATGCCGAGCAACATCGTTGCGGGTTCGGTCAGGGCCGCTTTGTCCTGCGCCAGACCCGCGTCACGTTCGGCCTCCACCGTCTTGATCTGTTCTATCAGTAATTCGAGGCAGCCGAGTTCGCGAAGAAGCTGGGCCTTGATCTGCCGGGGCAGGTCGAGGCCATCACCCGTGCGGAGCGCCTTAAGGCGCTCGCGCGCCGTCAGATGCGGGATCGAGGGCTGTAGGGCATAGAGGCAATCATCCAGCGCCAGCAACGTGTGCTTGCGAAAGGCGACGATCACCGCTTCCTCTTCGAGCGACAGCACTGTCGATCTTGGTTTCTTCGGGCCGGTGGGAAGATCGGCGGTCGAGGTCCGGTTCCCCCACTTTCTAACGGTCTTCTGATCGATGCCGTAGCGCTTGGCCAGCGCTCTCAGGCTCTCTTGACTATGCTGTATCGCTCGACGGACTGCCTCTGTCGTGGCGCGGCGGTGTAGAACCTGTCCCATAGCGCATCAGGTCGCAGCCGTGGCGGTCGCCCGCAAGCTCGCGGTGTTGATCTGGCATCTGCTGACAAAGGAGCAAGACTACTTCTGGGCTCGCTCGGCGCTGGTGGCGGCAAAGCAGAGGCGCCTCGCTCTCAAGGCTGGGGCGCCGGGCGAGCGCGGTGTCGGTCGCCGCGGTTCGGCTTACGCCTACAACGTGCAGGAATTGCGAAACAGCGAGAAAGCCGCGGCCGAGAATGCCGAGCGTGCCTACGAGTTGATGGTTCGGTATTGGCGGCCACGCGGGCCGAAGCGGCGCACGGACGCCACAAAGGAGGAACGACTATAACGGCTGCGTGGCGGCACTCTCATCCTCTAGATGCCGTAATGGGCCGGCGCTCCTCGCGACTGTCCCTCAGAGTGATGGTGTTGAACGGGGTCCGATTGTGTCGGCCCCAAGCATCAAGCGAGGGACAACCATGGACTATTATGCAGGAATTGATGTGTCGCTGGAACTGAGCAGTGTTTGCGTGGTGGATTCATCGGGCAAGATCGTGCGAGAGATGAAGGTGGCGAGCGAGCCAGAGGCACTGTTGCAGCATTTTGCCGATCTGGGATTGCCGGTCATCCGCGTCGGCCTTGAGGCGGGCCCACTGTCGCAGTGGTTGCGCGAGGGTTTTGGTCGACGCCGGCTTTGAGGTGGTGTTGCTGGAGACACGGCGTGTGAAGGCGGCACTGTCGGCGATGCCGGTGAAGACGGATCGCAAGGATGCCCGCGGGATCGCGCAGTTGCTGCGCATGGGCTGGTACCGTCCTGTGCACGCCAAGTCTGCAGATGCCCAGGAGGTGTGGGCACTGCTGGTCGGCCGCAAGCTGTTGCAGGCCAAGTTGCTCGACGTCGAGCTCAGCATACGCGGAATCTTACGCGGTTACGGGCTCAAGGTTGGCGAGGTGAGCCGGGGGGCGTTTCGAGGCGCGCATTCGCGAACTCATCGAAGGCCACGACATGCTTGCGACGGTGATCGGCGCGATGCTGGAGGCTCGGGCCGCATTGTGGAACGAGTTTACCCGGCTGCACCGCGCGATGCTGAAGATCGCCCGTGCCCATCCTGTCTGCCAGCGGCTGATGAGCGCGCCCGGTGTCGGGGCTCTGGTTGCAGTCACCTATCGTTCGGCGGTCGACAATCCGGGGCGGTTTGCAAAATCCCGAACCGTCGGTGCGTACTTCGGACTGACGCCCAAAAAGTATCAATCCGGCGAGACCGACATCGACGGCGGCATCACCAAGGTCGGCGGATGGAATGGTGCGAACCGCACTCTATGAAGCGGCGCATATCATGTTGACGCGCGCCAGGCGGTTCTCGCCCCTGATCGCTGGGCGGTGGACGTGGCCAAGCGGCGCGGCATGAAACGGGCAAAGGTGGCGCTGGCCCGCAAGCTCGCCACCGTCCTTCACCGCATGTGGGCTGATGCCAGTCAGTTCCGTTGGGGCAAGGACACCGTCACCGTGTAAAGGAGGAACAAGGCAGCGAGGCAGGCCGCCAGAGGCACTGCTTCTTCGAGGTCCCGTCGCTGGGACGAGGGCTTGGCAAGGTCGGGAGTAGTGCTGTGAAAGCTTCGGCAATCACGCGTCCTAGATTGACCTGCCGGGTTAAGGATCTGATGGCATGATGTGGCAGTCTTGGTGCTGACCACGGACAGAAGCATGATCCCAGCGGCGTGATGATCACTCGAAGGGACTTGACGAGTAAGGACCCCTTACAGAAGCACCACTCTTTGCCACGTCCGTGCCGGACAAACATAGCATAAGGAATGTGCCGGCACGACCGCCGCCTCGGTCCCGCTCCAGACTGGCGCCGCACTCGACGCAGTCAAGGCGTGGCCTGGAAACCTTGCAGCCGGCCGTGCCGCCATCGCACCGGCCAACCTTGACTGCGTCTCAACACGCTCGCACGGAAAATCCTGTGGGCCGGGACGAAGAAACACGCTCACCTGAGCCGAACAAAGAAGCGCACAGGAATCGAAAAAGCCGAAATCAGGCTTGTCGATGTCATCCGTTGTGTAGGTGATGGGGCGACGCTTTCGGGAAATGCGAAGAACGGCACGACATGGAGCCAGTTGCGCCGCCAGCTCTGAGCGATCGCCGGATAACGTTGGCCCCAGTAGCCGGCGTCGAAGGCATCGAGCGCGGCCAGGGCGACTTCGGCGTCCTTGGCCCGGTATATCGCCCGCAGCGCCGGCACGACAGACTTGCGATCCTTCCAGGATACGAACTCCAGCGAGTGGCGGATCAGATGCACGATGCAGGTTTGCACGAATGCGGGAATACCGCGTTGATCGCTTCTGGAAAGCCCTTCAGGCCGTCGACGACGGCGATCAGGATCTCGGCGACACCTCGGTTCTTCAACTCGTTCATGACGCGCAGCCAGAATTTGGCGCCTTCCGTCTGCTCAATCCAGATACCTAATATCTCCTGCCGCCGTCGGGCAGGATGCCGAGCGCAATGTAGATCGCCTTGTTGCGGACGAAGCCCTCGTCACGGACCTTGACCCGGATGGCGTCGAAGAAGACCAAGGGAAAGCAGGCGTCCAACGGCCTGTTCTGCCATTCGGCGACCTCCTCGAGCACAGCGTCGGTGACGGCCGAGATCAGGTCCGGCGACACGTCGATGCCATAGAGTTCCTCCAAGTGACCGCGGATCTCGCGCACGCTCATGCCGCGCGCATACATGGATACGATCTTGGCGTCGAAATCGGGAAAGCGGCGTTGATACTTGGCGATCAACTTCGGGTCGAAGGAGCCGGCACCGTCACGGGGGAGCGAAAGTTCGAGCTTCGATGTGCCCGTCAGAACCGTCTTCTTAGAATGTCCGTGGCGGCGGTTGCTAGCCCTTCGGCTTGCTCCTCGTCAAGATGATCATCCAGTTCGGCGTTCAGTATCCGCTCCGAAAGCGCCTTCTTCAGATCGTCGAGCAACCGTCCTTGGCAAACAGCTCCTGTGGGTCGCGTCCAGCAAGCAACCGGTCCACAAGTTCCTTCTCAATGGCCATGCGATGATTCTCCTTTCCATCATCGTGGCCTCACGCACAAGATCCCTGACCATCCCTGAGTCATGACGAAACCCAGCCGCAATGTGCGCTCATCGATTCGACCGGGAGGGGTCACGCTCTGGCCGATCTCTTCCAGCGGACGGACCCGACCGCGCAGGTTTTCTACGGGCCGGGGAACTCGTCGGTTTGTGGACGAGCGTATCTGCACCGTGCCTGAGATTTCGCTAGACTAAGTCTAGGTGATGTGCATCGTTCCGATTAGCGCGTCGCACTCGTCTGGTGCGGCGTGCACGCGCCATTCGACGCGGTCAGGGAAAAGCGCGAAGACGCTCGTGGCGACTGTCTGGCCGCTATCCTCGTTTCGGTCATTGTCGCAATGGATCGGGGTGGTCTTGTCGAAGAGCACTACCTCCGCACCGCCCGCGAGCGCGCCTTCTGCGATCATCCGGTCCGCTGCCGCCTGCCGCCTGCTGGAAGAGAGGGTGATTGTCTGCTCCAGTCCGTCGAATTCCCCGAAGAGCAGGTGGTTGGCGTGGGCTCGAGGCGAGGCGGCCTCTCGAACGGCGCACCCCGAGGCGGGCGCCTCGACAGAGGCGAGCCGGCGCGTCTTCGCTTCACCGAGATTGTGATGGAAGCCGCTCGCGCGGTCCCTGCGTTTCAGGATCTCGATCGCTTCGTCCAGCCCTCCCGTGTCGAGGATCGCGCGGCAGATGATCTGCCGCGGTACGCCAGGCTGAAGATCGTGGGCGCTGATGTTGTTGACAGTCTGGACGAGCCCGGCCTTGTTTAGGCCGAATGTGTGCCCCGGCAGCATGCCGGGGTACATGAAGCTGCTCCAGACTCGACCCTCGTCGCCCTCAACCTCGACCCAAAGACAGGCGCCGAGGAACTCGGCCGCGCCGTCTTCGTTATGGGCAATGACCGCCGGGGCATCACTTTCCAACGGAATGAGGAGCGAGGTGCAGCCTGTGGCAGCGAGAGCTTTCGTTGCCGGGGAGACGTCCTCAGGAAGCCGTAGGTCGCCGCGGCAGTTCCAGAGGAAGACACGTTCGAAATCCTGCCCGGCGCCCGCGGCGATCCCCTCGATTTCGCGCACAAAGCGGGGGTAGGCCGCGCGGGCAGCGGTTTCCAGCGTCTTCAGATAGTCTGATCCGCGCCAGCGGGCGTCCAGAGCCCGATACTCCTCAGTACCCAGGACGCGCTCGCGGAAACCAGAGGCGCTGGCCTGTCCTAGCGCGAACCCGATCGAGAAGGCGTCGCCCTTGGCACGAATGCGGGAGATGGGATTTCTGGACATATGGCGGCTTTGCTTTCTGTGAGTCGCTGTTAAGTTTTGGATGACAAGCCGGAGCCTGCGCTCGCGCCGAGGCTGCGGACTGATGTGTTCGCCTCTAAAAGAGGTCCCATTTAGAACCCCGGAGCGACAGAGGTCCATTCTCATGCTGTGGTTGCTCCAACTACTGCGCTGCTGCGCGAAGACTCAAGGCGAACGGAACCACAACAGAACGGCGCCGCGCCTCAGCCAGGATTACCATAAGTTGATCTGGCAGCTCGTTGCACTGCTGGATAAAAGAAAACTTTGCACCATAAAGGGACTGGCGCCATGAACGAATATACTTGGCTCACCAAATCCACTATCTATTACTGTCGTCATACCACCAGCCAACAGCCATTGCTCAGTATTCATCACAGAAACTATCCCCCACCCACCTAGTTCGGTTTTGCTAAGGGGAGCCTCAGCTTCGTGAATGTAGCTGCGTTTGTGGGTCTTTTGCGCGAATTTTCCCTGTATCAATGCAGGAAATCGGCGTTCTCTCGCTGGCAACACACAAAAGGCGACGACTGCCGGTGACGCTGGAATTTTCTCAGTCTGCCGTGATCAACGCGGATCAGTCGGAAACACTCTAGATGTGAGCTTTTAGGAGGCTGTCCATTCGGCCCGTGCCGGGAAAGCCGAGGTTCTCGGAGGACCGAATGAACATCCATATGAATGCCCGGTTGACGCCGCGGCGTCGAGAGGAGATGGCCCGCGCCGTTGTTGAAGGCGGCTTCTCCAAAGCCCCAGCGGCGGGGACGACCACCACATCGACTGCCGGCGCCTTTTTCGGTCTGACGTTGCCCGGCGGTTTGTGCAAGTATCGATGATTGGTGGAGTAGCGGTGGCGCTTGAGAATGCCCTCCGCCCGAGGTGGTGAACGGTCGAGACGCACACGCCAAGCTGCTGGGCTACTTCCTCGCCGGTGAGCATGCCCCTCTTCCGCAGCCGTTCGTCCCGGCTCTTCACTCTATAAGTGCGGCGCACGAGCATGACCTTCTTCAGCGTGAAGTGTTCGCCGCGCCAGTTGCGATGCCCGAGTTCATTGAGGCGGGCGGCGATCTGCCGGTCGTTGTGGCGGTCCCCAACAGCTCGTTCAGCAACGCCAAGACCTGTGCCGGCGTCTTGCGTATCGCTGACATAGGCCGTGGTCTGGTCGCCGACAGGCTCTGCGTGCGCCCGCCGCGCCAACGTGGATGTTGACCTGCTCGTCGACAGCGTCACGTCTTCGATGAAGGCCGAGCATGCGCTTGCGTTCGACGGCACCGGTGCGCTCGTCGTTCCAGATGCGCGGGAAATCGGCGGCCAGCGCCCTGGTGCGCTCTGCGCGGGCTCGTCCAGAGCGGTCGGTCTCGTGACGGCGTTCTCCAGAAGGAAGTGAGAGCCGGCGTGCGGCAGCGCAAGGGTTGGGGCTTAATCCATCTGCGGCGATCAAATGGGTACGCGTGGGAGCGTACGGGCAGCCGCAACCCGTGGCACGGGCGGCCACAGCTGCTGGAAGCCCGATACCGCGGTGCTGAGCCGCTAGTTCCGCCGTACGGCATCATGTTCAGAAACGATGCTGGTCGCGCGAACAAGATCGCCCTGAGATAAGCCGCCGCGGCAATAGCGCAGCCAGCCTCACTGAGACCGGCCCATCTCGTCCAAATCGTGTGCTCCGGACGCTGCGTGCCGCAACAACCGGTACGCCATTCGGCCGGGCGATCATCAGCCATGGGCCGCCTAGAACGCATCCGCTTCCGCCGTCACGGACCGCACCAGAAGCCGACGCGCGCCTTCGCGCAGAACCGCGTCAGAGAAACGTCGAGCCTCTTGTATCTGTCCTTCGAAAGCATTTTGCAGGGTCTCCCCGCCTCGATACGCTGCCTTCCTCAAATCACCCAAGTTCCGCAATAGCTCGCGAGTGCGCGCTACCGGCGGTTGAACCAGCCTGACAAGGAACGCAAATGAATTTGCAGAATCTTCACAATCGCAAATCGCCGACAATGGTACGTTCAAAATTAATTCTGGGATCAGGCACGCTGAAAAAAGGGCTAATGCAGATTACGGTCAGACGGCCGCACAGCACGCAACGGAGATCAAGCCAATGGAAAGAAGAGCGTTCATTCTGGTTGAAGGTACAAAATGGGATGGTCTGCGATACGTCCAAGCGGCCCAGCGTCTCGGTCTTCATCCAATTACGCTCTCGGCTGATCCATCTCGGTACGACTACCTAGCGGCGGAAGGGATGCAGACAATCCGTGTCGATACAGACAACCTCGACGCTCTGATCCGCGAATGTTCTCGGCTAGGTGAGAGCTACAGCATTGCTGGCATCACGTCCGCCGCCGAGTCGGTCTATGCAACAGTTGGCAAACTCTGCCGGCATTTCGATCTACACGGACCAAATCCCGCATCGATTGAACGATGCTGCGACAAATTCACTCAACGTCAGCTCCTCGCGGAGGCCGGCATTCCAATCCCTTCTTATCGCTTGGCAGCGAATGCGGCGGAGGTTCAACGTGCTGCCGCGGAAATCGGCCTGCCGGTAATCCTTAAGCCCACCAAAGGTATCAACAGCATCGGTGTCCGATTGTGCCGGAATACCGATGAGTTAGCCGAACATACAATCCATCTGTTGGGCGGGAAGCACACATGGAGGTCTTCACCGCGAATACTGGTCGAAGAATTCGCGCAAGGCCCACTCTATAGCACTGACATAATGGGAAATGAAGCTATCGGGATTTGTGCCGCTGAGTTCGGCCTCCTACCGTATTTCGTCTATCGTGGGTTCACCCATCCGGCTCCGCTGACTGATGACGAGAATGAACGTATCATCGATGTTTCGCTGAGCTGTATGCAGGCTCTCGGCCTTGGCTGGGGGCCATCCTTCGTTGAAGCCCGGTGGACGAAACGCGGACCAGTCGTCATTGAAGTCAATCCGCGTCTTGCGGGTGGGCCCAATTCTCGGCTGATTCAGCGGGCGTACGGTGTGGATCTCGTTACCGAGCACATCAAGCTTGCGATCGGCGAGCAGTGGGATTTGCGCAAAAGGTATTCGCATTCTGCGGGCGTGCGGTTCCTGATCGCAGATCGCGATGGAACTTTGGATTGGATCAGTGGCGATAGTCAGGCGGCTGCCGTACCAGGTGTCGTCGAGGTCGAATTGTATGTTGAACCCAAGACCCCGATCGTCAGAAAAGGCGATTACCAAGACTATATCGGACATGTCATCGCCGCTTCACCAAGCCAAACTCGGACCGCGGCGATACTTGAGCGTGCTGTCGACTTAGTCAGTTGGTCGATCTCACCATTTTTGACCGCTGGCGAATAGGACAATCAAAAGCCTCTCCTGACGGAGGTGCTGCGTACGGTTCAATGAGACGGAACCTTTCGATTGCCGCCGTTCGTCGAGGGGATTCCGGCGCATGTTGACGACAAGATCGTATCGCGCGTCGGGCATCTGCGCGATCTGGGCGGCATCGATAGTGTCAGCGGACCTATCCAACGGTGAGGGGCGCCGTGCTCTTGACGTTATCACTGGGCGGTTAGGCCGCTCGATCCGAGTTCACAGCTGGTCTTCTTTGATTCTATCCAGGTCAAGATTCGCGATAAAAGGGACGGTCTGCAACAAGGCGATCCACATCGCGACGTGTGTGCGGATGGCGTAAAGGAAGTCCTGGGCTTGTGGCTCGACCAGAATGAAGCCACCCAGCCCAGCTGCGTGCATGAACTAGGTGAAGAGTCGTGGTTGACGAATTTGATCGCCTTGCGATGGACCGAAGGGCTTTCCCGCGGCGACCGAGATCTGTTTGGGTTGGGGTGCGCAAAAGGCCCCAGCGCAAGGAGATGGTGACCTCCTTGCAGACGGCGCCCCCAAAGGGTACTAGCGGCGCCTTCGTCTATATCCGTCAGTCGACGGCCGATCAGCTTATGCACAATCAGGAGTGCCGGCGCCGGCAATACGGGCTCGCTGATCGGCTCGCTCGATCCAGGGCACAGCTAATAGACGGGAACTTTAGGCGGTCAGCAGCATGCACCATGCGGGTGCATAAAGCGACCGACACACCGTCCGTATACGCATGCGCCCTCCTCAGGCATGGCGAGCTCAGCAACATCATCACAACGGGACATGGCCGCTCTTCTCGCGAATTTGAAGTACCTTCTGCTCGCGAGAAACATGACTGTTGCAGAAAATCTTAAATCTTTAACTCAACGAAGGCGCATCCGGAGTATTATGATTCCACGCTTAGACTTCGACCGTGCCGATTCCGTCAGCGCTCACAAGCATGATCTCGGCGCGCCAAGTGTGCTTCTGAGGGCTGTTGCGAAGCCCGATCGGCGACGGGAGCGACGTGGGCCGACCAGATTCGCCAAGCGGGAACCAGGTAACGCCGCCCCCGTCGACGGCTGCAAGCAAATTCGCCTCCATGAGCAAGAGACTCCCACTATGAACAAGAAATTTTCGCCTTCGAGTGACACAAGCATCGCGATATTCAAGCGCCTCGAGTCCGAGGTGCGTGGCTACATCCGGTCGTTTCCGGTCCTATTCGATCGCGGGGTCGGCACTACCCTGATAGATGCAGACGGTCGTGAATATCTCGACTTCTTCGCTGGGTCGGGCGCTCTCAATTACGGGCACAACAACCCAGCCTTAAAGAGGGCGTTGCTGGATTACATCGAGCGCGACGGAATCGTGCACGGGCTCGACCTTGCCACCATCGCCAAGAAGGCGTTCATCGAGGCCTTTGAGCGGTGGATTCTGAAGCCACGTGGTCTGAGCTACAAGCTGCAGTTTACTGGTCCCACAGGCACGAACGCGATCGAGGCGGCACTGAAGCTAGCTCGCCTAGTAACAGGCAGGGCTAATATCGTCGCATTTACCAATGCGTTCCATGGCGTTAGCGCTGGATCGTTGGCGACGACTGGAAACAAGAAGTACCGGACTGCTGCAGGTTTCCCGGTCGCACACGTGACATTTTTGCCCTACGATGGGTATCTCGGTCCTTCAGTGGACACGATTGATTACTTTGAGAAGCTGCTCAATGATCCGAGCAGTGGCCTCGATAAACCTGCCGCGGTCATTCTGGAAGTAGTCCAAGGTGAAGGGGGCATCAATCCCGCTAGCTTTCAATGGCTGCAGCGGCTGCGTGATCTGACCAAGCGGCACGAAATCTTGATGATCATCGACGATATCCAGGCCGGCGTCGGTCGCACGGGAACATTTTTCAGTTTTGAAGCGGCTGAGATCGTGCCGGACATCGTCACTCTGTCGAAGTCCTTGTCGGCGATCGGCACGCCGATGTCCCTCGTTCTTCTGAAGCCTGAACTGGACGTTTGGTCGCCTGGCGCGCACAGCGGTACGTTCAGGGGCAACAACCTTGCTTTCATCGCTGCTCGTGCGGCTCTTGAGACTTATTGGGCCGACTCCAAGTTCGAGGAAGAAATCGCACGCAAGTCCGCCATTCTGGCTGAGGAACTCAACTCAATCGCAAACGATTTCCCCAACCTTGGCCTGAGTGTACGGGGCCGCGGACTGATGTACGGACTCGTATTTCAAAAGCACCACTCATTACCTGTGCGAATCTCACGGGAAGCTCTTCGTCGCGGGTTGGTAATCGAGACCTGTGGCGGGCAGAATGAGGTACTGAAATTCCTTGTTGCTCTCACCATTGCCGAGGCTGACCTGCGCCGTGGTCTGTCAATCGTTCGCGACAGCATCGGCACGGTGCAGGACAGCATGCCGAAAGGCTCGCCGTGACGATGGCGAGAACACGCCAGCGCGCGCATCATAGCGGACTTATTTACCTGGCTCTAAAAAGAGCTGCGGTACGCCTCCGAGTACCTTGGCGCATTTATCGACCATATTGGTGCTGGCCCCGTTAATGCCGCGCTCCGTGCGCCGATGTATATGCGGTCCACGCCCGCTTCATGCGCCAGCGCTCCTCTCAAGCAGGCGCGATCGCGATTGTTGAACGGATCGGCATGCGGGCACTTCGGCACGAGGTGCGCCTGCAGGACGCCATATCGTTCTTCACGCGCGTGTGATGCCGCACGACCTGATTGCGCCGGCCGACCAGACGGCGAAGCTGCTCGGTCCGCTTGTCGGGAACCACACCTCCGGCAGAAAGCCGCGATACCGCGCGGCTGATGCGGTCTCGCGGGTGATTGCGAGGATCCCTGGCGCGCCCGAGCGCTGCGTGCATGTGGGTGACCGAGAGAGCGACATCGAGCTCTATTGCACCGCGCAGGACCTTGGTACGAGCTTCATCGTGCGGGTGCGGACGAACAGGCTGGCCGAGCGGCCTGCCGATGCTGCCCCACACGATTTGCTCATCGCGTCTTTGCCAAATTGCGGCGGCGCGCTGGGTGGGACGTCATCGCATTGCGGTCGGTCAGGACGAGACGACCTGGCTGCAGGTGAAGTTCGCCGCCATCAACACCTTGCCGCCGGTGGGCAAGCGCTACAGTCCGCAGGTTCTGGCTTACATCC
>NZ_JAMYLU010000047.1:0-16138 GCF_040318135.1 Mesorhizobium sp. M1295
CTGCGATCATCATCACGATCAGGTCGCCAAGCCGGTGCGTGGCGTTGGGCGCGCGTGGATCAGGCACCGCGCCAAAGTAGCTCTCGAGGCAGGAAATGGCAGTCGCTCCTTCGCTCAACTGCCTCTCCAAAGAATCCTTTCTCAGCCTAAACTCAACCCCAAAATCGCCATATGCGATTCCCCTGCCCTGTAAGGGGAGAAGGTGGATCGGCGCAAGGCGCCGAGACGGTTGAGGGGTGTTGGACGGAATGAGACGTTGGTGTTTCCTGGAACACCCCTCATCCGTCGCCTTCGGCGACACCTTCTCCCGCAAGGGGAGAAGGAAAGCGCCGCATCAAGCCGCTCTGTCGCGGACCTGGTAATCCTTCACCGCCGCGAAGCGGATCGCCTTCCAGCGTTCGGCTTCGTAGTTTAGCGAGAAGGCGTGCTGGGCGAGGAACACTGGATCATTGTCGAGGTCGCGGGCGATGTCGCCGCGATGCGCTTCGATGAAGCGCTGGAGTTCGGCCCTGTCGTCGGCCGATATCCAGCGGCAGACGGAAAAGCGCGACATCTCGAAATCGACCGGCAGCGTGTATTCGAAGTTCAGCCGCTCCTTTAGCACGTCGAGCTGCAGGGCGCCGACGACACCGACGATGGCCGGCGAGCCGTCCTCCGGCGAGAACAATTGCACGACGCCTTCCTCGGCCATCTGATGCAGCGCCTCCTTGAGTTTCTTGGCTTTCATCGCGTCGCCGAGGCGAACGCGGCGCAGGATTTCAGGCGCGAAATTCGGCACGCCGCGAAACAGGATCTCCTCGCCCTCGGTCAGCGTGTCGCCGATGCGCAGCGTGCCGTGGTTGGGGATGCCGACGACATCGCCGGCAAACGCCTCGTCGGCGGTGACGCGGGTGCGGGCGAAGAAGAATTGCGGCGCCGACAGGCTCATCGGCTTGCCCGTGCGCACCAGCTTGGCCTTCATGCCGCGCTCGAGCTTGCCGGAGCAGACCCGGACGAAGGCGATGCGGTCGCGGTGGTTGGGGTCCATATTGGCCTGGATCTTGAAGACGAAGGACGTCATCTTGTCCTCGGTCGCCTCGACCTTGCGGCTGTCGGCCTCCTGCGCACGCGGCGGCGGCCCATAGGCGCCGAGCGCCTCGATCAGGTCGCGCACGCCGTAATTGCGCAGCGCCGAGCCGAAATAGACCGGCGTCAGATGGCCCTCGCGGAAGGCATCGAGGTCGAGCGGGCGGCAGGCTTCGCGCGCCAGCTCCAGCTCTTCGATGAAAGCCTCGCGCTCGTTCTCCGGCAGCAGGCCGGCAACGCGGTTGGAATCGGGGCCGTGGACCGGCGTGCGCTCCTTTTCGGCGTCGCCCTTGCGCACCGCGTTCAGCGCCAGATGGTAGGTGCCGGAAAAGGTCTTGCCGCGGCCGATCGGCCAGGTGATCGGTGCTGTGTCCAGCGCCAACTTCTGCTCGATCTCGTCGAGGATATCGAACGGGTCGCGGCTTTCGCGGTCCATCTTGTTGACGAAGGTGATGATCGGGATGTCGCGCAGCCGACAGACCTCGAACAGTTTCAGCGTGCGCGGCTCGATGCCCTTGGCGGCGTCGATGACCATGACCGCACTGTCGACCGCCGACAGCGTGCGATAGGTGTCGTCGGCGAAATCCTCGTGGCCTGGCGTGTCGAGCAGGTTGAAGACAGTGTCCTCATATTCGAACGTCATCACCGAGGTGACCACCGAAATGCCGCGCTCGCGCTCGATCTTCATCCAGTCGGAGCGGGTCTGGATACGGTCCTTCTTGGCCTTGACCTCGCCGGCAAGCTGGATCGCGCCGCCGAACAAAAGCAACTTTTCGGTGAGCGTGGTCTTGCCGGCGTCGGGGTGCGCGATGATCGCGAAAGTGCGGCGGCGCGATACCGCTTCTGTAATCATTTCGGACATTTTTCAGGATTTCCGTGTGAGGCCGGGCTTCTAGCAGCGGAGTGCAGAGCTGTCGACCTCTCCGCTGGCAGTGGCCATGCTCCGGCGTCAGGCCGGTTCGGTCGCACGGCTCTCAGTGGCTATCTCGGGAATCCACTCGGCAATTGCGGTGCCGATCTTGTCGGCATGGTCCTCCTGCAGATAATGCGCGCCGGGTCCGAGATCGATCAGGCGGCAATTCTTCAGCCCAGCCGCGAATTCCCGGGCCGCCTGCGGCGAGACGAGGGCGCCGGGATCGCCTGAGAAAAGCAGCTTCGGGTAGGAGGAAGCCCGGAGCGCCCAATGGTCGTGCTCACTGATGGCGGTGACATCGGCAGGCTGGCCTTCGATCGGCAGGTCGCGCGGCAGCCGCAGGACCGGCTTGCGCGATTGCGGTGTCGGGAAGGGCGCCCGGTAGGCGGCCATTTCCTCATCGCTCATCGTGCGCAGCACAGCGGCCGGCAGCACCCTTTCGACGAAGACGTTGTCTTCCAAGACAAGCTTCTCACCGACGCCAGGCGTGCGCATTGCCTTGAACAATTCGCGCGCCTGCGGACGCTGGTGGAAATCGTCCCAGCTCTCGAAGGGGCGGATGAATTCCATGAAGGCGAGTCCGAGGATCCGCTGCGGCCGCCGGGCCGCGAGATGGAAGGCGAGTGCGGTGCCCCAGTCCTGCGCGACGACCACCATGTCGGCGACGCCAAGCGCCTCAAGGAAAGCATCGAGATACCGGACGTGGTCGAAGAAGCGATAGTCGATGTCCGGCTTGCCGGACTGGCCATAGCCGATCAGGTCGGGTGCGATGCAGCGGCCGAACGGCGCCACATGCGGGATGATGTCGCGCCAGACGTAGGATGACGTCGGGTTGCCGTGCAGGAAGATTACCGTCGGGCCAGCCGTGCCTGCCTCGACATAGGAGATGGTGGAATCGAGTACCGCGACTTGCGAGCGCGGCAACATTGTGCGGGATTGCTGCTTTTCGAGTTTCGGGTTCATCGGATCAGCTCCTTTTTGCGAAGACTGTTTTGAAGACGATATTCTTGAAACGCTCGAGCGGCTCGGGACTGCGCTCCACCTTCATGCGCAGCATCGCGCCTTGCCAGGAACTCAAAAGGAAATCGGCGAGATCCTCGGCATCGAACGCGTCGGTGATATCGCCGGCCGCCTGGCCTTCGGCGATGCATTCGGCAAAGGGCTTACGCCAGCGTTCGAAAATGGCGACGAGTTGCAGCCTCAGCGCCTCACTGTGAGCCGCCGTCTCGAGGCTGAGATTGCCGATCATGCAGCCCCGTGCCCAATCATGCGCCTCCAGCTTCGACGTGATGATTTCGAGATAGCGGCGCAAGCGCCCGACCGGGGGCGTGCCGTCTCGGGCGAGGGCCTGCTCCACCAAGCCGCTCACATAGGCGAAATAGCGGTCCAGCACCTCGCCGGTGAACGCCTCCTTGGAGGCAAAATGATTGGTGAAGGACCCCGGGCGGGCATCGGCCGCGGCGACGATGTCGCGTACGCCGGCGGACGAATAGCCGGAATTCCAGATGGTTTTGAAACCGGCGTCGAGAAGTTTTTCGCGAAGTGAATGTCTGGCCATATCGATACAATACGTACGTACGTATTAAAGTCAAGAAGCATATTTGATACCGCGCGCTCTTGGCAGAACCCACGGGCAATGGCATCGCGGTGGTGGCGTTGGAACGAGGAGTGAAGCATGACAGAGGCGAAAGAAGTGATTGTCACCGGCGCCGGCATCATGGGCGCCTCCATCGCTTGGCACCTGACCAAGGCCGGAGCAAAGGTGACGGTCATTGCCGGCAGCGGCGCCGGCGGCGTCGCGACGCCGAATTCCTTTGCCTGGATCAATGCCAGCTGGGGCAATCCGGAGCCCTATTTCCGGCTGCGCATTCGGTCGATGGCCGAATGGACGCGACTGGCGAACGAGGTGCCCGGCATCCCGTTGCAATGGTGCGGCGGCCTGTGCTGGGACCTGCCACGTCCCGAACTTGAGGCCTATGCGGCCGAGCACTCCGCCTGGGGCTACGGCATCGAGCGTGTCGACCGTGCCGGAGCTGCGCGCATCGAGCCCAATCTGACCGAACTTCCCGATTTCGCCCTTTATGTCGCCGAGGAAGGTGTCGCCGAGCCGGTCGCCGCCACGCAAGCACTGCTGGCCGACGTCGAACGGCGCGGCGCGCGGCTGCTGACAGGAGTTACCGCGACCGCGCTTGTGCGGGCCAACGGCCAGGTCTCCGGTGTCGACACATCCGCCGGGCGGATTGTTGCCGACGAGGTGGTGATCGCGGCCGGAGCCGGCTCTCCGGCACTAGCGGCAACAGCCGGGATAGAACTGCCGATCGGGACACCGCCCGGCCTGATCGTGCATTCGCGCCCCTACCAAAAGCTGCTCAACGGCCTGGTGATCGGCGACCGACTGCATATGCGCCAGACCGCGGAAGGCCGCATCATCGCCGGCTCGGATTTCGGCGGCGCCGATCCCGGCATGGATGCCGCGGCGACCGCCCGCGACCTGTTTGCGGCGATGAAGGCCATGCTGCGCGGCGCAGATGGGCTGGAACTCGATTTCCACACCATTGGCTACCGGCCGACGCCGGTCGACGGCTTTCCGATCATCGGCCGCGCCGAAGGCGGGGGCGGCGTCTACGTCGCCGTTATGCATTCCGGCATCACGCTGGCACCGGCCGTCGGCCTGTTCGCCGCCCGCGAGATCCTCGACGGCGATCGCGATCCGCTGCTTGATCCCTACGGGCTGGCGCGGTTTACTCAATAACCGGGCGGGCGGCGAAAGCCGCCGGCCAGCGGCTCGATTGCCCTGGCGATCCCGAGCAGGCGCGACTCCGACCAGCGTTTGCCAACAAGCTGTAGTCCGATGGGCAGGCCATTGCTGTCCTGTCCGCGGGGCAGCGACAGTGCGGGATGGCCGCTGTAGTTGAACACCGCGCCATAGGCCGGCAGCATCCAGTAGCTTTGCTCGCTATCGTCGACCTCGATCGGCGTTCCCGGCTCGCAATGCGGGAAGGCGGTGACCATTGCGACCGGGCACAGCAAGGCGTCGCAACCGTCGAAGAACCGATCCCACGCCAGGATGGAGCGGTCGCGGCGGGCGAGCGCCTCGAACCAGCGCGAGACCGGCGTCGGCTTCTCCGGTGGTTCGGGCTGCGCCGCCTCCAGCATCATGCCGATCAGGACGCCGCCCTGCTCCAGGTCGTCGTGCAGGTCGAGCTCCGGCAATTTGGCTTCCTCGACGATGGCGCCCGCGGCCTGAAGCTCTTTTGCCAGACTTTCGACCACCGCGCTGATCTCGCCGACCACCGGAAAGCCCGGAAAGGACGGCGCGATGGCGATGCGCAAATTCCTGAGATCCAACTCCGGCATGCTTTCGACCGGTACCGGCGCAAGGTCGGTGTCGCTTCCATCCGGCCCGGCAATGAGGCGGTAGATCAGTACCAGGTCTTCGACGCTGCGCGCCATCGGTCCGAGGCGGAGATCCGCCGGACGCTGCGCGGCGCGCCGCCTGGATCGGGGAAGGCGCCGGCGAGCGAGACGCGGTGCTCGGTCGGCTTGAGGCCGTAGACGCCGCAAAAGGCAGCGGGCAGCCGGATCGAATCCTGCATGTCGGTGCCGACCTCGAACGGCGTCATTCCAGCGCTGAGCGCCGCCGCCGCACCGCCACTGGAGCCGCCGGCGGTGCGCTGGAGGTCCCAAGGATTGCCGGTACGGCCGAACAGCGGATTGCTCGACTGCCAGTCACTAAGCATTGTCGCCACGTTCGTCTTGCCCACCAATATGCCGCCTGCCGCCTTCAGCCGTGCAACGACTGGACTGTCTGCCCTCGCGGCATAGTCGGCGAAGGCCGGGAAGCCGACAGTGGTTCTCATGCCCGCGGTTTCGTGCGTGTCCTTCAGTGTGAACGGCACGCCGTGCAGCGGCCCAAGGGCTTCGCCGCGCGCCTGCGCTTCGTCGGCCTTGCCGGCGCGCTGCCGCGCACCTTCCCGATCGAGGGTTACGACGGCATTGACCGCCTCATTGTGCCTGTCGATCTGCGCCAGATGCGCGTCCAGCGCTTCCACAGCGGAAATCTTGCGGTCACGAATGGCGGCAACCAATTCTGTGGCGGAGGAAAAGGCGAGGTCCATGACCAATACTCCGGCTTGCCAGCGGCGTCAGCCTCACCAAATGGCGGGCAACGGCGCGTCTTCAAGCCGAGTTCAGCATTCGAGGACAGGCGGTGCTTGATCGGAATTGCGCTGCCTGCTGCAATCGGCGCTGTCCTGCGACGCGTAGCGAGGAATCTACACGGCCAGCGCCAGCTTTGCCGCGGCGGGCACAAACGGACGAATGCTCATGCCGTCTCTGCCGATGGTGACGAAGCTCGAGGGCGGAATCGCCTGCCAGTCGCTGCCGTCGCGGTCGAAGGGTTCCGACACGACGCAACGGCCTCCGCCATTGCGGAAGGCGGACGTGTAGAGCGTCGGCGCGTGGCCGTCGCTCGTATAGCGCACCGCGTAAAGCGATTGTCCGTCGGAAAAAGCCGCCGTCAATTTCAGCGCCGGCTCGAAGCCGCCGCGGCGCGAGGCGTCGATGACGCGGCTGGTGGCGCGCGATACGGCGCCCTGCGGATCACCTGCCAGGTCCTCTTCGGTCATCATCAGAAAGAACAGTTCCGAATCCGTGGCGCCCTCACGCTGGTCGAAGGCGGCGTCGGAGAGCGAATTCTCCAGCGCGCGACGGATCTTTTCGAAGCCGCCGATCTGGCCATTGTGCATGAACGACCAGCGGCCCGAAATGAACGGATGACAGTTCATGCGGCTGGTGGCGCCACCGGTCGAAGCCCGGATATGGGCGAGGAACAGGCCTGACTTGATCTGCCGGCACAGGCTTTTCAGATTGGGGTCCGACCAGGCCGGCAGGATGTCGCGATAGAGGCCGGGCTCCGGTCGGTCGCCATACCAGGCCAAGCCAAAACCATCGCCATTGGTCGGCGATTTGGCTTCCTGGGCGCAGTGGCTCTGGGCGATCAGCGAGTGGCAGGGCGCCGTGACGATGTCTTCGAGAAAGACGGCTTCGCCGAGATAGGCGGCCCACCGGCACATAGCGCCTAACGTCCCCTGTTATGCGTCCGCTCGTAGAGCTCACGGATGATGCCGCTTGCCGTGGTCTCGAACAGAAACGGCAAGAAAGCATGAATGAGCGCGGCAAAAGCCGCCATGAACAATCGCGACGAGAACCATGCGGCGAAAGCCATATGGCCGAAATAACTCTCGCCGACCGCAGCCGGGTGAGAGGTGAAAAGTCTTGCGAGCCGTGCGGTCATGTCGGTCCCTCCTGCCAGCATGAAGAGCCGACGATGAATATCCTGGCATGGGTGTTCGGTTCATCGGTCCCAAATTGTCCTTGTGAAAGGCTGAATTTTGGGACAAACATCCCACATGACGCCGGAAATCGACGAAATAGACCGGAGATTGCTGGCCGAGCTGCAGCGCGACGGCACGCTGTCCGTCGACCAGCTCTCGGCAAGAATATCGCTGTCGCGCAATGCCTGCTGGCGCCGGGTCAAGCGGCTGGAGGAAGACGGCGTCATCACCGGCCGCGTGGCGCTGGTCGACGCCGACAAGCTCGGGCTCGGCCTTTCCGTGTTCATCCTGATCCGCACCTCGAATCACGATCCCGACTGGCTGCAAAAATTCCGGGCGGCGGTGACCGGCTTTGCCGAGATCACCGGCGCCTACCGCATGTCCGGCGATCTCGACTATGTCTTGCGCGCCCGTGTCGCCGACGTCAAAGCCTATGACCGGCTCTATCAGCGGTTGATCGCCAAGGTGGCGTTGTCGGACGTTTCGGCCTCGTTCGTCATGGAAGAGATCAAGGAGACCACGATCGTTCCGATGGAACTGCGCTGAGGCGGAACTGCGCTGAAAGAAAGCCGTTGATAGCATTGTCGCCGAGTTGACTGGACCGGCGTTCGCGACGATAGGATCAGCCTTATGCGCGCAGCACTTTATCCCACCTCCGTCATCGGTCCGGCTGTCGGCTTCGTCAGGCTGCCGCATGGGGAGGGATTGCCGCTTCCCGCCTATGAGAGCTCGGGCGCCGCCGGCATGGACCTGCGCGCCGCCGTCCCGGACGACAGGCCGCTCTTGATCCTGCCGGGAAAGCGCGCACTGGTGCCGACCGGCCTGGTCCTGGAAATTCCCGAGGGCGTCGAAGGCCAGGTCCGGCCGCGTTCGGGCCTCGCCTTCAAGCACGGGCTCACCTGCCTCAACACGCCCGGCACCATCGACAGCGACTATCGCGGCGAGGTCAAGGTGCTGCTGATCAATCTCGGCGACGAGGATTTCGCGGTAACGCGCGGCATGCGGATTGCCCAGATCGTCTTCGCCCCGGTGACGCAGGCGACCGTCGAGGAGCGCACATTGGCCGGCGGCACAACGCGCGGCTCCGGTGGCTTCGGATCGACCGGCACGGCCTGATGAGCGCGGCGAAATGAAGATCCCCAAGCTCGTCATCTTCGATTGCGACGGGGTTCTGGTCGACACCGAGAACCTGGCCAACCGGCGCCTCGCCGAATGGTTGAGCGCGGCAGGCTTTCCGGCCAGCTTCGAATATTGCCGCAAGAATTTCTCCGGCCGCAGCATGGTCTCGGTGCAGAAGGAAGTCGAGGCGACCGGCGTCAGCCTCGGCGCCGATTTTGTCGAGCGCTGGAACGCCGGCCTGCCGGACCTGTTCGCGCATGGCGTCGAGGCCATCCCCTACGTTCGCGAGTTCATCGAAACCGTGCACGCCGCCGGCATCGCCACCTGCGTCGCCTCGTCGGCACGGGTATCGAAAATGCACATCACACTCGGTCTGACCGGGCTGCTGCCGCTGTTCGAGCATGCGCTGTTCAGCTCGACCATGGTCTCGCGTGGCAAGCCGTTCCCCGACCTCTTCCTGCATGCGGCAGCGACGATGGGCTTCGCGCCCGCCGATTGCATCGTCATCGAGGACAGCGTCGCCGGGACGGCAGCCGGCATCGCCGCCGGCATGCGCGTCTATTCCTACCACGGCGACCCGCTTTCCGACCGCGACGGACTGAGCGAAGCCGGCGGCATCCTGTTCGACGACATGCGTGAACTGGCCGGGCTGGTGCCGATCCACTAATCGCCTTTGCGCAGGCTGTACGCGCTCGATCTCAGACCGGGCGTGACGCTCCAAGTACTCGGTCGACCGTGTCGCGTGTAAGACTGCGCAGATTGGCCGGCCTGTCGAGATGACTGACGACAAGGAGTCCGTCCGCCGCCACCGTTAGCGCGTCCGCGGTGCGGTCCGGATGGGAATTTGCGTCCGCGATCAGCAGATCCCTTAGGATGCCCCACTTCCAGTGACGATGCTTATCGATCGCCTGGCGAACCGGGCTGCTGGGATCGGGGTATTCGGCAGCGGCATTCTGGAACGGGCAGCCGCGGTAGCCCGGCTGATCCGCCGCATCGGCGATGAGATCGAATATGGCAAGGATCATCTGGCGAGGTGGCCGCCGGCCAAGTCTCGCGATGGCCGCCCGTCCTCCCTTGCTGAGCTCCTCGATGTAGGCGCGGACGAGGTCGTCCTTGGCCGCGAAGTGATGATAGAACGTCGCCTTGGCAACGCCGGCTTCGGCGATAATGCGGTCGATGCCGACTGCACGGACCCCCTCCAGACAAAACAGCGCGGTCGCCGTATCGAGGATGCGGCGGCGCGCAAGGCTTTCGGGGCGATCGTTGATTCGGGCTGTGGACATGCCTTGACTGTATAGCAGACAGGTCTGTATATCTACACATGTAGACACAGGTCTACCTGCTAACGAAGGAAGGCGAAACATGGCTTCGATAGTCAGGGAAATCATCGTAGATGCTCCACCGGAAAGCGTATGGGCGACAGTCGGCGACTTCGCCGGCGGGCGCCCAACGGATAGCCCCAGGCGTTTTCGTCGACTGCCGGGTGGAGGAGGGCGACGTGCGGGCCCTTATGTTCGCCGACGGCAAGATTGTGCGAGAGCGGCTCATCGCTCGCGACGAGCAGAGCCGGCGGATCGTGTGGGGATGGCTCGGCGACGAGGTCACCCACGATAACACTTCCATGCAGGTCTTTGCCGAGGGCGAGGGCCGGAGCCGCCTGGTCTGGATCCACGACACTCTGCCCGACGAACTCGGCGCGTGGCTCGCAGCCGCCATGGATCACCTGGTGCCGGTTTTCCAGCAGACCCTGGCGACCGAAGCCAAGCCAACATAGTGAGGCAACGCCAGGTGTTTCCCCTTGGCCGCAAAATGCTCTAGCTTGCGCGCGCCCGACATAACGAGCGCGCGCATGACCTTCTCCCTGCTTCGTTTCATCTTTGCCTGCCTGCTGCTGCCTTGTCTTTGGACGGGCAGAGCGGAGGCCGTCAGCTTGCCGGAGCTCGGCAGCGCCGTCCCTGGCCACGGCGATGTCACCTATCTCGATCTCGCCAGGATGGTCATTCCCGATCTGGCCGCGGACAAGGACGGCTTTTTCCGGGGTTCGATGCCGATCGAGATGCGCCACATCGCTGGTCCGGACTACGACGGCTCGCCGCCGGCGACGTCGGGTCTTTCCAACGCCGGCGTGCTCGGCATCAAGGCCGGCGGCAAGGAGCGGCTGACCATGCTGTTCGACCTCGGCGACTCGCCTGACAGTGCCGAGGGCTATGCGGTGCTGGCACTCTACGACATCACCGGCAAGCCGGCCCTGCTCGACGCGGTCAATGTCGCTGTCGACCGCATCACCTATCTTCGCGATCCGGGCAAGCTGCCGATCGGGCCTGGTGACGACGCCATCATCAGCATGAGCACGCATTTCAATTCGAGTCAGGGCTATGGGATCACGCCGCTGATCATGGTCCGCAGCGAGAGGTTCGAGCTGATCGACATGATCTATACGTTCGACGAAAACCTCTGCACCAACCGAAGGACGCAGAATGCGGCGTTCCAGGCGATTGCTGACGGCCAGCCCTATGCAGCCATCAAGGTTACGGTGACCGACGCGACGGTACCGGGCGAAGAAAGCTGCGACGGCCAGCAGCCGCCAGCGGCGTCTTCGCGCAACATTTCCGTCACCTATCATTGGGACAAAAACGCTTCGCACTACGTCAAGGATTCCGACGCGCTGGACCGATTGGCAGAAGAGAACGCCAAACGCTTCTGAGCCAACCGCATTTGTTTGCCCGGCGCGTTCCGCCGGGCTAGAATTTGCCTCACATTCTGCACTGGAGGGGAGCATCCATGGATAAGGGCAAG
The DNA here is from genome assembly GCF_040318135.1 of Mesorhizobium sp. M1295. Taxonomy (NCBI): domain Bacteria; kingdom Pseudomonadati; phylum Pseudomonadota; class Alphaproteobacteria; order Hyphomicrobiales; family Phyllobacteriaceae; genus Mesorhizobium; species Mesorhizobium sp. M1295. The sequence goes on from NZ_JAMYLU010000047.1 coordinate 11,230, forward strand.
ATTTTTCGCGACCTGCATGCCTCGATCTTCGTGATGGCCAATTCCTGGGACGTCGGCACGACCAAGCTTTTGGCCTCGTTCGGCTTCAAGGCGCTGGCGACGACCAGCGCCGGTTTTGCCTTTTCGCGCGGCCTGCCCGATGGCGCGGTGACGTTCGAGGCGATGATCCACCATTGCCGTGAAGTGTCGGCGGCGACCGGGCTGCCGGTTTCGGCGGATCTCGAAAAGGGCAAGGGCGACAGCGCGACAAGTGCCGGCGAGACGATCTTCGCCGCCGAGGCGGCTGGCCTCGCCGGCTGCTCGATCGAGGACCATACCGGCGAGCCCGACAAGCCGATCTATGATTTTTCGCATGCGGTCGAGCGCGTCGCGGCGGCGGCGGAAGCGGCACGGGCGCTGAAACGCGATTTCGTCTTCACCGCGCGGGCCGAGAATTTCCTGTGGGGCAAGCCCGACCTCGACGATACGATCAAGAGGCTGCAGGCGTTCGAGAAAGCCGGCGCCGACGTGCTCTATGCACCAGGGCTGAGCGACATCGAGACGGTGCGGACCGTCTGCTCGGCGCTGACCAGGCCGGTCAACGTCATGGCCCGGCCTGGCTTCACCATCGCCGACCTGGCCATGGCGGGGGTAAAGCGCGTCTCGCTCGGCCCATGGCTCACCAATTTCGCCTTCGGCATGCTGGAGACCGCGGCGCGCGAGATCCAGCAGGACGGCACGTTCGGCTTCACCCGCGCCGCCATGCCATTCGGCAAGCTGCAGGCGCTGTTTGCCAAATCTTCAGCCTAGGTAGGCCCCGGCGAATGACGCTCACCGTCGTCGACATGCACACCGGCGGCGAGCCACTGCGGATCGTCACCGGCGGCTACCCCGACATTCCCAAGGGCACGATTCTCGAAAGGCGTGCCTATGTGCGCGACCATCTCGATCATCTCAGAAAGATCCTGATGTTCGAGCCGCGCGGCCATTACGACATGTATGGCGCGCTGCTGGTGGAGCCTGACCTGCCGGGCGCCGACCTCGCGGTGCTGTTCATGCACAATGAAGGCTATTCGACGATGTGCGGCCACGCCATCGTCGCGCTCGGCCGCTATGCCGTCGACGAGCGGCTGGTGGCGCCACGCGAGCCGATGACGACGGTCAATATCGAGGCGCCATGCGGGCTGATTTCGGCTGCGGTCGAGGTAAGGGATGGCAAGGCCGGTGCGGTGTCATTCGAAAGCGTGCCGGCGTTTCTGTTTGCCCGCGACCAGCGGATCGAGCTGCCGGGCTACGGCGCAGTCGGCTTCGACATCGCCTATGGCGGCGCCTTCTATGCGCTGGCCGACTGCCGCCAGTTCGGGCTGGAATTCGGCAGGAACCGGGTGCGCGATTTCGTCGATGCAGCGACGGCGCTGACCAATAAGCTCAAGGCCGAATTGCCGCTGTCGCATCCCGACCATGCCGATCTCGCCTTTCTCTACGGCACCATCCTGACCGACGGACAGGATGCGATCTCCGATACGCCGACCAAAAACATCTGCGTTTTCGCCGAAGCCGAGGTCGACCGTTCGCCGACCGGCTCGGGCGTCACCGCGCGGCTGGCGGCCATGCACGCCAAGGGCCAGATCGAGATTGGCCGGACACGGCTGTTCGAGAGCATCGCCGGCTCGCGCTTTTCCGGCGCGGTCGTGCGCACGGCCAAAGCCGGGCCGCATGACGCCATCATCGCCCGCGTCGGCGGCCGCGCTTACTACTCAGGGCGGGCCGAATTCATTGTCGAGGACGACGACGAACTGGGGCGCGGCTTTCTGCTGCGCTAAGCATCATCCCGCGCCGAGATCGCCTTGTGCAGGTGCACCATCATGGCGGCGGCGAACAGCGGCGTCAGAAGGTTGAGCAGCGGCACGGCGAGGAAGGCGACGACAACCAGCCCGGCCAGGAACACGGTGACCGCGTGCTTCCTGCGCAGCGCCTTGGCCTCGGCCTCCGGGCGAAAACGCATGGCGGCGAACTCGAAGAACTCGCGCCCGAGCAGATAACCGTTGACGACGAAGAAGGCGGCGATATTGATGCCTGGCACCAGCAGAAGCAGCAGGGCGACGATGTTGCCGAGGATGACGACGCCGAAGAACCTGATCGCCAGCACCAGCGAGCGCAGCGCCGGCACTGCGCGGCCGGGCGGATCGTTGGGATAGTCGGTGCGCTCGACGACTTCGGCGACGTCGTCGAGGAACAGGCCAGCGATGATCGCCGTCACCGGCGCGATGAGCAGCGCCAAGCCCAGCGCAAGGCCGATGCCGGCGACGACGGCGCCCAGCCATCCGGCCCAGGAGGGCAGGCTGGGCAGCCATGCATCGATCCATGGCCAGGCCAGCCAGTCGAACAGGCCCTTGATCCCGAACCAAAGTGCCGCCAGCGTCAGCAAGGTCAGCCCCAGCGTCTTCACGAACACGGAACGGAATTCGGGCGAGAACAGCCGGCTCAAGGCGGCGCGGGCGGCGTCGAGGATCACGGCGTTTCCAATTCCATGTCAAACATGCCCGTGGCTGATATCTCCGAATAGGCGGAGACAGCGTAGGCTGCAAGCGCCCTAGCGCGCGACCTTTGCCTGGGGAATGGTCATCGCCGCCACGCCGACGACGACCAGGGCCATTCCCCACCACGCGCTCGGACCAAGGCTTTCGCCAAGGAACACGGCTCCGATAGCAACGCCGATCGGCACCCGCAGATAGGCTTGCGAGGTGGTGCCGACGGAGCCCAGCGTGTGGAGGAGACGGAAATAGATGCAAAAGGCCAGCGCGGTTGAAAACACCGAAAGCCCGAGCAGCGCAAGGATCGAAGCTGTCGACGGCGCCAAGGTCCATGGCTGGTCGAACGCAAGGCTCAAGGGGATCAGCATCGCGGCGCCGCAGAGCATCGAACCGGCGGCCGGCACCATCGGGTCGAGCCCCCTGAAGCCGCGGCCGAAAACGGCCGCGCCGGCATAGCAGATCGTCGCCGCGATCACGGCAAGTTGCGGTAACAATTGCTGTCCGAGGCCGCCAAGCGCCGGGGCGCCGACAACGAGGCATATTCCGGCTATTCCCGCCGCGACGCCAAACAGCTTGCGCATGGTCGACGGTTCGTGGCGGGTGATGAGGGCGGTCAGCAAGAAGGTAAAGATCGGCGAGGTCGCATTCAGGATCGTGGCCAGCCCGGCATCCAGCGAGCGCTCGGCCCAAGCGATCAGCGTGAACGGCACGACGCTGTTGAGGCATGCCTGGAATGCAAACCGGCGCCAGCTTGTGGCATCACCCGGCAAGGTCAGCCCGCGCCAGCGGATCAGGGCAAGCAGGATGCCACCCGCGATCAGGGTTCGCGCGGCGATCAGCGTCACCGGCGGGATCGTCGCAACGCCGATCTTGATGAAGCTGTAGGATGCACCCCAGAGCACTGCCAACACGACGAGCAGCACCAGCTCGATCCTCGTGTCGGTTTTCATAGACATGGCCGGCGGGGACCTCTGGGCATCGCTCATCTCAGCCATGCTTGTAAGCCAGGCACGCGAGAAATGCTTCGGCCGCCATCCAACGATGGTGGCTATGCTGACATTCGTCGGATCGTCGCATTGTCGACTAGGCAAAGCCGCATCAAACCGCTAGACCCGCCCGCGCCCGGCATGGCAGAAAGCCGGTGGGTTTTTGGCGGAGACATGAATTGATGCCGGACTATGACGTGCTTTGTATCGGAAATGCCATCGTCGACATCATCGCCCAGTGCGATGAGGCGTTCCTGGAGACCAACGGCATCATCAAGGGCGCGATGAATTTGATCGACACGAGGCGCGCCGAACTGCTCTACAGCCGCATGGGCCCGGCCATTGAAGCCTCGGGCGGCAGCGCCGGCAACACGGCGGCGGGCGTCGCCTCCTTCGGCGGTCGCGCCGCTTTCTTCGGCAAGGTCTCCAACGACGCGCTCGGCAAAATCTACGCGCATGACATGCATGCCCAGGGCGTCGCCTTCGACACAAAACCGCTCGATGGCGAACCGCCGACGGCGCGCTCGATGATCTTCGTCACGCCGGACGGCGAGCGCTCGATGAACACCTATCTCGGCGCCTGCGTCGAGCTCGGCCCGGAGGATGTTGAGGCCGACAAGGCGTCGGGCGCCGCCGTCACCTATTTCGAGGGCTATCTGTGGGACCCGCCGCGCGCCAAGGAAGCGTTCCGGCAGACGGCGAAGTTCGCCCATGCCGCCGGGCGCGAAGTATCGATGACATTGTCGGACTCGTTCTGCGTCGACCGTTACCGCGACGAATTCCTCGACCTGATGCGCTCCGGCACCGTGGATATCGTCTTTGCCAACAGCCACGAGATCAAGTCGCTCTACCAGACCGCGTCCTTCGACGAGGCGCTGGCGCAGATCCGCAGGGACTGCAAGATCGCCATTGTCACCCGTTCGGAAAAGGGCTCGGTCATCGTGCGCCGCGACGAGACCGTCACCATCGAGGCGACCAGGATCCGCGAGCTGGTCGACACGACAGGCGCCGGCGACCTCTACGCCGCCGGCTTCCTCTACGGCTACACGCAAGGCCGCGGCCTGAAGCAGTGCGGTGATCTCGGCTCGCTGGCGGCCGGACTGGTCATCCAGCAGATCGGCCCAAGGCCACGGCAGAATCTGCGCCGAGAGGCCGAGCAGGCGGGGTTGTTGTAGCGACACCTCTTTCCTTCTCCCTTGTGGACCTGTTGCGCAGTCATGAGCAAAAGCTTGCGGCGGCGGGGTTGCGGCGGTTGTTCGCTTGTTTGCGGGGATTTGACGTCTTGTTTGGGGTTTCAGGCGGTCGTCCGACCCTGTATGGGCGGAACTCAGGCGCACCTATCCCGCGATAGCGGCCCATCGGCGCATGTTGAAGGCGATCGCCGCCATCGTCACCTGGGCGGTCGCCTTG
>NZ_JAMYLU010000048.1:0-14994 GCF_040318135.1 Mesorhizobium sp. M1295
TCGTGTCCTGGAAGGACCGCAAGTCCGTCGTGCCGGCGCTGCGCGCGATCTACCGGGCCAAGGACGCCGAAGCCGGCATGAAGGCCCTTGAGGACTTCGAAGCCAGCTACTGGGGGCAGCGGTATCCGGCGATTACCCAAAGCTGGCGGCGCAATTGGCAGCACGTCGTCCCATTCTTTGCCTATCCCGAAAGCGTGCGGCGGATCATCTACACCACGGATGACATCGACAAGCCTGATTTCGACTTTTTCGATTCCTGTTGCGTTTCTTTGTTCGGCTCAGGTGAGCCTGTTTCTTCGTCCCGGCCCACAGGATTTCCCATGCGAGCGTGTCGAGACGCAGTCAAGGCTGGCCGGTGCGATGGCGCCGCGGCCGGCTGCGAGGTTTCCAGGCCACGCCTTGACGGCGTCGAGCACGGCGCCATTCTGGAGCGGACCGAGGGCGTAGGTCGTGCCGCCAGATTTCCTTGTGCTATATTTGTCCGGCACGGACGACCACGTGGCAAAGAGTGGTGCGAGAGGATGAGAGTGCCGCCACGCAGCCGTTATAGTCGTTCCTCGTTTGTGGCGTCCGTGCGCCGCTTCGGCCCTCGTGACCGCCAATGCCGAACCATTAGCTCGTAGGCACGTTCGGCATTCTCGGCCGCGGCTTTCTCGCTGTTTCGCAACTCCTTCACGTTGTAGGCGTAAGCCGAACCGCGGCGACCGACACCGCGCTCGCCCGGCGCGCCGGCCTTGAGAGCGAGCTGCCTCTGCTTTGCCGCCACCAGCGCCGGGCGAGCCCAGAAGTAGTCCTGCTCCTTTGTCAGCAGATGCCAGATCAGCACGGCGAGCTTGCGGGCGACCGCCACAGCTGCGACCTGATGACCACGCTTGTTACGGATGCGTAGGAAGAAGGCCCTGAGCGGTCCGGGCGCCTTCGCCGCCGCCCAGGCGGCCTCGACCAGCATGGCGCGGGCATGGGAACGCCCATGTTTGCTGATCCGGCCATATTGCGCCAAGCCAAGACCGGATTGGCGCACACGCGGATTGAGGCCGAAGTAGCTCACCAGCTTCTGCGGCTCGCGGAACCGCCGGATCTCGCCGACCGCGGCGATGATACCGCTCGCGACGATGACATTGACGCCGGTGATCGTCTGAAGCCGCCGGACTTGCGCATCATCAACCGCTTCCCGGGCGATGTCGCGATCGAGGTCAGCCAGATCCTCGGCCAGGCGATCGATCTCGCGGATGTGGCGGGCGATAGCGGCCCGCTCGTCGTCGGGAAGCACCTGCCGCTCGAGCCAGGCGCGACCGCGATTGTTGAACAGATCGGCATGCGGGCACTTCGGCACTAGGTGCGCCTGCAGGATGCCATGCAGCTCGTTCTTCACGCGCGTGCGATGCCGCACGACCTGGTTGCGCCGCGCGACGAGGCGGCGAAGCCGCTCGGTCCGCTCGTCAGGTACCCAGACCTCCGGCAGAAAGCCGCTGGCATGGAGCTGCGCCAGAACGCCGGCATCGATCTTGTCGGTCTTAATCCTGGCATGGGCGATCGCCTTCACCTGCATCGGGTTGGCGACAATCACCCGGCCGACATAGGGCGACAGAACCCGCACCACCGCCATGGCGTTGCCCGTGGCCTCGACGACAACCTCATCCGTCCGTCGCAAACTGCGGCCGAACCCTTCCAGTCCCGAGCGGGTCATGTCGACCCGTCCGTGATGGCGCAGCCGGCCGTCTTCCCAAACCACCACCTCCGCAAAGGTGCGGTGGATGTCCATTCCAATCACACGTCTCATCGGCTCCCTCTCCTCAAACAGTCGGGAGCCGGCGGGCGACGCGACACCTACGGATCCGCGCTCTCGGCGCAACCGGGCAGGTCGCAGGGGCGGCCAGCTACTAACGCGAGCTCGCAGCTCATCGAATACATCGGCCTGCCCGCACTTGGCGTGCTCCCGGTCCCCCTGTCCCGGATGGTCGCACCATACGCCGAAAATCGCTCATCTCCAGCGGGGATTGGATGGCACCGTCATGATCATACCGGTTACGAACGCCATAGAGGCGCTGAACTCCAAGCTGCGCCGCGCCGTCCGCACCCGGGGACACTTCCCCAGTGACGATGCGGCCATGAAGCTGCTATATTTGGTGCTGAACCACGCGGCCGAGGAATGGAAACGACCGCCGCGCGAATGGTTCGAGGCCAAGCCCCAGTTCGCCGTCGTCTTCGGCGAAAGGTTCGTCAGCCAATGACGAAACCGGCCTCGCGCACAGAATTCCTGACAGTTCCATCTGATCGGGCTCCCGAGCGAATTGCCGTCCTACGAGCATTCGGGACCGATCCCGGCCTACAGGCACGCCTTACTTCGGGCGGCGGATCAAGTGATCCGTGAGGGGAATGCCACGCCGGCATGGCTCGCCAATGACTTCAATGCCAACTGTCGGCAGTCACATCATAAATTAAGCATAGCTCCGCGACACATATCCAAGGTGGCGCACAATCCTGCGAACTGTCATCGCTGTGACAACAATCGCCAAACCAAGCAAAGTGGCGAACTCGATTCTGCTCGCGAGATCCCAAAGCTCTCCGAACGGTATTAGATCCATGAAGCGAAACACGGCACCCTGAAGCAGGTAAAGCAGCAGTGTGCTCTGACCAAGCTCCAGCGCGACAAAGCGAGCTACGCGAGTTGAATAGCCAACTCTCCAGCATAGGAATATAAGCTGCATCGCCACTGCAGAAGTTGCTACCGAGCCAGCGAACATCAGCAACACTTGTTTGGCCGACTGTGCATCGTAGATCAAAACAAGATTGTTGTAGACGTACGTTTCCTTTCCCCAAACAAGAAAGCACGTGAACGCAGCCATCGAAAGTAACACCACAAAAATAGCCTTGTGGCGCCTGATGCTAGCTGCCTGCCATCCGATCGGCTGCGCAAACAAGAACCCCAAACAAAAGAATGGGTATGTGTATCGTACCAACGGGGTTATTGACCACGGGACGGGCGCGAATGCGATCGCAATTGCAGATGCGCCTATGATCCACACCGACGAGCCATTGAAAGTCGTGAGCAACTTTATCAGGACGAAGGACGCGAAAGCTGCCCAGATGAACCAGTATGTGCCAATGAACTCCCTAAAAAAATCCAACATTCCACTGGTTAAACTGTTCGCCGAAGACATTACGGCGGCCTTCGATATCCAAATCAACGCACACCAAAAAAGCATTGGCAATACTAGTTGCATTGCTCGATCACTGACGCCTTGAGGGAGCGATTTGCGCAGAATCGCTCCCGAAGAAAGATATCCACTTATCGCCATAAACAGAGGCATGTGAAACATGTAGATCGACTTAAAATATGGCGACAGCCAAAAGTCGTCAGTGCCTCGATAGATAACATATTGTAACAAATGCCCAATTATCACCAATATAATGAGGACGCCTTTGGCGAAATCGAAGCTTAGGTCTCTGGCCTTTGTCCCTTCTGGGCACGGGTTGACCTGCCACGGGCAATTTCCTCCATCTGAGATTAGAGTCCTGCCCTTGATCGAAGGACGGACTGATGAAGCGGAAGCGATTTACGGAAGAGCAGATCATCGCGGTTCTGCGTGAACACGAGGCGGGTGCGAAGGCGGGCGACCTCGCCCGCAAGCATGGGGTCTCCGAGGCGACGCTGTATAACTGGAAGGCGAAGTATGGCGGGATGGACGTGTCCGACGCCAAGCGCCTGAAGGCTCTGGAGGACGAGAACGCGAAGCTGAAGAAGCTGCTCGCCGACCAGATGCTGGAAGCCTCGGCACTTCGCGAGCTTCTGTCAAAAAAATGGTAGGGCCCGCCGCCAAGCGCGAAGCCGTCGCGCATCTGCAGGCCGTCATCTTCTTCGGCCTCGACCACGCCCGCAGCGCCATCGCCGAATGGAGGCAGGACTTCAACACCGCGAGACCGCACTCCTCGCTCGGATACCAGACCCCGGCGGTCTTCGCCGGAACCCTCGCCGCAACCAGCTCCGACGCTACGCTCAATAGCGGCTTCGCGTCTCCGCCGGTTGCTCAACCCGCGCCCTACGGCGTAACAGAAACGGTACAGGCTCTAATCGCCGCTGGATGACAGTTCAGTGGCAGGTCACCATCGCGCCCCTTCGAACCGACTGTTTTGTGATTAAGCATCAGACCTCCAGCCGATATCCTGCCGTTACTGCTTCCACTTTGGTTCTAGAGTGGTTCACGCACGGCATCTTCGGATCCCATTCTGGATTGTCGCACCCCAATCCAGCCGGTAATGGAGAGGATGAGGGCCGCAGCACGACACAAGCGGAACAGGCCTGTTCTGGGTTAGAAGGCCCCAATATTCCCATTGAACTTCGTCCTCATCGCCTCAATAGCGGCAGTGCCGCCGCCTGGAATGTAGATCAACCGGAACTCAGGGCTCGCGCCGGCCAACTTCGATTGGTTTCGAATGGTCAAGCGGCGCCGGTCGTTCCATAAGCCTTCCTCAAGAAACGGGCGGTATCCGCTATTCTCTTTGGTCGGTAAAATCGATTGTGTTTATGGAACGCATGCGCACGATGGATACGTGCGCATCAGGCGCACGTGAGTGCCCACGGATAGGACTTTGCTTCGGGGGTCACCGTCCTTTCGTGACTCTTGCAGTGCATGGATGAGGCGGCAATTCCCGCGGTGCAGCACCTTTCGAGCGCGTGCCACAAAATCGCTGGGTTCGACCTGCGCGGCGCTGGGTGGAGATCCGCCTGATCTAAAGCGTCACCATCCGACGGGCAACATCTCACGACGCGCCGGGCAGCGTGGCCAGCATCCGCACTGGCCGATCTTGCGCTGCGTGCGATCGCCTCCTGATAGCATAGAGCAAGACCTTCTTGAAATCAGCCTGTGCCGGCAATTTTGTCGTAAAGCTCATGGTGGCGACTGCCGCATGCGCGCAGGACAGCCGGCAGATCGCGCACCTTGGCGATCAACCCTGCCATTCGGCCGTCGTTCTTCTTTATTCCAATCGAGATCGCAATCAGGTCCGGCCGGTCACGCAGTAAAGTGTTCTCCCTTCGAGCAGCCAGGTCGGCGCCGCTCAGAATCTTCGACGAGCGCGCCAGGACAGCATCGATCTCCGCAAATTTTTGCCCGGAGATCGTCCTCACATCATCATGGCCTCGCCTCAACCGGGCCGGTGCCCTCCGCCTTTGCGGGTTTTTGTCCCGACGCTCGGGTCGCCGCCCGGCCCGGTCAAGGCCAAAAAAACGTCGCGGCTGAGCGCCCACTCCGGCTTCTGCCAAATATTCGTCGGCGGGTTCGCAGCACCGCGGGCGCACGGGTGAGCTCGTGGGTGGAGTGATGCACATCGTCACCAGCACCTCAGATTGTGTGAGGTCCACGGTTCGCTCGCCGACGGGCGCGCGTATAGCGTCGGTATACGCAGGGGGGTCCGTCGCCTTGGCCTCAGTTTCGGGGGAATGGCAAGCCCTGGTCGGCGCGGCGCTGAGTTGGGCGGAAAGATCGACGGCGCAACGCGGGGCTCCTGCGCGACGAGCAGGTTTTTCGCCCGGTCTGACCCGGCCTCGACTCCAGATGCCGCAATGACCGTCGGGCCCGCCGCGATTGATCGGGTCTCATGCCCAAAGCTGCCTCGGTGCCCAGTAGCGGCACCGCATGGCCCCAACCCAGCCAGTAAAGCGTCGGCGAGCCAGCATCCGACGGTGCGTTCGAAGCGATCTCATTCGGCGGCCATGATCGCGCCGGTCACCATGCCGCAGCGGAAAGCTGCCGAGCTCGTCTGGCCAGGTCGCTGACCGCCTCGTCGTCGCGGGCGTCGACCGAAATCTTCCCCACCGCAGCGAGGTTTCTCCCGTTAGAAGATCCTGAGCGGGATGGGCAGCCAGTTCACGCCCGGCCAACAGCATCCGGCCCGCGGGGCCGACCTCGTCTCCCGGTCGTGTGAGCAGAAGAACATCGCGAAGTGCGGCTTCATCCTCGACGCCGCGAGCCTGCTCGCCGTACCGCGGCCGCCGAAAGCCCTAGGCGCTGTCACCAGGCGCCAGCCCACCTCTCTAGCTGGCGGACCATCGCATCGAGCGCGCCGATGGCCGCACCTGCAGTGATTGCAATGTCCTCATGCGCCGCAACTGTTCGGGTCGGGGGCAGCCCTGCGCAACCAGGCCGGCACCGCCGTCGTCGGCGGGGCTTCCGTGGCACCGGGAAGAGTGCCGTGGTGGCGCAGGAGGGTTTTGGCTCAGAACCATGGAATACGATGAATGACTGGGGCGCTGTTTGTAGAGCGAACGATAAGTCTTGCACGACCAGCCATTTATCCCTCGCGAGATCAATGCCGCGGGCAATTAGCAGGCGAACTCCGTCCGGACTGAGTACCCGTTTCAACGCGGGCAAAGAAGTTGTGTAGCCATGTCACGAAATGCTTGGTCCGCTTCTCTGCCGGCCGATGGTCCATGAAATCCCCTCCCCACCCATGACACCAGACACCTCCTTGCCAATATGCCGATCAAGCACCGGCCGCCATGGCACCAGCGTGAACTCGCGCGATTTCTCGATGACAGCGTATTTTCCGCCGGCGAGCTCGACGGAGCGGCGGAGCGTGCCTTCTATTCGACCTCCACTCTGGGCTTCAGAATAGGGCAGACCGAGTTCGTCAGACAGTTGACCGGCAACACGGTTCAGCTCACGTTGACGCAGGATCGAAAGCATGTTGGCGCGATAGACGATCCGGTCCTGCTCTTCCCGAGCAAGACCTTGCGCAATCAGCCACTGCCGCCGGCGGCCTTGCGCCTCTCGGACATCGCGGCCGAAACCAGAGCTGTGCAAGGCCTCCGGTGTGTCGGAAACCAGCTCTCGATCGAGCCAGGTGGCGCCGTCGAAGTTGACTTGTTGTTCCAGCAGCATTGATGAGAGCTTGTCAACCATGACAGGCTCGGCCCCGGCCCGCTGACGCTCGTAGTCAGACACACGGTCGAGATGATCCGGTGCGACGATCCAGGTGCCGTCCGGCTCGCGCTCGACACGACCGGTCGCCCGGCGGATCGCCTCCAGTCGCCGCACGTGCGTTTCGGCAAAGCGTTCGGTGGCCGACGGGTCATGCTTGAGATGGATATCGATGCTGTAGCGCCCGTCATGGGCCGTGGCGATCTCGGCAATTGTGCGGTCGACTTGCCTTGGCCCGGTGTCCCTCGGCGTGACCCGCACTATGCAGCCCTCTGGCGTCGGTTGGGTGGCCTCGCCTTTGCCGATATCGACATAGTGGCTTTTGCCGTCCACGCCGTCGACGACGAGGTAACGGCGGTCATTGATTTCGTCGGCCAGGCCGCGCGCAATGATGCGGCCGACGACAGTCTGCATCTGCTCTGCAGAACGATCATGGACAACATAGTCGGCGACACTGCGGGCGAGCCCCTTGCCGGTCAGTTCGCGGTGCATGGTCGTGATGATGTCGCCCCGCTCGCCGATGCGGCGCAGCGTCGCTTCAAGCTCGCCATCAAGGCGCCAGCGGCCCGAGCCGACTTCCTCAGCCAGACCCATCCGCTCGAGCTTACGCAGGCGCCCCTGGTGCAGCGTCTGGCGAAACGTGTCTCGGCTGGCCGGTGAGACATGCCCGTCATCGTCGCGCAGGCGGAGCAGCTGCCGATCGATGCTGGTGAAGCGTTCCCGCTCCATTTCCTGGCGCAGGCGTTGCTCGATCTCGCGGTCCGTTCTCGGGCCAAGGTCGAGGCTGACCAGCTCGGCCGCCCGTTCACGGATTCCAGACGAGATGTAGTCTCGCGCGATGACAAGATTTTCGCCGCGGTCGTCCTTGCCGCGGACGATAATATGGGTATGCGGATGACCAGTGTTGAAATGATCGACAGCGACCCAGTCGAGCTTGGTGCCGAGGTCTTCTTCCATCTGCGCCATGAGGCGCCGCGTGAGCGGCTTCAGGTCATCATACTCGATGCCGTCTTCAGGTGCGACGATGAAGCGGAACTGATGCCGGTCGCCATCGGCACGATCGATGAACGCCTTGCCATCGACGCGGTCGCTGTCGGCGCTATAGAGCTCGCCAGGCTCCCCTTCGCGGGTGATGCCGTCGCGCTGGAGGTAGCGAAGGTGTGCACGTGCCGCGTCAACACCCTTGCCGGCCAGCTTGACGATACGCGCCTTGACGACGGCGCGCCGCTGCCGCAACGCCGCGTGGCGGTCGCGCGCTCTGAGAACGGCGGCAGCAGCCCCGCCGCGCCCCGCCCGGCTTCCGATGAAGCGGCCACGGCGACCGCTGCCGCCGCCGGCTCGGTTGATCGCGGCGCGGATCTGGCCGGCGAAACGCTTGCCTACCTTCGAGCCGCGCGATCCGATTTTGCCCAGGCTCGGCTTGAACTCTTCATCCTGCATTGAGCCTCCTACTAATCTTGAGCAAAATCAAAGCTTTGTCTGCAGAAGCTCTCCTGACGCTGAAGGCAGCCTCCATGAAAAACGATGTGCAGACAAAGACTTCGCCGCCTCCAGGAGGCGATGCCTTTATCTTGCCTTCCCGGACCTGCCTCCCTGCCCCGCCCGACCCACGGTACCCCTGCCCTCACCTGCGATCCGGCCGGCCTGACCTTGCTCGCTCCGATCCGAGCGGCACCACAATTTGGCCATTCGGATCGGTCGCGGAAACACCGTTTCGCAGGAAAAACAGCGACTGCCCGGACGGGATTTCCAGCACTTTTCCGGAACGGGATTTGCCGGTGAACGCGTCCATGTCGGCGGCCGAAATCCCCGCAGCCTTGAGCTCTTCCAGATACGAAACCGTCTCGCTGGGCAGCGGTCGCCCACGCTGCAAATGCTGTTCGTAGCGGTCCGGCCCAGCGTTATAGGCGGCAAACAGGCCGGGAAAGCCGAAGCGGTCATACATGGCGCGCAGATAGGCAGTGCCTGCCAGAATGTTGTCGCGAGGGTCGTGCGGATCGGCCCCCAGGCCAAGCTCTGCGCGCATCTCCTCGTAGGTGCCGGGCATCACCTGCATGAGGCCAACGGCGCCGGCGTGTGAGGCGATCGGCCGTCCGTCCAGCATTGTGTGCCCCCGGCTTTCGGCATCCATGACGGCATAAATCCAGGGCTGTGGAATGCTGAAACGCCGGCTTGCTTCGGCTACCAAGGGCTGCCATCTTGCCAGCTGCGGACCACGGGAGATGGCGGCCGGCTGAGCGTCGGTCGCGGCGGAACAGGCGCATGGCGCTATCGCGACTATGCCCAGCATCAGGAGGGTTACTCGGTCCATAGCGGCACGAGCCTCCCGGCAATATTTTCGGCCGGCACCGGCCCGAAATAGCGGCTGTCGAAGGAGCGGTTTCTATCGTTGCCGAGCAGGAAAAACTCGTCGGCGGCGAGCTTGCGGCAGGCATTCCACCAAGGCAGCGGACGGTGCTGCGTGTCGGTTGCCAGCCGGCGCGCGACAATCTTGCCGCCGATGATGATGGCGTCGCCGAAGGCGCAGACATGCTCGCCAGGCAGCGCGGCAAGGCGCTTGACCAGCGGCACATTGCTGGGCAGATAGAAGCGTTCGGCGGCGAGATCGGCGACCGGTTTTGGCGGGCGGACGAGCACGAGATCGCCACGAGCCGGCGATCCGGACGCGACGCGATAGAGGCCGACCGGCGCACTGGCCGAGGCGTTCCAGACCAGCCAGGGCGATGGGTTGTCGACAGCGGCGAAGCCGATCAGGCCGAGGCCTATTGTGGCCACGGCGATCGTCTTGCGCGCCCGAACGCGCCGCAGATGGCTGCCGATCAGACGGATGGTGGGACGCCGGCTCATGAGCGGCCTCCCTCACCGGCCGAGCCGGAATCGTGCCCGGCATCCTCGGGCCTGGTCTCCTGCGCGCGTCCCTTCGACCAGTCGTCGAGCTCGTCGATGTGATAGCGGACATAGCGGCCGTGCTTGCGAAATTGCGGGCCGCCGCCTTTGAGCCGCATCTTCTCCAGCGTGCGCTGGGACAGCCCGATATAGAAGGCGGCCTGCGCGGTGTTGAGAAACGGACTGCCCTTCTTCGCGCGAGCCGCGCGTTCGTTTTCGTCGTCCATGATGATCCTCGTTTCGTTACGGACAAGCGAAGGCGAGGATCGGCGAGCGAGATCGTTTTGGGGACGGGCGAAGAGTGGGGGGCGAGTTTTCGCCGCCCCTCCCGAAAGAGCCCCGCCCCGGTTGCGGCGCGGGGCTCGAGGCTGGCGGTTCAGTCGACCGGGTTCCAGATGATGGCGTATGTGTCGTCGTCATCCTGGCCGGCGGCGCGGCCGAGATTGGCGTAGAGCTTGCGCGGGCCGAACTCCGGGGCGGCAATCGACAGGCTCACATAGTCCTTGCCGGAGGTCTCGCCGGTGCGGATCCAGCCGGCCCCTACTTCGACCCCTTGCGTCAGCACCCGGAAGTCGGGATGGGTGTCGGCGCTCTTTGCCTGATTGGGCACGATGTCGATGTCGGCGCGGACGCTGAGCGTCTTGAGCTGGCCCTTGTAGCCGCCGTTTTCCTGTTTGGTAACGTATCCGATCGCGGTCATTTTCAGTCTCCTTTGGTGCTCGCAGGGGACCATTCCCCTGCGATGGCGGACCGTGATGGGCGCGTCCGGACCGCCGGAACCGGGACGGCCGCAGCGATAGCGGAGGACCCGAGCGGGCAGCTTTTTTGAAGCGAAGCGGCGCGAGGAAGCCGCCGCAGGCGGCGGGGAAAAAAGCTGCTGGCGAGGGTTTCGGGCGGGCCGGATCCGCCCATAGGTCGTCAAGCCAGCCGCAGGGGAATGGTCCCTGAGACACATGGAGACAGGTGGCGCGATCGGCGGCACAACGAGCAGGCGGCATTACAGGGCGCCGGCTGCGCGGGCTCTGTCGGCAACCCGATCGGACAATTGGCCCCATGCGCCTGGGCGCCTCGGCAAGCAACCCGGCGCGGTGCAGGGCTGCCCCGGGCGAGTTGGCGTCGAGATTTCTCGCGCGCGGCACTGGCTCGACAAGACGACCAATCGGCAGCCGGCGCGGCCCGGAGCGGCGCGCGCGACCTGAGCGGCGGTACTCGAGAGAACCGCCGCTCGGGCCCTGATCGATTATTCGCGGACGAACAGCGGCTGTACCTGTGTCCACTGATCGGCGGTGCGGAAGCCGCCGCGGCTGGTGTAGCTTTCGGCCGGGAATTTCATCCAGCGCGGCAGCCAGGTCTCGATCTTCTGGCGGCCATTCTCGCCCGCCAGGAAGTCGCGGATGATCTTCTTTTGCGTCTTGACCTTCTCGGCGACATTGCCGTCCGCGACCAGCTTGCCGCCGACCTCGGCCAGCATCGAATTGGCGATTTCCTTGTCGCGCAAGAGGTCGAAGAAGGCATCGTCCGGTTGCCACCATGTGCCCATATCGACGTTCAGATGGTTGCCGAGCGCCTCGATGACGGTGCTGCCGGCTGCAAGCGTCTCGGCCATGACAAGGGTGAGAACGCGCATGACATCGTCGTCGCACAGCGCCAAGAGGCGCGCGAACACGCCGGCGATAGCAAAGGCGTCGCCATTGCCGCCGGCGACCACGCCATCCTCATCCGGTGATCCGAGCAAGGCCAACACCTCGCGCCGCTTTTTGCCGAATGCCGCTTCAGCCTTGCAGCCGGCAAGGCTGGCAGTCACCGTCTCGTTGGCTGCGCGCTGCGGCTCGGGGCGCACCTGCCAGAGGCCGGAACCGGTGATGGCGTGCGCCACCACGAGGCGCAGCGCCACGGCGGGATGGTCGAGCATGGCCGCACGCACGGCAGCATGGCGATGCAAATCGACATAGTTCTGCATCGGGCCGGTGAGTTCGGGGCGCGGCGGCTTGGCGGCTGTTTCGTCTTGCTCGCCGCCCTCGCGGGCGCGGCGGGCTTGCTTGCGTGACAGCCAGCCCTCGTGACACTCGACCTCGCCGCGATACGTGACCGCGATGAAGACCTTGCCGCCCTTCTTCTTCGGGGTCTTCTCGTGGTCCCATGGGTGGAAATACTGGCCCGGTTCCAGCAGCACCACCTCGCTCCAGCCGTCGTTGAGATAGGTGTCGCGTCTGGCGGCAATCGCTTCGTTCTGCTTTTGCCAGAACAGGTCGGCATCGGCGAAATAGCTGTCCTCGCCGAACAGGTCCGAGGTGATCAGGCCGGGATACTCCTCGATGGCAAACAGCGCCACCTTGGTGGAAATCGACTGGCCGTCGAACAGCCATTGCTTCAATTGATAGCCACGCGGCGCGTATTGATCGGGATCGGCACAGAGTGCCAGCCAGTCCTTCTGCTGCGCCTTGGACGCCATGGTGAGATGGCGCACCGTCTCGGTGTCGATCTCCTCGCGGCGATAGGCTTCGCGGATTTTGGGCAAGAGGTCGCCAAGCGCCAGAATGCGTTTGACCTTGAGGTCAGTGATGCCGAAGGTCGCAGCGATGTCGGGAACGGTGCGGCCTTGCCTGACGAGCCTCGAAAACGTCTCCCATTGCGATACTTCGTCAGGATCGAGGCGGGCGAGGTTTTCGATCAGCGAGGCTTCCAGCGCATCGGCGTCGTCACCGTCCTCCATGATGGCGCAGGGCAAGGGATCGCCTTCGCCGCGCTCGTCGGCAAGCGATTTGGCGGCAAAATAGCGCCGCCTGCCGGCGACGATCTCGAAGGTTTCCGGTTGGCCGTTGGGCCGCACAAGGAGAGGCACCAGCACGCCGCGCGCACGCACTGACGGCAGGATGTCGGATATGTCGGGCGCGCGTTTTCCATGGCGCATGTTGAGCGCGGAAATGTTGAGCTGATCCAATGGGATGTGGGCAAGCTGCATGGTTACTCTCCTTTCGCTTTGGTTGAGGTTGTCCCCGCCGCAGAGGCCGAAGGCCGGCGCGGCGGGACGGTTTTTGCGCCTATCGGCGCTGCTATTCCGCCGTGTCGGGCGGAAGCTCGGAATGGGGCTTTGAAAGGGCGTCTGCTGCCTGCCGCAGAAGTCGCTCGGCCTCGGTGATGTGGCGGCAAATGCGGGCGGCTTCGGCATAGACGGAGAGCGGAAAGCGCGCCTGGAAATGCAGGTCGCGCTCTATGCCGAGGCCAAGCGGACCTTTTACGGATGCAAGCTCGGCCAGACTGACGCTGCCGAGTTCGGGGAAGCCGAAGCCGAGATCGCAAAGGCCGAACAGCGTGTCGCCATCGGCGTCGAGTTCGGGCAAAAGCCACGTGGCGGCACCTGTGGGATTAAACAGTTTCACAACGGGAAAATGGTCGATGTCGGCGTCGGCGGCGCCATTGGCGAGCAGTCGTGCGCGCAGTGGATCGGTGATCAGGATCATGGAAAGACTCCTTGTCAGAACAGGTCGAGTTGATTTCTGCTGGCTTCATCGAAGAGGCCGATATCGAGCGGCTTTTGCGCCGCGCGCGGACACATCGGCGCGTCCATCAGGAGGGTGAGCCGATCGCGCGTGGTGATCGGCCGAACGCCGGGAATGAGCATCTGCTCGCCTGCGGCGTCGGCTGGGTCGCGGTCAGTTGAGGATCGCGCATCGTCATGCCGCAATCCCTTCCTGCGCCTCGCCTTCGGCATCGGCCTGAAGGCCAAGCAGGAAATCGGCGGCCTTGGAGGCAAGACTCGCGGCACGGAAGATGGCGCGGTTGTCCTCGCGCAGCACCTTCAGCCATGAGCCGATATAATCGGCGTGACGCACGGTCGGCTCGATACCGAGATTAATGCAGACGAAGGCGGCAGTGATTTCGGCGACCAATTCTTCACGCGCGTAAGCCTTGCAGCCGAACGAGCCGGAGAGGTCGCGAGCAAGCCGCGTCGGGTGGCCGGTCCAGTGGCCAAGCTCGTGAAAGCAGGTCCGGTAATAGTCGATCTGGTGATGGAACGCCGGCTGCGGCGGCACCTGAATGTGGTCGCTGCCCAGCATGTAGAAAGCGCGATCGCCGCCGACCCTGAAATCCGCACCGCTGGCGCGAATGAGCGTCTCGGCCTGCGGCACGATCTCGCACTGAGGCAGCGGCTCGGCGGCGGCATAGAGGTCTTCCGGAAGATTATCGCACTGCGCGACATTGAAGACGGTGAAGCGCTTCAAAAAAGGCACGGCCTGTGGTTCATCGCCCTCGTGGCGTGCGCGCTCCTTCTCGTCCTTGGGGACAAAGCGGTCGGCATGCACGATGGTCGTGCCGCGCTCGCCCTTCCTGACATTGCCGCCAAGCACGAGCGCCTGCCGGAAGGTGAGCCAGTTCTGGCTGGGATAGCTGCGCTCGATGACCGCGCCCCACAGGATGAGGATATTGATTCCGGAATAGGTGCGCCCAGAGGATGCATTCCTCGGCAGGCCAAGGCCTGCCTTTGCGCTGCCCCATGGCTTGACCCATGGCACGGTGCCGCGCTCCAGCTCGGCAATGATGCGGTCCGTGATCTCCTGATAAAGGCTGGCGCCGGGGCGCCCGCCCTTGCCTGCGCCAGCCTCTCCGCTGGCGGAACGCTTGCTGTTTGCATGCATCGTCTCATCCTCCGCTCGCCAATCGCCGCGCCTTTCCCCGGAAGCGGGGTGGGCGGCGAGTCGCGACCGGAAAGGCCCGCCGTGGTAGGCGGACCGCATCCGAAGGACCGGGACGAAGAGCAGGACCCTGAGCGGCACGCGAAGGGTTGCGGGCTGACGCGGCGGGCCTAGAAGGGAGTGCCGCCCACCCCGCGCCACCGGGAAAGGCCAACAGACAAACCGCGCCGCCCGCAAGGGCGGCGGCCGTCACAGCCCGAAGGGCTGCCCGCGCCAAGGGGCGAAGCCGAATGGCCGAGACCGCCTGAGCTTTGTCCAACCCGGAGACATAGGTAACAGATTGTACTTAAGACATGGGTGACAACCTCGTGCCGAACGGGTTGTCGATGGTCTGCAAGGTCCTCTGTTCCAAGTCGATATAACCGAGATCGTAATGCATGAAGCTGACGAGCCAAATGCCGTCGTCGATCTCCTTGATTCCCAGCCTCTGACCGGCGAGCACGGTCGAGACGTTGATCTTCTTCCTGTGCATGCAGATGCGGCCGCAAGCGGTA
>NZ_JAMYLU010000049.1:0-13726 GCF_040318135.1 Mesorhizobium sp. M1295
AGATCGGGGCCGAAAACTGGGCGCTGCTCTCATCCGTCGTGGCCACCTGCAGGCTCAACGACGTCAATCCCGTTGCCTACCTCGCAGAAACCCTCGAGGCCATCATCAACGGCCATCCACAGAGCCAGATCGAGGAACTCATGCCCTAGCTATTCCGGAAAACATCAAGCCCAAACCCATAGGTGATCGGCGAGGCGCTTACGAGGAAACGTCTTCAGATCACTAACTAGACGGGGCGTGTGACTTCGCTGACGAAACTCGCAGCCTGCGAGGCGAGAACACGATCGGTCGCGCGATTTCGTAAGGCCGCCCGAACCGTTTCATCGGGCAACGTCAGTTCAGACAGTCGTCCGTGCCTCGTCCCTGCCGCCCATTGCGGTGTCCATGTAGCCCGTGCCGACCGCATGTGACCCGGATCGAAAAGGAGGCGAGCGAGCTTAGGCAGAGTGCCCTGCGCAGTAGTCAACGCAGTCCTTGCCCGTCCGCTTAAAACTACCTTAATTGCGTGCCCATCTGTGGCGTCGAGCTTCTCGCCGAAGCGATAAAACCTTTTCCCCTGTTAGGGAGCGCGCGATTTCCCGGGTAAGCTCGGATCAATATCGGTGACGACCATCCTAGCCGAATTGGCCAGTCCTCGCATTGGCTGTGCCAAGTCCGCATCCGGCGCCGGTAACAACGACGAGGCGATCAATGAGCGTCTTGTTCTTCTCCTTGTCAGAATTGATCCATGCAGCCTATCCTAGCATGTCGTTGGAGAGTCTGCGTCTACGGCGCAAATAAGCCGGTTTGCTGCGTCCATCCATATCTGATTTGTGCAAGACCGCCAATTTGCGCTGCTACAACTAAGGGGCAGGCTGAGGTGCCTTGCGTTGAGGATAAAATGTATAGAAATGCCAAGAGACGGTAGGTGCGACCTTCGAGTCGCAAGAATCGGGAACCGCCGCGGCACTCCCATCCAGATGTACGTCGCCTCCCGATGGATCCGGCGGGGATGCCGGCAAAACAACAACGGAGGAACTATTCGATGGCCAAGTGGCAACAACTAAAGAGAAAGTGCGATTACCTATTGGGCCTAATTTTGAACGGAATTGGCGCACTCGGTATCGCGGCGGCGGTAATCGCATCGTTTGCCGTTTCGGCATCGGCGCAGTCACTGCTGGAGAAGATCAAGAATGGAGAGACGATCCGGTTAGGTTTTGCCAGCGAACCTCCTTATGCCTACCCAGGGGATAACAACGAGCCCCTCGGCTTCGTCAACGCCATAACGCTTGACATCCTCAAGAAGCTCGGACCCGCAAAGGTCGAGCCGGTTGTGACCGAATGGGGATCGCTTATTCCCGGCCTGCAGGCCGGTCGCTTCGACATGATCACGGGCGGCATGTTTATTTTGCCGGATCGATGCCGCAATGTGCTTTTTACGCAACCTATCGGCAGGCTAGGCGACGCCATGATCGTGCGGAAGGGCAATCCCGATAAGGTTCACTCCTTCCAGGACCTTCGGGACAAGGGCCTAACGATGGTGACCGGCTCGGGCTATATCTCGGTAAAATGGGCGACCGAAGCCGGCATCGCCGACGATAAGGTCATGCAGGTCGCGGGTGTTGCCGAGATCGTGCAAGCTGTGAAGGCTGGCCGCGCCGCTGCCGGCTCTGCCGACTATTTCGCCGCGAAGGGATTCGTTGATAAGGATGATAGTCTTGAGTTGGCCAATCCATATACCCAGTGGGCCAAGCCCGGTTACCCGGCAATTGCCTTCCTCCCCAACGAACAAGCAACCGTCGACGCTTTCAACGCGGTGTTGAAAGACTATTTGGGGTCCGATGAGATGATGAAATCTGTCGGTAAATATGGCTTAACAAAAGAAAATTTGCCTGAAAGCGCTACAACCGCTGAACTCTGCAAGGGCTGAACCCAATGGCGTTTGCACTCGTTTGAACCTGCGCGAGCGCAAACGCCTGCTTCGGAAGCGGCAGCAAAGGGTCCAGACCCGATCGGAATCGGACGAATGAAAACGCCGCCATCTCCACACTTCACTCCTCTAGATTTAAAGACTTCTTTCAACGCTACACGTCACAGGATAGGTGGCGGGCTGGCCGTGCTCACGGGCGATGATTGGAGCGTCAAACTTCAGGGGCTTCAGTCGTGCAGAGGCATACCGTTTCTGTTCGGCGATCAATCGGAGCGTGATGTGCTCCTTCTGCGCCCTGGAGGAGATGCAGTCACAGTTCTGTTACCATCGAAGGTTGTGACTTATTTGATCTTCGTTCAGGCAGTCGCTGATCGGCCGCAAAACATTCGTGGCTTTGGGGATATTGGACCAGCAACGCTTGGAATTGATGGCAATGATCTCGGCCAGCTGGTTTCGACTTACTCCCTGCAGTATGCGGATGGCGGTGAAGTCCACTTACCCCTATTGCGCCGTTTCGGAATTCAACAGAGGCACATATCGTGGGGCGCTAGCCCATTTGCTGCGGTACCAGCAAGAGCGCCAAGCGTACATGCGACCCACTCCGACGACATCGCCTTAGACCGAGTGCCCAGCTTCGATTTCGGCAGCGCAGAACAGCGAAATTCGTCTGGACGTCTCACCGATGACGAGAACCTTTGGCTTTACGCCCTGCCGAACCCGCACCCCGAGAGAGAGATCGCATCCCTTCGGCTACGCGCAGAGAACGAAGAGTCGCTGATATACGCCATTAGCACAACTGAGCTGGAAGAGCACCCGCTGCGGCTTCAAGGGCGCCGCAAGCTAAGGATGGGTTTGCCAGATGGCGTAAACGTCAATGCACTTGGAGAACTCGACGTCGATGATCGCGGTGATCAAATCGGTATCGATCTTGGAACAGTCATTTCTGCGCGCGCCGTGCTAGACTACGCAGGCCAAAATTGGCTGAGTGATCTCCCTGACGTCCAGCCAGTGCGATCGGGCGGCGAAGTGATCGTCGAATATTCGGCTCACCCAGATGCACGACTTTATCTTCGGCGCGGCGATGGCAGCCTGCTAGTGCGGGAGCTTCGTTCCCTTGAGACGGTTCACTCCGTTACAAACCAAGTGCTACATGCAGTAGCCATCGAGGCTGCTACAAGAGCTGTGAAATTTCAAATAATTGAGAAGGGCACAGGCCGGCGCGTTGGCGCACGCTTGCATGTCCATGGGCCACACGGAGAATATCTTCCGCCCAAAGGGCACCACCGAAAGGTCAATACTGGGTGGTTCGAAGACCTCTTCGGCGAGTTTGTCAATGGCCTCAATCAGTATGCCTATGTGGATGGGACTTGCACCGTTGACCTTCCGATAGGTGCCATATTCGTCGAAATTACGAAGGGTTTCGAGATGCGCCCGCTCCGGCGCATTGTCGAGATCGATCAAGATACGGAGACCTTGACATTCGAATTGGAGAAAGTGCTGCATTGGCGTGAACAAGGTTGGGTCTGTTCGGACACGCATGTTCATGTTCTGAGCCCCCAGACAGCTCTTCTCGAAGGGCAGGCGGAGGGAGTGAACGTCGTCAACCTTCTCGCGTCCCAGTGGGGCGAAATGTTCACCAATGTAGGCGACTTCGACGGCCGAACGACCTTGGGTGCGAAGGACTTCGGTGGCGACGGGGAGTTCTTGGTTCGGGTTGGTACCGAAAACCGGCAGCACGTGCTGGGTCATATATCGCTGCTTGGATATGAAGGCGAAATGATCGATCCGTTATGCACCGCTGGGCCCCACGAGGCAGCGATCGGCGATCCATTGGAGAGCACGATGGCTGGCTGGGCAGAACGTTGCCGGCAACAGGGCGGTCTCGTCGTAATGCCGCACGCACCCAGTCCTCAGGCCGAGCGTGCGGCAGACATCGTGCTTGGTCTGGTCGACGCTATCGAGATGATGACCTTCAATCCGCGCGATGCCCAGATCAGCGCCTTCGGGCTTGCTGATTGGTATCGGTATCTCAATATTGGTTACCATTTGCCGTTGGTCGCGGGTTCCGACAAAATGAATGCTGCCTCGCTCCTTGGCGGGATCCGGACATACGCCTATCTGGGGGATCGCGCTTTCACGTTTCAGAATTGGATGGACGCTGTGCGCGGTGGCGACACATTCATCACAGTGGGGCCTCTCGTCAGAATGGCTGTGGAAGGGCGGCGTCCGGGAACCAAGCTCCGACTTCCTCGCAGTGGTGGTAGGGTTGCGATCGATTGGAAGATTGAATCGGTCAGCGTCCCTCCAAAGCGTATCGAACTTCTCCGCAATGGAACTGTCGTCGATGAATTCCGTTCAGACAAACTCTCGTGCCAAGGGCACAGCTCGTTGCAAATCACGGAATCTTGCTGGCTTGCTGTTCGTGTTCGGGGCAGTGTGGCGGGGCGTGATGCCGACATAGCTGCGCACACCAGCGCCGTCCTAGTGGAGGTTGGAGATAGCCCAATCTTTGCAACTAGCGACGCTGTGGCAGTGCTTGCACAGATCGAGGGGTCGATCGCGTATCTGGATACCTTGGCTCCGATCAGCGACGAAGCGCGGCATGCTCGTATGAGAGCGGCCTTGGAACTGGCTCATCATCGGCTGCACCATCGACTTCACCAACTCGGCGCTAGCCACGAGCACACGCCGGTGCACTCTGTACGCACACAACGCGAGCATTGAATTGCCGGTCCGACCTGCGGGTTACGATCTTGTTGCGCTCGACGCGGGAGGCATTGGGTGCACAGGTTGTTGGCTGCTCTCTCAAACGAACCGTAAACGATATCTGAAGGAATACTTGCATGACGACGAATGTCAAGAAACCGTATGCGGTGTTCTGGGACACCTTTCGCGGACGAGCGTGACGGACGAACGTTCGAAGTCCTCATCGTGCTTGGCCGTGCCGACGTCGCGCATTCCTGGGCGCGCCTTTTCTGTGCCGCTCTTCAGGGCTTCGCGATTCGAGTTTGTCCTCGGCGAAGGCCAATCGCATTAGGCGATAGTTTTCTTTGATTCCCTAACAACCGCCTGTCCATTTTCAAGTACAGTCTAAATTTTCACATGTTGATCGGCTTTAACTGACCGGTCTAGCTTCGCTGACGGGAAAGGGGACCGAGGTTTTGTCTGTATCCGACCGCCAAGATAAGTTGCTGGCCTCGCGACCCATTCGCGCTCGGCTTTTACTGGTTTACGTCTTCCTGATCGCGGCGAACATCGCAGCTTGGGGCGCCGCCTATCTACTATTTCGAGACGACCCCGTAATGATGGGGACAGCCTCTCTGGCCTACGTGTTTGGCCTCCGCCACGCTTTTGATGCCGACCACGTTGCAGCTATCGACAACGTCGTGCGCAAACTGATGCAGGAAGGAAGGAAGCCACTCGGTGCAGGCTTCTTTTTCTCGCTTGGTCACTCCACGATCGTTGTCATCGGCTCCGCTCTGATCGCCGCTAGCGCCGCCGCCGTACAGGGTGAGCTCGCCCAGTTCCATGAACTGGGCGGCGTCATTGGCACGCTGGTCTCGGCATTCTTTCTGCTCGCGATCGGCGTCGCGAACCTGATCATCCTCAAAGGCGTGTGGGCCGCTTTCAGCCGAGCTAAGCGGGGGGAGAGGGTGAGCGACGAAGAGCTCGACACGATGCTCGCCAACAGAGGGTTTCTGGCTCGCATCTTCCGCCCGGTGTTCCGTGTTGTGACCAAGTCATGGCACATGTATCCAGTGGGCTTCCTTTTTGGCCTTGGTTTCGACACGGCGACGGAGATAGGCCTGTTAGGAATTTCCGCCACCCAAGCCGCGCAGGGCATGAGTTTCTGGACCATCATGATTTTCCCCGCCCTGTTCACGGCAGGCATGGCGTTTATGGATACAACCCATAGTGTTGCGATGGTGGGTGCCTACGGCTGGGCGTTCATCAATCCGATCCGCAAGCTCTGGTACAACCTCACCATCACGGCGGCCTCCGTGGTCGTCGCAATCTTCATCGGTGGCGTCGAGGCTCTTGGGGTAGTCAGCGACAAGCTTGGACTTGCCGGCGGGTTTTGGGATTTCATCGGCGAGATCAACGACAACTTGACCAACCTCGGATATGCGGTGGTCGGAATCTTCATGCTGGGCTGGGTCGTCTCGACTGTCATTTACAAGCTCAATCGGTACGACAATTTGGCTCGAACCTAAGCTGTTCCTTCGAGTTAGTGAATGGCCGCGTGCTGATTCGTTGAGCGGTGTTCTCAGGGCACGGCCTCAAGCTACGGAGACAGGATGTAGGCCTATGGCAGAAACTAGTCCTGTTGGCGTGGCCGTTGACGATTCTGAAGAGCATGTCAGCGAGATTGCCGAGCGGCTCGACACCGTTCATCTTGGCGCTTTATGCCGACCGCCAAACTATGCCGAGCGCCTCTTCCGATCATGGCGGTATGAAGCGCTTTGCCCGCCATTTCGACCGAGAACCGGTCGTTGACACTCGGCATAGTTCTCATGCTCAAAGGGCGTTCAGGAATTCAAGAAGTCGGTCATTTGGCCGAAATCGTTTGGCCTTTGCGCGTTCGTATGGCTTCAGCTTGTCAAGTGCGGATTCCTTCAGCTCAAGATGTGCGTGAAGATAGGTCAGCGTCGTTTCCATCGCCTCATGGCCCAGCCATAGGGCGATGACCGAACAATCGACGCCGGCCTGCAGCAGCTCCATGGCAGCGCTGTGCCTCAAAACATGAGGCGACACCCGCTTCGAGCGGAGGATGACGCAGTGTTCGCGAGCCTTGGCGACATGTTTGTTCAGCAGCGCCTGCACGCCGTCGGCGCTCAGCCTGCCGCCGTGCATTGCGCCCCGTTTCCTGGGCTCGTTGAGCCAGCCCCGAAGGGCTTGCTGTGCAACCTTGGTGAGCGGCGTACTTCGCTCCTTGCGGCCCTTGCCAACGCATCGCACGTGGGCACCGTGCCCCAGCATCACCGAGTCCCGGTCGAGATCGATGATCTCCGAGACCCGCAACCCCGTTTGCGCGGCCAGCAACAGCAGAGTGTGATCACGCCGTCCCAGCCATGTGCTGCGATCCGGACAGGCCAGGATCGCTTCAATCTCGGGCCTGGTGAGAAACTGAAGCTGTCGCTTGTCGCATCGCTTGCTCGGGATCGCGAGCACGCGTTGAATCTGGGCGCTATGGGCCGGCTCCTCGAACGACGCATATCTGAAGAAAGACCGAATGGCCGTGAGGCGGAGGTTCCGGGTCCTCACTGAGGCGGATCGCAATGTCTCGAGGTCCTCCAGGAATGCGCCGATGAAAGGCGCGTCCAAATCCCGCAGTGTCAACTGCGACGGAGACTTGCCAAGGCGTGTCTGCGCGAATGCAAACAGGAGCCGGAAGGTGTCGCGATAGGAGGCGATGGTGTTGGAGCTTACGCCTCGATGTCGCATGTGCCGATCGGTGAACCACCGCTCGATCAGCACGGCCAGATCGTTCGAGGCACTCATGAGCGAACCTCCCACCGCTCATCCAACAGTCGCGCGGCATGGGTCATTAGCTCCGGCGCGGCGGATAGATACCAGTAGGTGTCGCGAACATTGGCGTGGCCGAGAAAGGTCGAGAGGACCGGCAGTTCCCGCTCGACATCTTCGCCCGCACGATACCAGTTGGTCAGGGCCTGGACGGCGAAACGGTGACGAAGATCGTGAATCCGCGGACCATTGCGCTGCCCCCGCTGCCGCAGACCGATCTGTCGCGACAGCTGCCAGAACACCCGGTGCACGTATTGGTGCAGCAATCTGCCGCCCTGCTCGGCGACAAAGAAATAGGGGCTACGAGGCGCGACGAGATGCGCGTCGCGTCGCCCGGCATAGTGCGACAGCACGGCGACCGTCGTGGCATGGAGCGGGACCAGCCGCGACTTGCCGAACTTCGTCTCCCGAATGGTGAGGATACCTTGGTCGAGATCGACGTCGTCCCGGCGCAGATCGAGCGCTTCGGAATGGCGTAGCCCGGCCACCGCCGCTATCACTGCACCGACGTCGTGGCGTAGTGGCATCATCGCTTGCCGCCGTCCCTTGCCATGGACGAGGACACTGCCCGACCGCCAATCGATATCGTCAAGACTGAGCGCCGCAACCTCGCTGGCGCGCAAGCCCAGCTTGGCCAGCGCCATCAGAACCGCATAGTCGCGAAGCCCCATTGCCGTGGTCCGATCGCAGGCATCGAGAACCAACTGAACCTTCTGTGGTGGCAGGAAGGTTGGCAGGCCAGCAAGCCGCCAGCGACGGATCGACGGCACACAATCGGCCAAGGCTACCGAAATGAAGCCCTTCAGATGCAAATAGCGCAGGAAGGTGCGCACCACCCCGCACATCGCTTTGCCGCTGTCGGCGGAGCCATCGAGAGCATGTCGCTCGACATAGCCGATGACGATCTCCGGGGTGAGCGCTGCAAACCCATCTGCGCCAGCCGGACAGACCTCCTGCAGAAATCGGTGTGAGAGCAGCTTGTGACTTTCCACCGTCGAGGCGGCGAGCCCTCTGTCATTCGTGAGGTAAGCCGCGAACACATCAAGAATCCGCTCATGCTCCGTACGCTCAACTGGAGGGGCGGCTGGTATCAAGCCTTCTTGCCGTAACGCGGCAAGCGGCCGTCGACCACGGCGATCACGATGTCGCCAACGCCGCGGTTC
This sequence comes from Mesorhizobium sp. M1295, assembly GCF_040318135.1. Lineage (NCBI taxonomy): Bacteria > Pseudomonadati > Pseudomonadota > Alphaproteobacteria > Hyphomicrobiales > Phyllobacteriaceae > Mesorhizobium > Mesorhizobium sp. M1295. Next base: position 8,599 of record NZ_JAMYLU010000049.1, read on the forward strand.
TTCAGCTCGTTCATGACGCGCAGCCAGAACTTGGCGCCCTCGGTCTGCTCGATCCAGATGCCGAGGATCTCCTTGGTGCCGTCGGGCAGGATGCCGAGCGCGATGTAGACGGCCTTGTTGCGCACGAAGCCCTCGTCCCTGATGTTGACCCGGATCGCGTCGAAGAAGACGAGCGAATAGACCGCATTGAGCGGCCGGTTCTGCCATTCGGCCACTTCCTCCACGACGGCATCGGTCACGGCCGAGATCAGGTCCGGCGACACGTCGATGCCGTAGAGCTCCTTCGAGATGGCCGCGAATCTCGCGCACACTCATGCCGCGCGCGTACATGGAGATGATCTTCTCGTCGAAATCGGGAAAACGCCTCTGATTTGGCGATCAGCTTCGGGTCGAAGGTGCCGGCCCGGTCGCGCGGGATCGACAACGTCATCTTCGACGTGCCGGTCAGGACTGACTTCACGTCATCCGCATCTATCGTGGCGTGCTGCAGTCGGCGATTATGTGCCTATCCACCGTGAAAAACGTGGATTTTCTGCGCTACTAGCAATAAATTCGCGCAAGGCGGCCCAGTGACGCTGGTACACTCAGAAGTAAGCGGTCCGCACCGCGCACCGTATAAACCGGCCTAACACGACCAGTTTTGCTGAGAAATGAATGATCACTGAACACCGCACATCGGTTGGTGGTATGGCGAGCTCATATTGTGAGGACGGAGCCGGTGAGCCGACTGAAAAGATACTCGCCGAGACTGGCCTATTTGCGATGGTCGGCAAAGCAGAGCGGGCCCGCTGGCCATCGAGTCGATCGTTAAACACAAAACGCCCTATCTCATCGCTGTGGGCGCCGCTGCGTACCTGGTTTCAACATCGATCAAGGCGGCGCGGCTCGTTGCCTTTGAAGACCTGGGGACGGAAGCCATCTATGAATCTCAGGTGCAGGACACAGACCGCAATCTTCCGTGAGGTTGAGCTCCTCCATGGAGACAGTCTCAACAGCGCGCAAACAGACACCCCGACCGTAAGGAAGTGCAAACCCAAGGATGACAACTGTCGCCTGCTAAGAGATGGCGCTGGAATGAGGTCTCGGTGTCGATAAGAGCGCCGTCGAAGCACATATCGCCCTCCCAAGGCGCACCGGCCCGGCACGGAGCTCAGTCTCCTGCCGGGCCTTCTTCCCTCCATGGCTGCGCTTTGGTCGACCCGTCTGGGCTCCGATATGTGGGGCCAGAAGCCGTGGGCGAACTCACTGCAGTTTAGCTATGCAAGACGTTTTTCATAGATTTGTAGAGCAAATCGCAGACAGCGCTGACGCGACGGACCTGCGCAACGCTCTGGGCGAGATTGCCTCTTCGCTCGATTTGCCGTCTTTTGCTTATCTTTTCCCTTCGCCTGGCAAGGGCCGCAAGGTGCGCCTGATTTCAACCTATCCTCAATCCTGGACATCTCACTACCTTCACAGTCGGTATGAAAAGATTGACCCGGTTATCCATCAGGCGCGTGGGGGTCAGGAACCATTCAACTGGGATGCGCACGGTGCTGATCTCGAACTGTCGACGCAGCAGCGACAATTGATGGATGAGGCGACGCAATTTGGCATTCGCCGCGGCTTTACGATCCCGATCCATGGCAGCACCGGTACGTTTGCAGCACTGACCTTCGCCTCGGATGAAAGGCGACCACTGTTCTTCCGCCTGATTGACCGATATGACCGCGTGCTGCAGCTCATCGCGGTCTTCTTCCATCTTCATGCCTGTCGCAAGTTGGCCGACGGCAGGATCGTGGATGGCGTTGCCCTATCGCGAAGGGAAATCGAGTGTCTGAAGTGGGCGGCTCGCGGAAAGACGGCGTGGGAGATCGGCCGCATCTTGGGAATCAGTCGGCACACCGCAGCCTATCATCGGGATAACGCCAGGATGAAGCTTGGCGTGAAGACGGTTATTCAGGCAGCCGTTCGGCTTGCACTATCCAGGCCATCTCTCTTCACCTGATCCCCGAAACCTGGGCACATGCACAGGTTGTATCAACTCCGGCCTTTGCCTTCAATCGCAGGTGCTATCCATGCGAGGGAGAAAGGCCATCATGATGCAGTTGATCACGCCGGATTGCTACGCTGAGTTCAGCGACGAGCTCGAGCAGATGCACCGCTTGCGGTATCGCATCTTCAGGGATCGACTTGATTGGGACGTTTCGTTCAGCGGCGGCTATGAGGTCGATCCGTTCGACGCGCTTCGTCCCCACTACCTGTTGCTGCGTGCGCCCACCGGGCGCATCGACGGTTGCGTGCGCCTGTTGCCGACCACCGGACCGACGATGCTGCGCGACAGCTTCTGCGCTCTCCTTGCAGACCGTTCGGCGCCGGAAGATCCGCGGGTTTGGGAAAGCAGCCGTTTTGCGCTTGATCTGCCGCCTTCCGCACCGAAACAGGCGGGCATCGCTGTTGGCACCTACGAGCTGTTTGCCGGGATGGTCGAGTTTGGGTTGTCACGTGGTCTGCGCAGCATCGTTACCGTAACGGATCTGCGCATAGAGCGGATCTTGCGTCGCGCCGGCTGGCCACTCGAACGGCTGTCCGATCCGCAAACAATAGGCAACACGCGCGCCGTTGCCGGATATCTCGACGTCTCAACAGAGAGCTTGGAAGCCCTCCATCGCAATGGCGGACTCAAGGGCCCGGTACTGTGGACACCGGTCATGAAGATCGCCTGAGCCTGGAATCCAACCCTTTCCTGGAAACGATGCAATGGACGAAATAATACCTGGCCCTGCCTGGCCGGACAGGCAAGATGATGGTGACTATGGCTATGTCGAGCGGCTGACCAGCCGAGGCTGGGCCTGGGAATTCCTCAGGCGCAATCCGGACTTCCAGAAGGATCTGGCGAACGCGTTGCGCCGCGCCGAACGTACGAACGCCGGGTCCGTGGACATTATCTGCCTGCCGTCGAACAGTGTCGATCTTTCGCGGTGGGGCCTTCTGTTTTGCAAGCTCGAAAGGAACTGATGCGAGCGTGTTCTGGTGCCCCCGCCAATGTCCGCATGTTTTGCCGGTTGCTGCCGAAAGAGCGGCGCGGCCGCGCGGGTTCAACGTGCTCGATCTCGCCGCGCATCCCTGCCGCATCTCCATACTCGTCACGCGGGATGGGCATCAGCACGTCCTTGTCGAGGACAATGGCAGGAGCTTCCAGTTGGCTGCTTCAGGCGTCAGCATCCTCGAACCTGTGCGATTGACATCCTCCGTCCTCTGGTCGCCAGAGGAACTGAAGCAACGCCTGAACGCGCAGGAATGTCTGAACAGCCTCCGTTCGACCGGCAGGCTGCAACCAAGATTCTTTCCGACCGAGCCCCGTTGCTCGCGGTTGCGCCGAGTGTTGCGTGCGCTCGACGGCTCCATCGCTGGCGCAGCACATCGCGAAATCGGCCTTGCTCTCTTCGGCAGAGCCCGCGTCGAGCAGGACTGGGCCGATCCCGGTGACCATCTTCGCGACAGCGTCCGCCGTGCAGTCAGACGCGGGCGCTCGCTTATGAACGGTGGTTATAAGCGTTTTCTTCTATAACGTCACCGTCAGACCTTTTGGCCAGAGAACAGCTCTTTGTACCCCGCCACCACCAGCCAGTGCGCTCGCGCGAGATGGCTGCGAACCGCCTTTCGGGCGCGAGCTGGCTCCTGAGCTGGATCGATGCCCAATATCGCCTGCGCCATCTCTTCTTCGCCGGCATTGTCGGCGCACGCGTCTATGAGTCTCAGATAGATCCTGAAGTGCTCATTGTCATAAGCGGTCAGGCTCTCCGCCCAGGGGACCTCGTCGGCAACAGCAGGTTGGAGCAATCTGTCTTCCATCTCATATCTCGCTATGAATTATCCCGCGTCCGCCTTTGACTGGACAATATCCTAAAATGGGATAATCCGAAACTGGGATTAGTCGGTGAGCCAGTTCTTCCTGGCCGGTTCGTCTGATGCCGAAATCCCTTCGATCACCTCGCCAGCGCTGGCTGCTGAAAAGGTTGATTGCGGCGCGCAAAAATAACGGATTCACCCAGAGCCAGATTGCTGAAATGCTAAGCCGCCCGCAGTCGTTCGTCGCCAAGTATGAGGGTGGTGAACGTGGGCTGGACGTAATTGAGTTTCTCGACGTAACCGAGGCTCTCAAGATCGATCCTTGCGAGCTTCTGGCACAAATGCGTGGCTTTCGTGACCTATAGGTGGCATCGCACTTTGTTTGCGGGTCAAACTTCACGATTTACATCCTTGAGTTCACGGATCAGCGGGATTTGCCCTCGCTAAAGTGATGCCGTGCAGCCGCTCCCCTTTGTTGCCTCTGATTTTTGTAGAGAATCCTCCGTGGTGAAATCCTCGACAAGAGGGTGGCTTCTCGTGCATGGAAATCCGAGAGGTCTTTGCCCGCAATCTGCATAGGCATCGCCAAAAAAGAAAATTGTCGTAAGAAGCGCTGGCCCATGAGGCTGGTGTCGACCGAACATATGTCAGCGCACTTGAGCGCTCGGTCTATGCCGCCAGCATTGATACGGTGGCAAAATTCGCCAGAGTGCTCGGAATCGAGCCGGCCGATTTACTCGACCCTCATTCTGAATAAATCTGGAAGCAGCGACGAAACCGCGGTTGATGAGTTGATGAGACTCGACCAGAAGGTTTTCCAAGCATTTCATGCTGCTGACAGGAGCACCCGCGCGCCTGACGACGCGCACCAGGTGCTCGTGAACCGAGCCCGCTTTTCTTCGGCAAGTGCGCGGCCTGAGACATAGGTGACGTTTTGTACCGGACACATGGGTAACACTTTTGGCTTTTGGCCGGAGGTGTTGATGCCGTGGAGAGAGTGTTCGGTGATGGAGGAACGTCTACGTTTCGTTGCCCGCCTTCTCGAGGGAGAAGGCATGAGCGATGTGTGCCGGGATTTCGGGATTTCGCGCAAGACTGGCTACAAGATCTTCAACCGCTATAGGGAGGAAGGGCTGGAGGCGCTTTGCGACCGCTCGCGGCGGCCGGTGAGGTACGCCAACCAGTTGCCCGAGCAGATCGAGCGGCTGATCGTCGAGACCAAGCGCGAGAAGCCGCATTGGGGCGCTCGCAAGATCAGGGAGTTGCTGGTCAGGAAGCTCGCCGGTGATGTACGTAT
>NZ_JAMYLU010000050.1:0-10828 GCF_040318135.1 Mesorhizobium sp. M1295
CGACTCGCCGCCCACCCCGCTTCCGGGGAAAGGCGCGGCGATTGGCGAGCGGAGGATGAGACGATGCATGCAAACAGCAAGCGTTGTGCCAGCACAGAGGCTGGCGCAGGCAAGGGCGGGCGCCCGGGCGCCAGCCTCTATCAGGAGATCACGGACCGCATCATTGCCGAACTGGAGCGCGGCACCGTGCCATGGGTCAAGCCATGGGGCAGGGCAAAGGCAGGCCTTGGCCTGCCGAGGAATGCGTCCACGGGGCGCCAGCCACCGCTCCTGCAGCAAAAGAACAGCAGCTGTCGCAGCATGGCTGAACAAGGCATCTTGTCGGCGTCGAGGGAGCTCCGTGCTCGCCTTACGCAGGCGCATAGCTCTGACATGACGTCCGGGAGACTGATGCCGGGCAGTCCATCAACAATACCCAACAACCATCCTGATCCGAAGCGCATCTAAGCACGTCCATTTCAGGCGTTAGTCGAGGCCGCATTGACCAGGGGTACCTTCTTGGTCCGCTGGAGGAGGGCGGCCGCCCGTCGACAACGGCTTCTTCAAGTGTCGCCCGTGCAGGGACGACCGTAAAAAAGGGCGCACGAGGCGCCCTTATTTCCGATCGGCTATCAGCAGCCGCCTTCACCTTTCGTTGTCAGAAGCGGTAGGTGACACCTGCGCCTATCAACCAGGGATCGAGCTCCGCCTTTCCCGTCAGCTTCGCGCCGCCGACCGTGACGTCGAAGTCTGGCTTGAGGAAAAGCTTCTTCACGTCGAAGTTGACGCCCCAGTGCTGATCCACCATGTAGTCGAATCCGACCTGCAGCGCGGTGCCGAACGTATTCTTAACCTTGAGAGCATCGGCACTGCCGGCACCCTGGTTATAGAAGATCGTGTAGTTCACGCCGGCGCCTACATAGGGCTTGAACGCGCCTAAATCGGTAAAATGATACTGCAATGTGAGCGTGGGCGGCAGCAGCCAAACCTTGCCGATATTGCCCAGCCCGCCGATCGTACCTTGGCCCCCGATGTTAGCATAGGTGGTGCCGAGTATGAGCTCGGCGGCGATGTTGTCCGTGAAGAAATAGGAGATATCGAGTTCCGGCGTCACGGTGTTCGAATACGAAAGATCGGAGCCGGGCACTGCATTGACGTAGCCCGAATCCTCAGTGAGGACCCCCAACGCACGCAGGCGGATCTGCCAAGGGCTTGGCGCTTCCGTGACCGAGGCTCCCGCCTGCGGGACGCTCGCCGCTTGCGCAAGGTCCGCCGCGACGGCCTGCTGTCCCATCACAATGAGGACAACGGCCGCTGTTACTCCCGGCGCCGCGCGCATTTGGTTTCTCGCCATGATATTCTCTCCTTGCTCTTCAGAAATGTGGACTGAATTACGAAAAATCTTGCTCGAATCGCTTGATATTGGCGGAGCGCTCATGCCCAGTTTGCTTCGCGGCTGCGGCCGCAGGTTCGGCGCGCATGATCATGGGATGATTTCTCCTCTTTCCGTGCCGCAGCGCGTTTTGCGGACTGCGCTGCAGGTGTCGTGCCAAATGAGAAAATCATTTCATAACAATGCGATCACCCTGATGGCGCTGTGTCTCATGTCCGACATCGTCGAAGATCCGACAACGAACGCAGCCGTGACCGCCTGATAGAACCTCCTGTGCCGACTCGGTGGGCACTGCGGAATAAGCAGTGAAGCTCACCGCGAAACTGCCCGAGCTTCGGATCGACATCGGCGACGGGGCCATCGACGACCACTACGTCGCCGGTGTCGGGCGCGGCACAGCCTGAAGACTCCGCGGCGGCGATCATCGAATGCTGCGTTTACGATGGCTCCATCCTGGCCCACCGGTGGGCGCGCAAAAGGCTGCTTTGCAGCCTCATCCCACCGCCTGGATTGAGTCGCAGGGACCGAATGGCGCACGTGCTTTTGGAACCGGCAGAGTGGTCATAACGCAATTCTCTTCCGGCTATCGTTACAGAGATTCGACAATCCAGTTGGTGAAGGTCCCAGATCGCGCAATCATTGATGCGCTCAGGTCTGGGCATGCGCCCATCCGCAACCATCTCATCAAGAGCATCGATCCGACACCAACAAGGAGAATTGCTTCCCCATGAGAGAGGCGTCGCGGCGGACATGAGATTGCGTCACTCTTCATGATCGCGGCCTCCGAGGATGTGGGGATCGAGCCAGTGCAACGGCACGACGGGCGAAGGATCTGGCAGCTCTTGCAACTGCCAACCTCGATGGGAGAAGGCATATCGCGATCTGTCCGGCAGAGACACCAGGTTCTGCACTGTCCGTTCATGAAGACTTCGTGCTCGTCTCCATAAGAGAAGTATTCTGGTGCAGAAGGTGCCCGATTAGCTATTCGGAAAAAGGCGACATCGACGTGCAAATTGGGCGCCGCCGGTAGGCGTCCCCCTCAATGTCGGATTTCCGACAGGATCGCAAATCCGACAACCCATTGTTTAATAAGATTTTCCTTCTCTGGCACGGCCCATGCATGGGACTCTGCGAACGCATCAGCGAGACGTCTCCATGATCATGCGCACCGAAAATGCCGTCGCCGCAGTGAAAACCGCGCTCTTGCCTGCCATCAAGCCGCCGAAAGGCCGGCGCGTCATGGTTGAAGCGGGCGATTGCGCCGGCTTCAAACACCTCAATGGGCCTGGAAAGCTTCTCGCGTGACGGCGACGCGGGCATCCAGACGGGCGGATAGGACATACGTCGTTGCCCCACGTCGCCGGCATGACCCCTCGATTGTCACCGCGCTGGAATGCTCGCGTCTACATTCGACGACCCGAACGCGCTGGACAATTCTCGCAAATCCGGTCGGCACCGGGGCTCGAAAACGCCCGCGAGGGGGCCCAATCGCTGTGGCCGATATTCGCCGCGAACAAGCCGGCTGGTGGGAAGACTCTATAGGAGGAAAGCAGTGGAGTTATCTTGCGTTGGGGTCGGTGCCGGGCCGTCTAATTTGAGCCTTGCGTGTCAGATACACGAGCAAGTTGGGCAAGGGGCACTGTTCCTGGATCGGCAGGTCGACTTCCGCTGGCATCCAGGCATCGCATTCGATTCCTCGGAGCTCCAGGTCAGCCACTTCAAGGATCTGGTCACACTGGTGAATCCGCGATCAGCCTACACCTTCGTAAACTTCCTGCACGAGAACGGGCGTTTGTACCACTTCCTGAACGCACAGTTCGAGGCTGTGTTCAGAGCTGAGTTTGAGCAGTACCTGAACTGGGCCTTCCACAGGAACCCACTTGTCCATGGCGGCGAGACCGTGCACGAAATCCGCTTTGACGGCGCGTTTCGGGTGCGGACCGATAACGCGGTTCTCGGCGCCAGAAACGCCGTGGTTGGCATTGGCAAGCAGGCGCAAATCCCGCCTCAGTTTCAGGGCTGGACTGGACGCAACCTGTTCCACTCATCTGTTTTACTGCACATCCACCCTGAGGTGCGGAGAAAGCATGTCTGCGTGGTCGGCGGAGGCCAGTCGGGAGCCGAGGTGATGTTGCATCTTGTCGGCCTGCCGAAAGAACGGCGGCCTGCCTCGATCACTTGGGTCTCGCAGCGCGAAAACTATCTGCCTCTGGACAACAGCCCGTTCACAAACGAGTTGTTCATGCCCTGCTTTTCGGATCGTTTCGCGGCGATGAGCGAGTCGCAGCGTAAGCTGCTCCTGCGGCGTTTCGTGCTTGCCTCGGACGGCATTTCGGAAAGCACGTTGCGCGCGATCTATCAGGCGCTGTACCGCCACGCATTTTTCGAGCCAAACCGATCCTACATCACACTGCGGCCGGGCTGCACCGTCTCGCACTGCATCAACGCCGGCGCGGGTCACAGGCTGACCCTGCAGCACGGCATGGTCGAGGTCGAAGAAGTCACGGCCGACATCGTCATCCTGGCCACCGGCTACGAGAATGCGGTGCCAGACTTCTTGGAACCCATCGCGCACCGGCTGGAGCAGATCGACAATGAATTAGCTATTCGCGAGGATTTTTCGGTGAGCTGGGACGGACCGCGTGACAGACGCATCTTCGTACAAAACGCGAGCCTCGGGCAGCGCGGCCTGGCCGATCCGAACCTAAGTCTGCTGGCCTGGCGCGCGCGCCGCATCCTCGATAGCCTTCTTGGGCGCGCGCCAGGCGCGAACCCCGAGCATCCTGGCTTCATCAGCCATACCTCGATCGAGAGCTGGCCCGCCCCCGCAGCCGAAGAAATGGGCAGCGGGATATGACTCGTAGACTTTTGATCATCGGCGGTGGCATCCTAGGAATGATGTCCGCCTCCGCTGCGGCGAAGGCCGGAGGCTTCTCCGAAATCATCGTGACCGGACAAGCCCTTGGACCAAGCGGCGCATCGCATTATTCTGGGGGCGTGCATTTCCCCTACGGTTGTCAAGACCGTACCAGGTCGCTCACTCGAAAGAGCGCCGTGGTCTTGGCGGCCATGGCTGGGTCGGCGGTCAGCGGATGGTGCCGGCCTTTAGCGATGCGTGTCGTGGCTGGACCGGGTGAAGCGATTGATCCGGCCCAGTTTACGGAACCCCTGGACCCGGCTGAGCCTGACATAGGCAGTCTCGCGCCGAGCTTCTGCGGACAATATCCGCCGGAGCGGAACGCACTTAGCATCGCCGTCCCACATGACGTGAGTCCGTCTCCGTGGACCCGCAACTTGACCAGCGCCCGACTGCCCTAATTGGGACGTCCGACCAACCATCTTTCCAACAGGAGGCTTTTCGCATGTTGACTGATGCACAAAGAGAAAAGTGGCAGAAAGACGGATACGTCAGGCTCGAAAGATTCTTCGCTCCAGCGGCTCAGGAAGATATCTCTACTTTTGTCGATGATATGTCACGCTGGGATGTCAGCGATGATAAATGGCTCATGTGGTTCGAGAAGACGACGGACAATCGAAAGATCATCTCCAAGATCGAGAATTTTATCGACTTCCATGATCCATTGCGTCGTTTGCTCTTAGAAGATCAGCGCATAAAGTCAGCGGTCGAGGATTTGCTTGGCGAAGATTCGCGCAGGCTCAAGGAGTTGCTGATTTTCCACTACCCCGACAGCGGCGGCTATCACCCGCATCAGGACATTTATCACATTCCACACAAACTCCCCGACCGGATGGTCCATGCGGTGGTTGCCATAGGCATCGACGACTCCGACCCGGAAAACGGCGGGCTTTTCTTCAGCCCCGGCAACCACAAGAAGGGGGTGTTTCCCATGGATGCCGGTGGGGTGATCGATCCTCAAGTCGCCGAAATGTTCTCCTGGGAACCCGTAGTATGGAAGGCTGGCGACGTCTTCATCTTCGACGATTACGCACCGCACTACTCACGACCGAACAAAAGCAATCGTTCGCGGCGGACACTCTACTTGGTATTCCAGCGTGCTTCAACCGGTGGACCGACCCGCGCTGAATATAACGTGCTTAAGCGTGCCCTTAACCCGCCCGAGGGCAAAGTGGCCGATCTCGACAAACTCAAGCCCCCAAATGGCATTTTCTATCGCGATTGAGCTCACGCAGCCAGGCGGAGGCATGCACACGAAACTGATCGACCGCTCAAAAATGCGCGGAGAGTATGGCGTTCTGATTTGCGGGCTCGCGGAGCATCGACCGCAGCCCGTTACGACGCTTCGGCACGTGGATTGTGGAGGTGGTCGCAGGGCGGTCTTCTATGACGCCTACAGCCGGACTGGCGCACCCGTCGTCGCCCGCCTGGGGCCCAGAGCCGGATTATTCTGGCCGAGGCCGGCAACGGGTTGGGCTGCCGCTTCTCTGCGCAACTTGCACAAGAGGCTGTTGCGTTGGCAGCCGAAGATACCACTGCTTCAACAGCTTAGGTTCGTCATGCGCAAACACAAGTTTTCTCGAACCGGGCTGTCGCGCGCGTTCGGTATCGACATGGCCACGCTTGGAACGGGAAGCGCCGGCACGGGGTTTTCGTTCGGTAGGGTGGCACCGGGCGTTACATCCGAGCCCCATCGGCACGACGAAATCGAGGCCTTCGTGATCCTGTCAGGATCGGGCAAGGTCAGGACCGACCTTGGGGAAATCTCGGTCGAGGCGGGCGATGTCGTTCTGTTCCGCCCTTTTGAAGCGCATGTGCTGCGCAACGACGGAAACGAAGACCTAGATTTCGTCGATGTCTACTGGCGAGACGGCGAGGCCGCCTTTGATGCCGCTGCAAAGACCACGGCTCCACGCGGGCCGATCTTCGTCTTCTCCACGCCGCCAACGCCAAATGGCGATCTGCATCTGGGGCATCTTTCTGGCCCCTATTTCGGCGCCGACGTCTATACTCGTTTCCTGCGCATGAAAGGAGTCGAAGCATATCACCTCACTGGAAGCGATGACAACCAGAGCTACGTCACGATACGCGCCGATGCCGATCAATCGACGCCTGCAAACGTGGCGCGCTACTACGCCGGCGAGATTCGCGCCTCGCTTGCACTTCTCGATTGTGACGTCCACAGCTTCCAACCCACAATGGGCGATGACGGTTACGGCGAGTTTCAAGCCGCGTGTTTCCGCAGTCTTCTGAGCAGCACGGCGGTAGATCTGCGCCAGAGCCCTGCGCTTTTCGATGCTGTGACAGGCCACTATCTTTACGAGCCGGATGTTAGCGGCCTCTGCCCCGATTGCGGCGGCTCCGCCGCTGGCAACATCTGCGAGGAATGCGGCGCCCCAAACCTTTGCCACGACTTGGGTGCAGCCCGGTCACGGCAGTCTGCCGAGGCGCCGCTGCTCGGCTCCGTCCGCCGCCCGGAACTCGCCTTGGACCAATGCTACGACAATATCGACCGGCATCTAAGGGCGTCGGGCGTCCCGCTACGGATCTTAGATCTCTTCGCGCGCCTACGCCGACGCGGCAACTTTTCAGTGCCCATTACCCACCCCTCGGACTGGGGCCTGCCGGCCGAAGGGTTCCCGGGGCAAGTGATCTGGGTGTGGCCGGAAATGGCCTTCGGTTTTCTTTACAACATCCAGGCGCTCGGCCGCTTGCTGGGTCGCGACTGGAAGGCGGAGATGCCCGGCAACGACTGGCAGATTGTCCATTTCTTCGGCTTCGACAATTCGTTCTACCACGCGCTACTCTACCCCGCTCTTTACGCCGAGGTCTTCTCCCACTGGACGCCACGCATCCACTATCACGTCAACGAGTTCTACCTGCTCGACGGCAAGAAGTTCTCAACCAGCTGCCGCCATGCGGTCTGGGGCAAGGAGGTTCTGAGCCCAAAGACAGTCGACGTCGTGCGCCTCCATTTGGGCCTGACACGCCCGGAAGGTGAGCGGACGGATTTCACGCTGGACGCGCTGCGCCGCACCGAGAACGAGGTGTTCCAAGGGATTTGGCTGAACTGGCTTGATGCGTTGAACCAGGAAATCAAGCAGGATTTTGCCGGCCGTGTACCCGATGCAGGCGACTGGAGCCCGGTCGACCGCGCCTTCTTTGCTCGGATAGAGATCTATCGCGCGGCGATGGAGCGCGCCTATTCGGACGAAGGCTTCTCGGTCCGGCGCGCGGCCGCTCAGGTCTGCGATTTCGTGCGCGATTGCGTGATCTACCTTCGGGCGCGAGACTATGCGGCGGCGCGACGTTTCTATCCCGCCCGCAATCGGACTTCGCTAGCCCTTCAGACGACGGCCGCTGCGATCCTGGCACCGACACTCGCTCCGCTGATGCCCCGATTCGCCAGAACGCTGGCGCGAGGCATCGATGGCGTCTCAACCGAAACATGGCCCCGGTCCGTCCAGCGCCTTGCGCCCGGGACGCGCTTTGATCTCGGACCCGTGTTGGTGTTCTACGCCAAATCCGGCAATCCTCATCTCGATGAGGAGGAAGCACTATGAGCCCAAAGGTGCACCAGTGAGCTATCCCAATCTCGACCAGATCTGCGCGGCAATCAAAGCCGATGATGCCAAATATCTTTACTCGCTGTCACTGGCGACCGAAGCCGCTATCAGACGGTAGAGACCAGATTGGCGGACCTGAACCAACGCATCGTCGACACCCTGGCCCGCGCCTTCGAGGACCGCTCGGCCGATCGCTTCCCAACCCTTGCTGTTTCGTGCCGCAAATGCCGTGTGGGCTCGACTGCGCTGACCAACCTCTTCGGCATCGCGGGATTCCGTCCTCCAGCCGGTCAAGACTGTCATGCGGTTCGAGGCGCTTGGTCAACCTGGCGCGCCCTGGATCGTGCGCCGATCACCGGACATGTCGAATGCGAATGCCTGCCTGATGGTATCTTCGATTCTGTCCGAGCCTGTACTGGCGCGGCAGTCCGGCCGAAGAACAACTGAGCTACTCACAATCGGAAGGTAGCAGGTTCAAAATTCTGCCCCAGAAACCGGATATTGCGCACAACCAGCGTTCACGATCGGGATGGTGCACAAGCTTCCAACCAGACCCGCGCAAAGACAGCCCGTCGCCTGAAGATAGTCGGCGAGGGCCGCCAAATCCCTCGCAAGCGTATCCTCCGTCACATGCACGCCGTCTTCGCCGACAATGCAGACGCTTGTCTCGTGGAGAGATAAGTCCAGCTAGGGGTGCTCCTTCAGGATTGCGTGTTTGCTCGGGTACGGAGCCGCCCCTCAGTTCCCAATCAAGGAGCGATCCTACAATTCACATATTCGGAGATCGCTCGCTAGGTGACCCGGTCTGTGAATCCTGCAAGCCGAAAATTCAGATGCCGCCCATGCAGAGATATTTCATTTCTAGGTAGTCCTCGAGGCCATGGCGGGATCCCTCCCGCCCGATGCCGGACTGTTTTATCCCACCGAACGGCGCCGCTTCTGAAGACATCCGGCCGGTATTTACCCCGACCATTCCATATTCCAAGGCCTCGGCCACACGCCAGACACGCTTCAGGTTGGAGGCATAAAAGTAGGCCGCGAGGCCGTAGATCGTGTCGTTGGCCTCACGCACGACCTGATCCGCATCTTTGAAGCGAATAATCGGTGCCAGCGGCCCGAATGTCTCTTCTTGCGCGACGGTCATCTCGCTGGAGACACCGGTCAGGACTGTCGGTTGGAAAAACGTGCCATTCGTGCCGATGCGTTTGCCCCCGCATCGAATTGCGCCGCCTTTGGCGACGGCATCGGCAATATGGGATTCGATCTTGGCCAAAGCGTGCTTGTCGATGAGCGGTCCGATGTCCACTCCGGGAGCGAAACCGTCACCAACTTGAAGTTGGCGAGCCCGTTGCACGAATTTCTCGACGAACTCGTCGTGAACGCCCGACTGGACGTAAAGGCGGTTCGCCGAAACGCAGGTCTGGCCGGCATTGCGGAACTTCGCCTGGATCGCACCGTCAACCGCGGCATCGATATCGGCATCATCGAAGACGATGAAAGGTGCATTGCCGCCGAGCTCAAGGCTGACTTTTTTGATCTGGTCCGAGCACTGGCGCATGAGAAGGCGCCCGATCTCAGTCGACCCGGTGAAGCTGATCTTGCGGACCTTGGGATTGGTACAAAGTTCGCGGCCGACCGCGTCACCTTCGGACGCATAGATCAGGTTGACGACGCCTTCGGGAAAGCCAGCCTGATGGGCGAGGGCGAACATTGCTCCCGCCACGAGCGGCGTCTGTTCAGCGGGCTTGAGGACGATCGTGCAGCCCGCCGCCAAGGCTGGCGAGATTTTGCGCGCCACCATCGAGGCCGGGAAATTCCATGGCGTTATCGTGCCAACAACTCCGATGGGCTGCTTGATTACCAGCATTCGGCGGTCCATCGATGGTGCGGAGATCGTCTCGCCATAGACGCGATTGGCCTCCTCGGCGTACCATTGCAGATACGCCGCAGCATGCGATATCTCCGACTTGGCTTCGGCAAGCGGCTTGCCCATCTCCGCGGTGAGAATCGCGGCGAGATCGTCGGCGTGGTCGATGATCAACTGATGCCATCGCCATAGAACGTCGCTGCGCTCACGTGCGGTCAGCCCTGCCCATCCAGGCTGCGCGACATAGGCCTTGTCGATCGCAGCGCATGTCTCCTCGACACCCATGTCGGGTAGTTCTGCCAGCACTTCGCCAGTCGACGGGTTGAGGACCTCGAATGTCCGCTCGCTAATCCGCGTGCTAAGTGCCGGCAGGCGATCAATGGGTCCAAACAGGTCGGGGGATCTCAGGTGACGGATCATCGGCAGGCACAGGGGCAATACCGGATTCCTCCTCAACGCAGCAGGTATATATAGCAGGTGCGGTGTGTACTCCGCGACGTCCGGCTTCCTTATAGGGCCTCGGCCAGACAGCTGCTAGACCACGGTACCCGACTGGAAAGGGAGAATACCCTGAATACGCTAGAAGATGCCTCGCGGTTCTACTTGTCGAACGACTGAACAACGGACATCGGCTTCGCCAGCCGCGCGGAGTGGATGCTGGTGGCCTGCGCCTACAATCTGCGGACCACGAATCGGCGACTCTATCCACTCGAAGAGAGGCTGGCCTGAAGAGCGCACCCCAATATCGACGCCTGAACCGGCAAATGCCTGGCAAGGCCCGCGAAAACCGCTCCTCGCGGCTTTAAACAGATCCCGTTTACCGGGCGAGCGCCCGCAAGATGAGAAAGAGGATGGAGAGGAACAGGGTGGCGAAGGCGCGCCAGGTCTTCCCTTCTCCCATAAGGAGGCCTTTGCACAGAATCGGATTGGTGATTCTGTGGCGTGGTCGCTACGGGAGATTCGCGGATGGTTGATCGTGTGCTTGGTCAATTGAGCTTGGCGGACGGCCTTGCGGTGTCGAATGAGACGATCTTCGATCTTGTTGCG
Source organism: Mesorhizobium sp. M1295 (assembly GCF_040318135.1). NCBI lineage: Bacteria > Pseudomonadati > Pseudomonadota > Alphaproteobacteria > Hyphomicrobiales > Phyllobacteriaceae > Mesorhizobium > Mesorhizobium sp. M1295. Next base: position 10,770 of record NZ_JAMYLU010000050.1, read on the forward strand.
AAGGAGATCGACTGGGGTCCGATCGACGGGCTTTTGGGCGCACGCAGCGGAGCCGGGCC
>NZ_JAMYLU010000051.1:0-9468 GCF_040318135.1 Mesorhizobium sp. M1295
TGTTTGCGTGTGGTGTGTTTTTTTTATAAAAGCCATGTTTGAAACGGGGCGCGGTCGTGGGCCGCTTCAAAATCTTATAGTATTTTTTTTAACAAACTGGGGGCCGGGGGGCTCCCCCCGCCGCACCACTTTCTGTTGCCGGACTCCAGCTTAGCGAAGGGGTGGAACTACAATCATGGACTCCACCATCAAAGTCGTGCGATGCGCCGAGCCCGGCAGGCTGGTGTTTGAGGAACAGCAGGCACCAGGCACTCCGCCGGAGGGCTGGGCACTGGTCAATGTCGCCTATGTCGGGATATGCGGAACCGACTACCACATCTTCGAGGGCAGGCATCCTTACCTCGCCTATCCACGCGTCATGGGCCATGAGGTTTCGGGAACAATCGCGGCAATCAACGCGCCCGTGGACCTGTCGGTCGGAGAGCAAATCCTCGTCAATCCCTATCTTGCCTGCGGACATTGTGCCGCCTGCCGCCAGGGCAAGCCTAACTGCTGCATGTCGATCGAGGTGCTTGGGGTGCACTGTGATGGTACCATGAGTGAGCAGATTCTCGTGCCGGCGCAGAACTTGATTCCAGCGGCCGGCCTGTCACCGGTCGAGGCTGCCACGGTCGAGTTTCTGGCCATCGGTGCCCACGCAGTCCGCAGATGCATGGCGGGGCCGGGCATTCGCACCTTGGTTATCGGCGCCGGGCCGATCGGCCTCGGCACGGCGCTTTTTGCGCGAATCGCGCAACAGAACGTGACCGTCATGGACGTCGATACCGAGCGGCTGACCTTCGATCATCGAAACGATAGCGGCGCGAACTGCGGGAGCAGGTTTCGACGTCGTCTTCGACGCAACGGGAAACAGCCGTTCGATGCAGTCTGCCTTGCCTATGTTGCTCATGGCGGCGTCATGGTGATGGTCAGCGTCGTGCCGGACGACATAACTTTCTCCGATCCAGAGTTCCACAAACGGGAAATGATGCTGATCGGCAGTCGCAACGCGACTCGTAGCGATTTCCAGCACGTCATTGCCTCGATTCGCGCTGGAAAAATACCAATCGACCAGCTTGTCACCCACCGCACCACCCTGCGCGACAGCCCACGCGACATCGCAATCTGGGCGCAGCAGAAGTCCGGTCTGATCAAGGCCGTTATCGACGTAGGATCTGGCCGACTTCAGCAACACGATCAAGACATGTCATCGCAGCCCTGGTGCTGCATTGTGGGAGGGCGAGTTGCTCGGTGACGCCACGCTAAGCGTCGCGCTTGACACGGTATTCCGTGCGGTTTTCCTCAGATAACAATTGTCCCTGCCGAACTGGCTTGGCGTTTCGCTGATTACCGCGGGCGCAGTTTTCGTCGCATAAAGGTTGAAGCCGCGGAGCGACGATCTTTCCGGCAAAACGTGTTCCACGCAAATCCGCCGGGTATTCGCACCGCTTGAGTGTCCGACGTAGCTAGTCCACATCATGCGTGATGTTTGATGCGCGTCAGGAGAGTGATATGAGAACCACACTGGCGATTGATGACGACGTCCTGGTCGCGGCCAGGGCCATGGCCCGGCAGCAGGGTCGTAGCCTCGGCGAGGTCATTAGCGATCTCGCCCGGCGCTCGCTGCGCCGGCCTCAAGCTGGCGGCGAGCGCAACGGGATTCCTCTTCTGTCGCCTCGGCCGCATGCACCTCCTGTCACGCTTGAGACGGTCAACGCCTTGCGAAACGAACTGCCTTGACCTTCCTGCTCGGTGTCAATGTGCTGATCGCACTGATCGATCCTGGTCACGTCGCCTATGGCGACGCGCATGGCTGGTTCGAAGAGACGGGCAACGCGGCATGGGCTACTTGTCCGATCACCGAAAACGGCGTCCTGCGCATCGTCGGGAACCAAAGATATCCTAATTCTCCCGGCTCGCCCGCCATCGTTGCGCAAATCGTTACCAAGTTGCGGGCTCTGCACGGGCACAGCTTCTGGCCCGACGATGTGAGCCTGGTTGGCTCCGGCGACATCGATGCAGCGAAAATCCTGACTTCGGCACAGGTCACGGATACGTACCTTCTCGCGCTCGCCAAGGCGCGAGGCGGCCAACTTGCCAGCTTTGACCGCAAGCTGTCAGCGGCGCCCGTGAAGGGCGGGAAGTCTGCACTGCACCTAATTCCCACAAGGTAGACCGCCGGGCTCTTCGGTGCAGTCTGCCTTTCGATCTTCTTGGCTTTGAATTGAGGCTTGCGCAACTTGTCGCGCTCAGCGCACTCCAGTGGATCGCGAGCGGCTATCTGGCCATAGTTTGCGGGGCATTCATCTTCTCCCTTGAGCGTCCGCGCTTGGACAGTTCGGCCTTGCCGCAATTGCCCTTTCAGCTGAATCGACTAGCGCGAAACGTTGCAAGCATGGGATGCGGATTGCCTGAGGCGATTTCTTTGGCAAGCAATTCGCCGACGATCAATCCAAGCGTGGCGCCGCTGTGGCTAAAGGCGACGTGAAGCCCGGCGACGGTCTCGACGGAGCCAAGCACTGGCTCGCCGTCGCCCGGGATGGGCTTCGGGCCAACTGCATAGGTAGCGAGTTGGAGCCGCCGATTGCCCTCGAGCACCGCACTAGCCTCGTCGAGCAGTCCTTTGACGGTCTTGTCGTGCACGGTGTAAGTTCCATCAGAGTTGACCACGACTTCTTCCTCCGACCACGCCGAATCCAAAACAAGTTCGCCATCCGGCGTCGGGCGCACCGCCACGCGCGGCGTATTCAGCACGGCACGGAGCTCGGTCTTGATCGGCTTGGTTTTCAAGAGGAGTGAAATCGGCGTGGCGTCGGGGACACGAACTCCGATCTCCGCAAGCATGGCAGGCGTCGCTGGCCCAACGGCAAGGACCACTGCATCCGCCTTTAACGGCACACCGTCGGCAGTGACGACGCCACGCGCGCGACCACCTGTGGCATCTATCCGCACGCGTCCGGCGTTCTGGACGAGCTTGCCGCCGCGGGAGCGGAACTCATTGAGCAGCAGATCGATCAGGCAGGGCAGGTCAACCCATCCTTCGCCAGGATTGAAGATGGCACCCTGCGGGGTGATTGCGCTGGCGTTGACACCGGGCGTCACTGCGCCGACTTCGGCAGGGCCGAGCAGAAGCGCGTCATAACCAATATCCTGCTCCAGCTGGCAGATGGAGGCGATCTGGTTCGTCCCATCATCCGCATCCCAGGTGAGGCCGCCGTCAAAGCGAAGCCACGACGCCGTTTCCGGCCTTGTGGCCGCCAGGGTCCGATAACGGTCGATGCCCGCAAGCCTCAAGCGGTGGTAAGCAGTGTCAGCACGTCGCGCTGAGTTCAGCCAGGAAAGTGAACGGCCGGATGCACCGTTGGCCGGCGCGCCGTCGTTGACAATGGTTACATCAAAGCCAAGACGAGCGAGGTGCAGCGCGGAAGAGATGCCGAAGATGCCAGCGCCGATGACGACGACTTGGCGCGGTTTTGGGGATGCAGTCATAGAAAAATCCTTCTACGCAGAAGCCGGGCTGGGAGTTGTTGGATGGCTGCAGAGCGCGGCGGAACTAGTAGTCCGTGAGCTTCTTCATGTAGCGCCGGCCCTCGAGCATCGGCTGGCCGCGCAGACCAGCCAGCGTATAGGCAAAACGCCATAGAGTGTCGAAGAAGACCAAGGGCACGAGATAGGGTTTGATGTGTTCGGACATACCGCTGAGGTCGAGTTCCGCTCCATCGAGCACCAGGATGTTTTCCCGGCTGCCGTGCTTGAAAAGGAAATCGCGAGCGCGTTCCGTAAGGTGCCTCGTCTCGTCCAAACCCATCAAGACCACGAAGCAAGTATCCCGGTCCACCACCTCGAACGGGCCGTGAAAGAACTCGTTGGCGTGTATGGCTTGCGAGTCGTACCACTGCATCTCCATCAACACGCAGATGGCGTAGGAATACGCCGCACCGTAGCTTGCACCGCTGGCCAGTGTGTAGATCGCTTTGCGCGGCGCGAAACGGGGTACGAAGGCCTTAAACCGGTCGGCATAGGTCCGGTGCGCACGTTCGATCGCCGGCTGAAGATGGCTCAGGCTCATCAGCAGATCGGCGGTCAGCCCGGCATCCTCCCGAGCATCGATTAGGCCGGCGAGCAACATGTAGAGCACGCCGTAGTTGCTGCGGGCTGCATCGATCGGTTTGCCCGTCGTGTAGGAGGCCTGGTAGGCGACTGCGTGGTCGACCGCCTGCGCGAGGGGCGATATCTGGTCGAGCGTCATGCCGATTGTCGTCGCGCCTTGATCCTTTGCATGATTGGCCGCTCGCACGGTCTCCTGGGTGGTGCCTGTCTGCGAGCAAAGGACGACGAGCGCGTCAGGTCCCAACCGTCGCGGATCTCGGCAGACGAACTCATCCGCGTTGTAGATATCGCAGGCGAATGTGCCGCTGTGACGGTCGACAAAGTATTTGCCTGCCATCATGATCGAGAGCGAGCCGCCGCACGCCACGAGGAATAGATGCGAAAACTGCCTGCCCGCCGTAGCGGCCAGGGCGCGTTCAACGTCGGCGGGGAGGGCGAAAATCATTAGGTTCCTCTTCTCGTTGACAGAGCTTGGGCCGGCGCACAATTGACAATGGCGGGCCATTGTGCGAACGTTATCACACCCTTTAAACTGAAAGTCCTGCGATGGTCAAGATTGCCGCGATGGGCGACAACGTGGTCGATTGTTATCTCGCTCGCGGCGAGATGTATCCTGGCGGAAATTGCCTCAATGTCTCGGTGTATGTCAGCCGCTTCGGCGGGCAGTCGGCCTATGTTGGGGCGATCGGCAAAGACCGGGCAGGGGACTTGATCCACGCCGCACTCAAGTCCGACCGCGTGGACATCACCCGATTGCGGCGCCTTGAAGGGCCGACCGCCTACTGCCTCATAGGTCACCGCAACGCCGATCGGATTTTCCTGGACTTCGATCTCGGAGTTTCGGTGTTCACGCCGACGCAAGAAGATCTGGATTTTCTCTCGGGTTTTCAGGCCGTCCACATCGGCCAGTCCAGCGGTTTGGACCCGTGGGTTGCCGCTGTATCAAGTAAGTCACTGTTGTCTTATGATTTTTCCACCCGCCGGGAACCGGGACACCGACGCGAGATTGGGCCCTATTGCTATCTGGCTTGTGTCTCGGGTGACGGTCTCGACGACAAGGAATTGGCCGCAATCGCAGCCGAATTGCTCGCATTTGGTTCAAGGTGGGTTCTTGTGACTCGCGGTCGGGCCGGCGCGGTGCTTCACGGCGACACCGTCTCTTACCGAACCCCGGCGCGGTTGGTCGAACCCGTCGACACCCTGGGCGCGGGCGACACCTTCATCGCAAGAACGCTATTCGGCCTGCTTAAGAAAGAGGCGCCTCAGGACATTCTTAGCCAAGCCGCGGAGGCGGCGGCTGCTACCTGCCGGTACTACGGGGCGATCGGCTATGCGGCAGCAATTGATCTAGGAAAGATCACGCCGGAGGTCCTCCGCGGAGCTCGGCGCATTCAAGACGAGAGAACCGTCTAGTTGGGGAATTCAACTGAGCAATTGACGCGAGAAATGGACAATGCTAGTCAAAGTGATAACGTTCTCATTCATCTAACCAACGCCATGAAAGAGCGTTTTGATGGATGGGTCGTCGAGTGGGACCGCAGGCCGACTTCGGCCAATCGTAAGAGGAGAAGACATGCAAACGAATTCGAGCAGGCGCCAATTTGTGAAATCCGGTCTGGCGCTGACGATCGCGCTGGTGACAGGACTTGGCACGTTGGCCGCATCAACGCAGGCAAAAGCGGCCGACAACCCCTACAACCTCATCGACCCGACGGTGATCAGCGTCGGAACCATGGGCGATGCGAAACCCTATGTCTTCACCGACGCCAACGGCAACTTCACCGGTTTCGACGCTGAACTCTTCCGCGACGTAGCGCGCCGGCTCGGGTTCAAGGAGGAGCAGGTCGTTTTCACCGGTCAGGAATTCTCGGCCCTGCTGCCCTCTGTCGCCAACGGTCGCTTCGACGTCGCTGTCGCCGCCATTGGCACGACCGCGGAGCGCAAGAAGACCGTGGATTTTGGCGACGGCTATCTCGCTGGCTACCTGTCGATCATTTCGCCTGATCCGGCTCTGACGAGCAATGAGAGCACCGCCGGAAAGCGCATTGGCGTGATCCAGGGGACGTTGCAGGAAATCTATGCCGAGAAGAATCTGAAGGGCGACATCGTCAAATTCCCGGACAACAACACTGCCGTGGCGGCGCTGAACAACGGGACGATCGATGGGCATTTCACTGACTATGAGTCGGCCAAGCAGTATGTGGAGCGCTATAAGAACCTGAAGATAACAATGAACGTGCCGTCCTTCGATGCGCCAGCCGGTTTCGTGGTCAAGAAGGGCAACGACGCCTTCCGAGAAGCGCTCAACAAGGCATTGCGAGAGGCCATGGACGATGGCACCTGGAAACGGCTTCACGAGAAATGGTTCCCGGGTACCCCGATGCCGGATCAATATCTGCCAAAGAAGTAAATTCGCGCGTATTCGTTAGCGTTTCCGGCCGGGCCCGTGAGCAACGGTGCCCGGCCGAGTTATAGATGGACTTGATATGAGCTGGTTCGACAACTTCGCCCGCAGCTTTCTTGATTTCCAGGCGATGGCAGAAGTTCTGCCGAACATGGTGATGGTCGGCCTCAAGAACACCCTGATCCTGGCCCTTGCCTCGACGTTTTTCGGGACGCTGATCGGTATCGTACTCGCCGTGATGGGGATTTCCGAGAACCGGCCGCTGAAACTCCTTGCCCGAGTCTACACCGATATCTTCCGCGGGCTTCCTGCCATCGTCACAATCCTAATCATTGGCCAAGGCTTCGCGCGATTGGGCCGAGATCTGTTCGGTCCATCGCCTTATCCGCTGGGCATTCTGGCGCTCAGCCTGATCGCCGGCGCCTATATCGGGGAGATTTTCCGCGCCGGCATTCAGAGCGTCGAGCGTGGTCAGATCGACGCCACCCGCACTCTCGGCATGACCTATGGCCAAGGCATGCGCTTGGTGGTGATCCCGCAAGGCATCCGCCGCGTCCTGCCCGCACTGGTCAACCAGTTCATCGGCAACGTCAAGGACTCCAGCCTGGTCTATTTCCTTGGTCTGCTCGCCTCCGAACGCGAACTGTTCCGCGTCGGCCAGGACCAAGCCGTGCTGACCGGCAACTTGTCGCCGCTGTTGCTGGCCGGCGTGTTCTATCTCGTGATCACGGTGCCGCTAACCCACCTCGTCAATTACATCGACGCGCGCATGCGCGTCGGCAAACGTATCACCGCTGTGCAAAGTGGCCTCAAGGAAGTCGCCGAGCTTGCCGAAGCGGGCGTGCCGGGCACAGCGACGTTGCCTGCAGCAGAGCCCACACGCTTCAAGGGTGGCGGTATTGAGGTCAAGAATATCGACATGGCCTATGGCGCCGTCCAGGTCCTCCATGACGTCAGTCTGAAAGTGGAGCCGGGGACCGTCACCTGCCTCATCGGTCCATCCGGCTCGGGCAAGTCGACCTTGCTGCGTTGCCTCAACCGCCTCGTAGAGTGTCGAGCCGGTGACATTCTGCTCGATGGCGAAAGCATCTACAAACAGACCCCTGACCAACTCCGGCGGCGCGTCGGCATGGTTTTCCAGCAGTTCAATCTGTTCCCCGACCGCAGCGCGCTCGCCAACATCACCTTGGCGCTTCGCAAAGTTAAACGCATGTCGCGCGAGGAGGCTGAGGGCGCGGCCTTGGCGAGGCTGAATGAAGTCGGACTGCTGGAGCGTAAGGACCATCGGCCGGCCAATCTCTCGGGCGGGCAACAGCAGCGGGTGGCCATCGCGCGCGCCCTGGCCCTCGAACCCGAGATTATGCTGTTCGACGAAGTCACCAGCGCGCTCGATCCGGAATTGGTCAAAGGCGTCCTGAACTTGATGGCCGATCTCGGTCGGGGCGGGATGACGATGGTGGTCGTAACACACGAGATGAATTTCGCCCGCAAGGTCGCGAACCAGGTCGTATTCATGGACGAGGGGCGAATTGTCGAGGCAGGCCGACCAGAGGACCTATTTGATAACCCGCAAAGCCCGCGTCTTGGGCGCTTTTTGTCCGAGGTGCTGTGATTGCAATGGTGTGCGCAACGGCGGCTGTTCCGGTGTTCGGCCTTGCGGGGCGGGCTTAACTGCCGCTAGGTCGCCGGCACAACGCGCGCATGGGCGGTAGGTTTGCCGAGTGACTCAAAGATTACCCAAAAACGCAACTATCATAGAGGTCGCTCGCCGGGCCGGGGTGAGTTCCGCCACGGCCGGGCGTGTTCTTGGTGACTACGGCTACAGCAGCCCCGAGGTTCAGGAGAAGGTGCGGGCCGCAGCAGCTGAGCTGGGCTACCGCCCCAATCGCCTTGCCAAAGGTCTGATCACCGGTAAAACGCAGACTATCGGCGTTGTGGTTGGCGACATCGAAAGCCCATTCTACGCCAGCGTGCTGCGCGGAATAGGGGATGTCGCGCGCCGTGGCGGCTTCGGGGTTATCGTTACGAACAGTGATGAAAATGCCGAACTCGAGCAAGAGGCGGTGCAACTGCTGCTGGAAAAGCAGGTCGACGGTTTAATTGTCTCATCGACCTTCGTGGACGAGCCGGATCATCTTCGTGAAGCAGTCGCGGCTCGCTGTCCCGTCGTGCAGTTCGACCGCATGGTGGCGGGCCTGGAAACCGATTCAGTCGTGGTCGACAACGTTTCTGTAACGCATAGCAGCATCGCGGCGATGATAGCGGCCGGACACAGCCGCATCGGAATATTGGCGGAACTCGGGCCGGGCCAACGCGACGATGTTGGCTCGTTTGTGGCAAACGTTGATCTCTCCAGCGCTGATCTTCGCTACCATCATCCAAGCTGGCAGAGACTATTGGGTTATCTCGAAGCCCATCGCGCCGCGGGCATTACGCCGGATCCGCAGTTGATCCGTCGCGTGGCGGTCTATTCTAGCGAGGCAGCCCGCAAGGAGGCGCTCGATCTGCTGACAATGCGCAATGCACCGTCCGCTCTGTTTACGGCCGATGGTGTGATGTCGACAGGGGTTCTGGAGGCCATTTCCGCATTGAAGCTTGCGATTCCAGGAGACGTTTCGCTGCTCTGCTTCGACGATCTCGACTGGATGCAGTTCGTGACCCAGGGTATCACAGCCATCGCGCAGCCGGCACATTTGATTGGAGCGGCGGCAGCGGAGCTTCTCTTGAAGAGGTTGGCGGAGGCCACGTTACCTTTCGAGCACCGTGTCCTTGCGGCCCGCTTGGTGGAGCGCAATTCAATTGCAGTTCATCTCAACCGCGAGGCCGTCTGACCCGGCCGCAACGGTCTATGGCTGGGGCAGTCTCTAAGGGGCTCTGAGAAACGCACCGCGGATAGTGTCCTGAAGGTTCTGCAAAAAGTTTTGGAGAGAGAACGGCGCTTGCTCTGAAGGGCGAGCGGCCATGGCACGGTGGTG
>NZ_JAMYLU010000052.1:0-7600 GCF_040318135.1 Mesorhizobium sp. M1295
CACCACCGTGCCATGGCCGCTCGCCCTTCAGAGCAAGCGCCGTTCTCTCTCCAAAACTTTTTGCAGAACCTTCAGGACACTATCGGCGGTGTTGGTCAGAGACACCTAGAACCTTATACCGCATCCAATTTAGCTAGTTGTCATTGGGGGGAGCAATGTCCCCTCCTCTTTTGCAGCAGCTAGGAATGCCTTGCGGGCCTCCTCAGGTTCCATCTCGTCGAAAAATTACGGCCATGCAAACGCGCACCGCGAGGTCCCACCAAGGACCACGCTTGGTCCACTTCATCAGCTCCTCGCCGGCTGCCTCGGCGTTGTTGACATTGCGGATGATCCCGGGACGCTCGGTCTTGACGGGGACCGGAGGGTTGAACCAGTGGAGAGCCATGCGGTCACTCTTTGTCGACCTTATCAAGTTCCTCCAGCAAATACCTTTGCTCAGCCCGCAGTTCCCGTTCTACAGGCAGATATAGCAGGTTGCGAAGGTAATTACGGATTACCTCTGACTATTGAAATGCGCAGGACGGCGCGCTTCCGTTGCGATGCCACAGCGGCTGAAGTTGGCTGACAGCTACTCGCGACCGTCAAAAGCCACGCAGAGGCCCAAGGCAGTTGCTGCCTCGACGATTGCCTCGGTTAGTTCTTCGTCGGAGGCCACCAAATAAGGCGCAGTCTCCCGAGCTTCGCGTAGTGCCGCTTTGATCGAGACGGTGTCGCCACGGTCCGTCGCGGATGGTGCGAAGGCCGAGTTCGGCGCAGCCGCGGTAGGCGCCCAGGGCATGCAAATTATGCGAGGTCGCACGAATAAGATCGAGGCGAACCCCGTCCTTGCGCCGGTGCGAGGAGCACTCAAAGCCTGCCATGAAAAACTGGCGAAGCGCGAAGCTTGCGGAACCGGAGCCTCCACCTGGTGCTCGTCCCTGCGCCCCACTTCGCTCATTCGAAGTCTCCTTTCAGCAGTCGGCTTCGAACTCGGCCGCCTTGTTAGGACCGGGAACCGCGTTGGCGAAATACCGCATCCAATCGGGCGCGCGCCATCTTCGTTGCTCAGTCCAGCTCGTCCTTGCGTGGCCGGGTAATGCCGAACCGATTGGTCGAGCCTTGTTCCTGTGGTGGACTGTCCGGAGCTGGGGGCGAATGAGGAACAAGGGGGGCCGTGCCAAGTTCGGGGCGATGTACCACCGCCGATCGACTCGAGCGGCTGCTCAGCAACAAGAGAGGCACGGGATCACATGACCGTTCAGATTCGACTTTCCGAGATCGACCACGCCAGGCGCGAGGATCGTGGCGACGGCGCTTGGAGCATCGCACCGGACTTGGGCTATTTGCGGCTAGCAATCGTCAATGTCGTGTTCTTCGGCGCACCGGCAGCGGAGATCGGAACTGGGTGCTGATCGATACCGGGTTGCCGACGTCCCGCAGCAGCATTCTTGCGGTCGCGGAAAGGCGGTTTGGCACGAACGCACGGCCGGCCGCGATCATCCTGACCCACGGCCATTTCGACCATGTGGGAACGGTTCTAGACCTCGCAAATAAATGGGACGTGCCTGTCTTCGCGCATCCACTCGAGCACCCCTATTTGGACGGAACCGCATCCTATCCGCCACCCGATCCCTGGGTCGGGGGTGGACTGATGGCGCTGCTGTCGCCGCTTTTTCCACGCGGGCCAATTGATCTTGGCAACCGTTTGGAACTCTTACCTGCCGACGGATCGATCCCCGGAATGCCCGGATGGCGATGGTTACACACACCCGGGCACGCGCCTGGGCATATCTCGCTCTGGCGCGAGAAGGACCGTTCGCTGATCGTAGGGGACGCTTTCATCACCACCGGTCAGGAGTCAGTCTATGAGGTCGCCGTTCAGGATCTTGAGATGCACGGTCCGCCGCGCTACTTCACGCCGGACTGGGATGCGGCGGAAAGATCCGTGAAGCACCTGGCTGCCCTGAACCCGCAGATGGTCATCAGTGGACACGGTGCGGCTGCTGCGGGAGTGGGCATGCGTCACGCTCTTGACAGCCTGGCTGAGCGGTTCAGGGTGTTCGCCGTCCCGCCGAAATTGAAATTTGTGCGCGAGCCGGCGGCAGTCCAAGGTAGCTGAGGCTAACCGAGCCGCCGCCGTTCTGAAGTATGGTCAAGTTGGGCAGACTCTATTTCTCGAGCCGGTAGAGTTACCCGTCGGGTCGTGCCCCCTACCGTCGCCGACAAACTCTGACAAGCGGAACAAACCCGGAAGGCGCCGGGTTAGGGCGTTCGATCGGCGCAGGCGACAGCGGCCAAGCGCCCCGAAGTTCTGCGTCAGGAGAAGACGTCAGATGGAAAAGAGTACCCGAGGACGCGCCCTCTCCGCCGGCGAGCCGACCGGCAAGAAGTTGTTCGAGCCCACACGCGTCGGCATCCGCCGAGACTTGGCTTCGATTCGCTCAACCGTGGAGGAGACCAAATGGCAAATCTGGGAAGATTGGCGATCGCCATGCTTGGCGTTCTGGCATACCAAAATCGCGACAAGCTCTGTGAATTGATTCCGGGAGCGGGGTATCTTAACCCAAACGACCCGCAACGCAGAATTCTGGCTCAGATAACGAATGGCGTGTCGAGGGCTGACCTTGGTGAGATCCTCGACCGGTTCAGGGAGGTGGGGGCAGGATCGAAGGTCGACTCGTGGGTTGGCAGCGGGCCAAACCAACCGATCGAGCCAAGGGACGTCGAAGCGGCAATGGACGAAGGTACACTCACGTCCATTTTGATGCACACGGGTCTTTCGCGCGACGAGCTAATCAGAAGGATTGCGCGGGATCTACCCGAGACAGTCAACGAGATGACGCCGAATGGTGAATGGCCGCCTGAGCCGACACAAGGCTTGGATAAGTCGACCCTGCTCGACAATGTATCGTAGGGGACGCAGCCAGGAATGCAGCCGGCCAAGGCGAGATCCAGTACTCTACACCGGGGAATCCAATTGCTCGGACGCACCCAGTTGGACAGCCCGCCAGCCGCAAGTTACCGGCCTTGGGAAGGCTCGTCGGTCGTGTCCCATCAGGTGGTGTAGCTCGGCGGTTACGAAGCCGCTCGCGAGCGCGCCGTCAGTAGCGAGTGGGGCGGCCGAGGTCGCGGGGCAGCGGTGGTCCAAGCATCGGGGGCTTGGGCTTGATCCCGGAATAGTCCTTAGACAGCCTTTCAATTGCCTCCGTGGTTGGCTTCCGCTCAGTGTTGTAAAGCTCGTCAGCCTGCTCTTTGATGCGCAGCGCCGGTCCCTGCAGCGCCATCATGGTGACGCCTAGAACGGTGCCGGAAGCAACAGCTGCAATGGCGACAATAATGCTGCGCTTGAAGCGCACAGCGCGGCGAGGCGAGGCCCGCAGCTGCAGCTGTTCTGGATCGAGTTTCGGTGTAGCATCGGAGCGGGGAGTATCCGTCATGGACCGCATCCCGTTCATCGAGATCTCCAGCCCCACACGATCTGAGAAGGCGGCCGGGAGATGGGGCAGAAGTCGGGTGCTCCGCGTTAAGTGAAGCATGCGGCAACGGAGGCACGCCTTGCGAAGCTCGCCGGTCACTGTCGTGTCATGTTCCCGTAGACCTCCGGAGTGCGCCACCGTCCGCCCATCACTTGGTTTGTCTTGGCGGGGCGGTTGCCGCAAGCGCGTCGGCCGACAAAGCGTCTGTTGAACTGCTACGCCCAGAATACATCGCCATCGCAGCGGCAGCGCAGGGCGGCAAGCGGCACCGCGACAAGGAAGCGGTCTGCCCACCATCAGGTTTCCTCCAAGCCCAGCTCCAGGGCTCGGCCGGACTTTGTCTCCCCACCTACCTTGCTATTGTGCAATGCGGCAGCGATATTGCTGCGTATGCGTTGAGCGGATCGAGGTCCATTCGGGCATCACAACCGGAGGCGGCTCGATTGCGAAAAAAATCCGATACGTCGCAAGTATCGCCGCGTTGTAAGCGCGATATGCGTCACATACTCCCAAACGTAGCGGGTCGAACCATCTGCAGACGCTGGCCGAGTTCGGTACCAAACCCGGCGCGTTGGGGGCCACGTTTTATCTTCCCGATGAACTGCCCAAAGGCGCTCCGCTCGTGGTCATGCTGCATGGCTGCACCCAGACTGCGGCAGCGTACAACCGTCACTCCGGATGGTCGCGACTTTCGGACGAAACCGGGTTCGCCCTGCTCTTTCACGAGCAGCAACGCGGCAACAATCCAAACCTCTGTTTCAAATGGTTCCAGCCTGACGACGCCAAGCGCGGTTCGGGCGAGGCGCTTTCGATCCGCCAGATGATCAAGACGATGGTCGTCACCCACGGTCTCGACCACGGGCTTTTCGGCTGGAGGCGCAATGGCAGCGGCCATGCTGGCGACATATCCGGAAGTATTTGGAAGGCTGTGCGATATTGCCGGCCTGCCCTACGGCAGCGCAACGACAATCCCGGACGCGTTCGATAGAATGCGTGGACATGGCGGCCCGTCGGAACAGGATCTGCAACGAACTCCGCGGCGCGTCGCATCATCGAGGACCGTGGCCGAAGATCTCAATTTGCCACGGCACCGCCGACCAGACGGTTTCGCCTTCCAACGCCGAAGCGCTCGCGAGCCACTGGCGGGAGGTCCATCGGGCAAAAGCGCTAACGCATCTTTAGGCTGCCGGCCAGCACGCAAAGCAAGTTTGGCGTGATGGCGCGGGAGAAGTCTTGATCGAGGTCAACATGATCGCTGGGATGGGCCGCTCGGCAACGGCCTCGGCGCTCCGGGACCCTTTATGCTTGATGTCGGCATCTCTTCCACTCAGGAGATCGCGCGGTTCTGGGGCATCTTGGTAACGGAGAAGGGTGTCTCCACGACATCGAGGCCAGAGTTGCCTGCTCGCCAGCACGTGCCATCCCGTTTGGAGATACCAGCTATGGAAAAGGCGAAGACGGCGTCCTCGGAGTCAACCGCCACCCTCCAGTCCCCGCGTACTAACGCATCGGGCCAGCCGGGCGTGAAGAACCTCATCGAGCACGCCCTTCGGACAGCGGGCCTTATGCGCTAACCCAAGCGAGCGCACCGCCCCCACACGTCGTCCCTGCTTCCCCGCCAATAATAATGCGGCCCTTCGACCGGGAAATTTGGACCGGTGATGGAAGCCGTCTCGAAGACCTCCGGGCCTATTTGCAAGCACACTGTTCAAGGCCGCGATATGAACGCAACTGCCAGTGCAGTATGTTCGACGGCAATTTTTCAGCTTGCTGCCGCCGATCGTTTGAAGATGATGGTCACCTTCGTCCCTTTGCTAGCGCTAGAGTCGACTGCGAACTGCGCCTTGGCGTTCTCGGTCAGCGAGCGCGCGATCAGCGCTCCGAGCTTGCCTGGCTTGGGCCACGTCTCGCCTTCCGGCAGGCCGATTCCGTCGTCCGCCACTATAACCCGGCAGCCGTCGCCATTGACGATGCTGTGCAGCGTTATCGTGCCGCCGTCGCGTCCCCGGAACGCATGCTTTAGTGAATTGGTCAGCAATTCGTTCACGACCAGTCCCGCCGGCATGGCGACGTTTATTGACACGGGATATGTATCGACCTTCATATCCAGGCGGATCCCCTCGACTGCATGCGAACTCATCACCGCGGACGCGATCTGGCTGAGATAGACGCCAAGATCGACCTCCTCCTTCGGCTCGTCGGCCGTTAGCGTCTGGTAGAGGATCGCCAGAGCGTCGACGCGACCGGCGAGCCGCTCAAACCGTCTCCGGTCGGCCTCGGTTGCGTTGCGGCTTTCCAGCCGGATCAGTGCAGTGATCATCTGCAGGTTGTTCTTTACCCGGTGCTGCAGTTCGCGTAGCAGCGTGTCTTTCTCGCTGACACGCTCCTCCACCGAGCGCTCATCTCCCGCCTCGCCATGGGCCGATACGTCGACCAGCGCCACCAGCCGGAAGCACATCTTGCCGTTGTCGTCCTCGATCACGTTGGAATAAACGTCGACGATCGCCGGCTTGTCCTCGTTGCGCTCCAGCCTGTAGGTGCCGACTAAATCGGTTCCCTCGACCACGGCCTCGGCAAGCGGCCTGTCCTTTTGCTGATGGAGGCCTTTGCCCAAAAGGGCTGCCCAGTTTTCCCGGGTGAGCCTGGCGGCCATCAGGCCTGAGAGCTTCTCGAATTCGGGATTGGCGTAGACCACACGCTCCTCAGCGGCAAGGTCGGAAACGGCTATGGCGATCGGCACCTGGTCAAGGAATTTTTTGAACTGTTCGCTTTCCAGTGCGGTTGCAAGCTCAGGTGTATCAAGCAACTGCTCGACCGCCGCGGGCTTCTCTGAATCAGATGTCATTTGCGCGCCTGTTCCGTGCGTACAATATCAACAATCCAGCGCCCCCGCCATCGCCAAAGCTGGACACTGCATTTTCATGCGCCGCGTATAGGCCTCGAGGAACAAGTCGCCAGTCAGCTGGACTTCATGCGGGCCGAGAACGATAGCGTGAATGCGATCACGCAGATGACCACCGGCCAATTGAACCAGCTACCTGAGCATCACGATAGCTTATCTATCTTGGCCCGGCCCTGCCCCGGCCTTTTCAGACGTGCGCTGACGCGATGGTCGAGCCATATCGACTCGCCTACATCGTATGTTCACGACAGCGGAAATCGCCTGTGGGCAATGCAACCAGGCAGATCATCGAAGATTGCCCGGGACATCACGTCGCCGAGGGAAACCGGGCATCGTATTCGCATGCTGATGCGCGAGGTCAACCATCGCGTCAAATCAGTATTCGATCATCATTTCGATCCGCGAGACCAACAAGCGGGCCGAAAGCCCGGCCGCATTGGAAGCGCATTGTGTCACACATTTATGCCACTCCTTGTCAGGCTGACTTGGCCGCTGGCAGTGCCGAAGATATTTGGGCCGGCTGCAGTGTCGACCGTCTCCGCTTCGGCTATGAAGGAACTTGCAAGCCGTCCCTCGCAATTGCGGTCCACCTCAGCGGAATCGGGCTTACTTGTTCCGTCGGCGCTGCTTCGCTCCAGCTATAAAGAGGTATCGGTGCCTGCCGGAATCCTAGCCGGCGATGGTGACCGCCTGCTCGATGCGAAGGGGCAGGCCCACCGCCTTCATGCTGATGTGCCAGGTTCGGTGATTCATATCGTGCAGAATTCCGGTCACATGGTGCACCACAGCGCGTCCCAAGCCGTCCTTGCCATGATCCATACAGTGGTCGCCACGGCGGGAGCGAACGATGAAGCATTGCGGCGCACCCATGACTAGCCCCCCGCAACGCTACCGGTGCGACTCGCGGCTTGCTGCAATCGATGCGTGCCTTGCCGAGCTGCGCGGCAAACAATTTAGACCTGAGCCAAACATCCTTGTTGCGGTGTGGCTTCAAATGCGTACCGAACGTGGAGCCGCTTGCATGTAACCAAATTGCCGGCTCGGCGTTTCCTTCGACGCCGTTGCAACGGTCCCGCCCACCAACGCAAGCTTACAGAACACGAATTAGCGAGGCGATAGCTTCTTCCACAAGTATAGACTGGCAAATTCATGGGTCGTAATTTTCTGGTGATTGAACCTGAGGAAGGCATTGCCGTGCTCAAGGGGCTTGCCTCCTCGGCGCGTATCTCGATGCTGAAACTGC
>NZ_JAMYLU010000053.1:0-7188 GCF_040318135.1 Mesorhizobium sp. M1295
GTCGAGCACCGTTCGCACAAAGGCCTCAACAACCGCGCCGAGAATTCTCATCTTCCATTCCGAAAGCGGGAGCGAGTACGGCAGGGTTTCAGATCGATCGCTTCCCTGCAGCACTTCGTGTCAATCTTTTCCACCGTCCGCAATCTCTTCGTTCCCGACCGTTCAACCAGATCCGCAGCTCAGATCCGGAACCACCGCCTACGCGCGATGGCTGAGTGGAAGGCTATCGCCGCTCAAATTGCTTGATTATCTTGCCCTGTTCTCCGCTCGCCCGCTCGCCAAACAATGTGACAGCACCATCATGGCGCCGTATTCCATCACCGCTCCCGAAAACTGAGTGACGCCGGCTTCCTGCAAAATTGCTTTGTCTAGCTCCGGTCCGGTTCCTGTTGGCGAGCCATCCGTGTCCATGAAAGCGTAGGGCGGTTCATTTGCGATGGCGATTGTGACAGCATCTGACTTAGCCTGTTCCAACGTTGTCTGGGCAATTGCCGAGCAAGGCGCTATAGCGCCCAACACAAGAGCAAACAGGAGGCGGCCAAAGAGTGAAATGCATTGAGGTTGAGCATTTGACATCGGTTTCGTTCCCTTTTTCCACTTCTTGTTCGATGGGGCAACTGACTATACCGCTGTGAAATCACTGACCGTGACGTTGA
Organism: Mesorhizobium sp. M1295; assembly: GCF_040318135.1. NCBI lineage: Bacteria > Pseudomonadati > Pseudomonadota > Alphaproteobacteria > Hyphomicrobiales > Phyllobacteriaceae > Mesorhizobium > Mesorhizobium sp. M1295. Next base: position 657 of record NZ_JAMYLU010000053.1, read on the forward strand.
CGTTCCACCGAGCTGGAACTGTAAGCCAGCATCTCAACCAAATGACCCGAAAATTGGCGGAAGTTCGCTGAAAACTGCGCAAATCCACGCCGCATGTAAGGAAGGCGCGCCGCCGCAGCTAGCAGAGCGCAGTCTCTGTAACAGCAAGGCCGCACTGCCTTCGGCAGGTGCGAATTTCAAAGAGAGCGCTTGCCCATTAGCGCCCAAAGGGATGGCCGGTTCATGGCTTTTTTGGCGGACGGCGTTCTTCGATCATCGCCAATTTGACGTTCTTTTCGGGTCACGCCGCCGGTGCGCCAGGCACCTTTTCAAAGTGGAACACGGTATGCGTGGGGCGACATCAGTCGATAGTGTCCCATTGCGGCGCGTGGTAGCCTTCGTTGACGTAGAAACGCAGGTTGTGCGAGCGGAGCCGCGTGATTGCTGCCATCTCCTCGCCGGAAAGCTCAAAATCAAACACGTCTATGTTTTCCGCCAACCATTCCTTGCGCTCCGCTCGAGGTATCGCGACCACACCTTCTTGCTGTACGTGCCAGCGAAGCACTATCTGGACCGGGCTCTTGCTGTGCCGCTTAGCCGCGTCCGCGATCGCTGCTTCATCTAGCAGCGCTCCGCCTCGGCCCAATGGGGCATAGGCAATCATCGCCATACCTGCCGCGCGGCAAGCGGCATGGACTTTGGTTTGTGCGAGAAAGGGGTGATATTCCACCTGATTGGCCACGAGCGGCGCATCCGACAGGCGTATCGCCTTACCAAGCATTTCGGATGGGAAGTTCGACACACCGATGTGTCCCGCTATGCCGGAATTGCGAACCGCATTCAGCGCTTTGATGGAATCCGCCAGCGGGATCTCCGGGTGCGGCCAGTGGATCAGCAAAAGATCAACCTTGTCGAGGCCAAGGCGTTTTAGGCTCTGTTCAGCCGATCGCTCCAGATCTCCCGAAGCAATCTCAGTATACCAGACTTTGGTTGTGACGAAGACGTCTTCACGCGGTACGCCGGAAAGTCGCAGTCCCTCGCCCACCGCGCTCTCATTGTCATAGGTCGACGCGGTGTCGAGATGGCGGTAGCCGAGCGAAAGCGCATGCGCGACCAGCTCCGAGCATACTTCGTCCTTGAGTGTCCAGGTCCCAAGCCCGAGTGCCGGGATTGCGGCGCCGTTCACCATGACGTTGTGCATAAGATCCTCACTTCTTTCCTCCGCACGCCGGAGCCGCGGAATTGCCCATCAAAAAATGTTAGCTGGAGCTTGGCGCCCTCAGCCTCGACCCAATCTGTCCGGATTTGCGATGACATCCTGCAAGCCCTGCAGGAATTTACTCGCTTCGACTCCATCGACGGCGCGATGGTCGACTGAGAGCGTGCATGTCAGAATCGTTGCCACCCGCGTCTCGCCGAGGCGATTCGCGACAACTCGCGGTCCTGCGCTCCCTACTGCCAAAATAGCACATTGTGGTGCATTTATGATTGCGTCGAACTGTTGGATACCATAGCCGCCGAGGTTAGAGATGCTGAACGAGCCGCCGGATATTTCACTGAGCTTGATCGCGTTGCGGCCCGCTCGCTCAGCGAAATCCTTAACTTCCGCAGATATTTCCATCACTGACTTGCGTTCCGCACCGCGGACCACAGGTGTCGCAAGGCCACCTTTAACAGCAATTACAATCGAAATGTCGGCACTGTGGAATTGGTGGATCGAATTTTCTGCCATCTGGCAATTAACGGCGGGATTATCGATCAACGACACAGCAACCGCTTTGATTAGACAATCATTGATGGATGCTTTTCTTGTCGGATCGGTTTCGTTGATGGCTGCCCGCCAGCGCAACAGAGCATCAACTTCCATTTCGGTCACAAGGCGGAAGTGAGGAATTGTCTGCTTTGCGGTTGTCATCCGTGCGGCGATGACTTTCCTCAAAGGTGTCAGTTGAACCTCGGTAAAAGGGCGAGACATCAGCTTTCAATCGTTCCAATCACGGCATTGACCTCGACAGTTTGACCTTCCGTCGCGACGATTGTGGCTAGTACTCCGCTTGCGGGGGCCTCGACCTCTACTGTCGCCTTGGCTGTCTCAACCTCAAGAATAATCTCGCCCTCGCTAACTTGGTCTCCTATATTTTTCAACCAACCCACTATAGTAGCTTCCTCAATACCCATCCCGCTTGATGGCAAAAGAATGTCGGTTGTCACTTTGCTCAGCCTTCTTCGTATTAGGATGTTTACAGTAGCCGCCGGATGGCGGCGATGATCCGATCTTTGGTCGGGTAGAAGTTCTTCTCGAGGGCCGGGCTAAACGGCACGTGAATGTCCGGAGCGCTCAAGCGCAAGATCGGCCGCTTCAAGAGATCGAAAGCTTCTTCCGCCATCACGGCTGCGATTTCGCTTCCGACGTTACAGACGGGGTGCGCGTTCTCTACGATGATCAGTCTTCCGGTCTTCGCGACTGATGTTTTGAACGCCTCATGGTCGAGCGGCTTCAGCGTACGTGGGTCGATCAATTCAACCGAAATGCCTTCCGCGGCAAGCGCGTCGACAGCTTCCATCGCCGGGCGAATGGCACCGGCAATGGCGACCAGAGTCACGTCTTTTCCTTCGCGCTTCACATCCGCTTTGCCAATCGGGATTAGATAGTCCGGATCTGTGGGCACATCGCCCTTGAGCGCCCACAGGCGGGTGTCTTCGAAGACGAGCACCGGATCGTCGTCGCGAATGGCCGATTTCATTAACCCCTTCATATCGGCCGCGCTGGTCGGGCAGATGATCTTAAGGCCCGGCACATTCATAAAAAAAGGATAAGGCCGGTCGGCATGCTGCGCCGCCTTCGATCCCATCGCGTACATGCAGCAACGAAATACGATAGGAATGCTGATCTGACCTCCTGTCATATATCGCAATTTCGAGGCTTGGTTGATGATTTGATCCGAGGGTAGGTAGACGAAGCTGGCGATGGAGAGGTCTACGATCGGTCTCAATCCATTGATGGCCGCGCCGATTCCGAGGCCGGTAAAACTGCCTTCCGAAATCGGGAAGTCTCTAACCCGGTTCTTGCCGAATCGCTCGACAAGCTTGTCGCCGCCATAGACCGAGATGTCCTCCCCCATCAGGAAGACGCGCTCGTCACGCTCCATTTCCTCGATCTGCGCCTGCATGAGCGCGTCGAGATAGGTCATTTTAATGTGGGTGCCGACGGTCTCGGCAAGTTTCTGGGCATGAGCTTGCATGTCGATTAATTCCTCTCCAGCCCAGCCACAGAGCTGTACTGGCCCGCAAGGGGAGAGCTGAACATATAGCCGGGCAGAGTTTCTGGTCGAGGCATGGGGCTGGCCAAAGCAAATTGTACGGCCTGCTTGACGGCTTCGGCGACTTCATCCTCGATTACCTTCAAGCTCTCTTCATTTTTGCCCTCTTCGAGTAGCACAGTGCGATATAGCACAATGGGGTCTCGCTCGCGTTTGTAGGCCTCGACTTCTTCAACCGGTCGATAGGGCTCCCCTACAATGACCAGGCCGAAATTGTGCTCGTCGAACCGATAGGTGTTGGCTACAATGAGAGTAGGCCCCCCGCCCGTGCGTGCTCGCAAGACGGCCTGTGCCGTAGCGTGATAGACGGCGCTCACGTCCTGACCATCAACTGTTACTCCGGGCATGCCGTAGCCCGCCGCCCGCAGCGCGATGTCCGGCTGCCCGTGGCTCTTCGCTACCGAGGTGCTGATTGCATAGCCATTGTTCTCGCAAAGAAAGATAACCGGGAGCTTCCAGAGCGAAGCCATGTTGAGACTCTCGTGAAAGGTGCCTTGGTTCACCGCTCCATCACCGAAGAAGCACAGCGTGACCTGATCCACCCCCCGCATCATAGCGCTGAAGGCGCACCCCGTCGCAAGAGGAATTCCCCCACCGACGATGGCCGACTCACTGATGATCCCGACCGATTTGTCCGCAAGGTGCATCGAACCGCCGCGCCCCTTGCAAATGCCGCCCTCCTTGCCCATCAACTCGGCCATGAGCGCGTCCAAATGCGCACCCTTCCCGATCGGATGGCCGTGCGAACGATGCGTCCCGGTCATTGCGTCATCCTCCCGGAGGGCAACACATGCCCCCACGATAGCGGCCTCCTGGCCAACGCTCGCATGAAAAGAACCAGGGATCCGGCCTGCTTTAAACTGGCGCATACCCTCTTCTTCGAATCGACGGATGCGAAGCATCCGCCGATATGCCTCTAATCTCCGATCACCATTCAACTGCATGACCTAAACGTTCCTCCAAAAACCAAAAGATACGCAGCTTACGAAATGGCAGCTGCGGCGCGGTACAACCGAGCGACGTCTACGCAGGTGGCTCACGGTCAGATTGACAATCGACTGCCCGCGCTCACCTGACGTCGACACCGCCCCGATAGGCCGGCCTGTCGTGCGTCGCAGACCGAGCGTCTCCTCTTTGTTCTTTATCGATTTGATAACGCGTGCTGCCTGATCAACCTAACAAAATCAAATCGGCGGTTTGCGTCGAATAACCCGCTGCATAAGCAGGAAATCGGCATAATGTAGAACGTTTTTAGCGTTGGCGTTGCGACAATAGGACAAGCAAGACGGGCGGGAAAAGCCACTGCCGCGCATCGCGAAGGTGAGCCAAAAAGGTGTTAGACCAAGCCGTCGACACGTCAGCCGGCGTGGGCGTTCGATGACGCCGGCGCTGTATAGAAATCGAGTGCGGTGTGAACTCGGCCACTGCAGGCTTCGTGCATGGAGAGTCATCCCAATTGCCAGCGAGCAGGGTCGCAACGGCACGCCCGTCGAGCCGGAGGTGCCAGACACGAAATGGGGAGCCCTTCCCCAAGGCCCGGTCCTTTGCGCCTAATGGGAGCCTCCGTTCCGTGTGTGTATGGCCGTGAAAGAGTGAAAAAATACAATCATCGATGCGCCTGGCGCCAGGGGTAGATCGACCGCGGGGCCAGGATGAGGCCAAGTGCAACGATTGAGACTAAGATTCAAGATTGGACGAGGGGCACCGGAAAGCCGACAATGCCCAAAAAAGCACCTATGAGAATCAGGACGATAAATGCAGTTGGCCATACTAAGCAGTTGGCGTCCTCCCTTGAGCGGAGTCCGAAGACCGATTGCAACCATGGCGGTCGAGCCCCAATATTCTGGGGTATCCGGCCCATCGGATCGATGATTTGCTGCCGTGGAATTGGAGATCCGCAAAACTGCGGACCCACCCAGCGGCAGCGTGATCATACAGCGCGATAAGGTGCATCACGTATACCGTCGACCGCGTCGCCAGGGACCCCGGTGTCAGCGAAGCGCTCATCCAGGACCTGACCGTCGGTCTCGAGCCCGAGGACGGCGTCATCTGGGTGTACGGCGCTAACGATGACGACGGAATCTTGGCCTTCACCGATGAAGGCATGGAGGAGGTCAAACTCCTCCTCGAAGAATATCATCGCGTCTCCCCATCGAAAGCTTGATCTCAGCACCGCGGTGCTCAGGTGCTCATGGCCGCGGATACGCACGTCTGCGGTCTTCACCGGCTTTCAATTACCCACATCGTGGGCGGGGCCTATTGCCGCGTATGAATCTGCCGTGATTCTGTTCGTGACGCCGAATCACGGAGGCGTCACGGATGCGAGACAAGACCAGCAGCAGCGAAGCCGCTTGGCAGGAGGAAGAGCTTTCTGCGGCGGCCCTTCCCGACAAGCGTCTGGGCCGTCGGCTGCAACGGTTGCTGGATCAGATGTCAGCTGCGCCGGGCAAGCCAATCCCGGCGGCGTGCGGCGACTGGGCGGCGGCGAAGGCGGCCTACCGCTTCTTTGACAATCCGCGTGTGACCGAACATAGCGTTCTAGCCGGCCATTTCGTCGCGACCGCGGCGCGCGTTGCGGCGAGCGAAGGTCCGATCCTAATCCTGCAGGACACGACCGAATTTATCTACAGCCGCGCGCAGCCGGGCAAAATCGGCTTCACCAAAAACCATCAACGCCGGGCGCTACAAGGCCGGGCAGCCCAACGTGCTGACCTCGTGCGGGGTGCTGATGCATTCGAGCCTGGCTGTCACCCTCACCGGCACACCCCTCGGTCTGACGACGGTGAAATTCTGGACACGAACGAAATTCAAGGGAACGCTCGCGCTCAAGCGGCACATCAATCCCAGGCGCGTGCCGATCGAGACGAAAGAGAGCTACCGCTGGCTGGAGAACCTGCGCCAATCCATCGCGCTCGTTGGCGCGCCCGAGCGCTGCGTGCATGTGGGTGACCGGGAGAGCGATATCTACGAGCTCTATTGCACCGCGCAAGACCTTGGTACGAGCTTCATCGTGCGGGTGCAGAAGAACAGGCTGGCCGCGCGACCTGCCGATGCTGCCCCATACGATCCTGCTCATCGCGTCTTTGCCCAACTTGCGGCGGCGCCTTGGGCGGGACGTCATCGCATTACGGTCGATCAGGACGAGACAACCTGGCTGCAGGTGAAGTTCGCCGCCATCAACACCTTGCCGCCGGTGGGCAAGCGCTACAGTCCGCAGGTTCTGGCTTACATCC
>NZ_JAMYLU010000054.1:0-6807 GCF_040318135.1 Mesorhizobium sp. M1295
CAGATCGACGCGTCCCGAACGCGACCGCGCCTCCAACGGCCCACGCTCGCCGCCTACCTGCTGCAAATCGCCATGCTTGGCGGCTGTCTCGCCCGCAACCATGATCCGCCTCCGGCAGCATGGTCTCTGGCGCGGCATGACCCGCTTGCACGACATCGCCTTCGGCATCTCCATTGGATCAAGCCGACGATGTGGGTAATCGAAAGCTTTGCCGGAGGCGTACGCTTAAAGCGTCTGACCGATCTGATCTCGGAGACTGTCAAATCCTGGAGGATAGCTCCTTGTTGTCGAAGCCAATCAGGCGTTGCGAGGCGTATCCTTGATTGCCGCCGTCGTCTTTGTTGCCGAAATCGGCGACATCGCCGCTTTGAAAACCCCCGCCAGCTGATGGCCTTTCTTGGCCTCGTTCCGTCAGAGAGAGCTCGACAGGTGAACATGTCAAACGCGGCGGGATCGCTAAGGCCGGGAACTGTCGGGCCCGTCGCATTCTGGTCGAAGACGCATGGGCTTACCGCTTCCCTGCGCGGGTAAGTCGAACCAAGCAAGCGCAGTTGGAAGGCCTGCCGAGAACCGTTCGCGAAATAGCGTGGAAAGGTCAGCTCCGCCTCTGCTCTCGCTACCGAAAAATGATCCTCGCGGGGAAGCACAAGGCCATCGCGATCACTGCGATCGCTAGAGAAATGGGGGCCTTCCTGTTGGCCAGGAAGTGCAACCAGCTCATCAAGCTTAACTTAGCGCCGCTCGCATTTGGCGACCAATTAGAAAGAGGAAACAAGATTGATCATCTGCTGATGCTCAATGTTGGAGGCAGGGTCCCGGTCGGGGAATCTTCGATAGAACTGAGCGGCCGACGACGTCGATGCCCGTGCTAAGATAGAAGCAGCCCCAGGCGTACACACAGAAATGCGGTACCAACCCGCGTATAAGAGTTTGCAAACCGTCGTCTTGAGAGCCTGTCTCCTACATTGCGCATTACTACACCATGCAGGACCAGCCACTATTGGCGGGACGAACAGGCGTGGCCACGCCGCTTCCAAATGAACATAAGAGTTCCAGAGACACATCAATTCCTGCATAATAGTCCATGGTTGTCCCTCGCTTGATGCTTGGGGCCGGCACAATCGGACTCCATTCAATACCATCACCCTGAGGGACAGCCGCTTTCCTGGCTATGCGAGGAGCGCCGGCCCATTACGGCATCTAGGTCTCCGGACATGCTAGGTCTAGGTCTCCGGACATGCTAGGTCTCCGGACATGCTCGTCAACAATGCCGGGATAGTCCGCGGCTGTCACGCGCTGGCTTCTGAGGACGAGTTCGGAAATTGCCTGGACTTCACTGCTTGAGTTTTCCGTCGTTGTCGGGTCTTCGACAAAGTCGGACATGAGACACAGCGCTATCGCAGACATCATTGTTGTGAAATGATTTTTTCATTTGGCACGACACGTGCTGCGCTATCCACAAACGCGCTACGGGACGAATAGAGGAGAAATCATCCCATGATCACGCTCGCCGAACATGTGGTCGCCCCGCAACCACTGAGCTTTCCCGAGCAGACGGAAGTCTTTGCGCTTTCATTCTTCAGGATGTCCGAACAGCATTCGATTTGCGCCCAACGCTGAATGCTCCTGACGATGATCCCTGTCTTTGGGCTGGAAGATGTGGAAGGCGAACGGGCACTTCGCTGCGCGGCCAGCCATTCGGCGAGGACGTTCGAGCACTTCGATGGAACGCAGTTCGAGCGCGATCACGACGCCCTTTCAGCGATTTTCGACCGTCCCGACAACATTCCCCTGATCACGCGCTGCGGCCAGTACCTCTACAATTTCTGGCGAGATCCCCGAAACCCGCACGGACTGTGGCGCCGGACCACCGTTGCCGTCTACCTGATGGCGGATCCCCGGTGGGAGCCACTGCTCGATCTGGACGCACTCGCTCCCAGCGACGGAGAGGACTGGATGTGGGGCAGCGCGTCGCTTGAGCGAGAGACAGGAAAGAGCCGTTCTACGCCTGTCGCGCGCCGGCAGCGATGCGGTCGTGCATCGCGAATTCGATCTGAGGTCCCTGGGCTCCATCGCCGACGGTTTCAATCTGCCGCAGGCCAAGGGCGGCATGAATTGGCTCGACCCGACACGCTTCACTGGAGCTCGCCGTGCCGGGCTTCGTCTACGGTCCGAGACGCGCAGCGTCCGCGGGTGGTCGGCCCGCTGACGCTATCATTCCTGGCGGACCAGAGGCCGTGGCCGGCGCCTTTCCGCACCGACATCCAGACGTGGCCGACCCCGATATCCTGGTCCTGGGGCCGAACGTCAGCGGTCCACGAGCTAGACTTGCGCCACAACCACCTAGACCACAAAGATCAAGCATGGACAGCGTCTCCCGCCGGCCGCCAGGCGGCACTGGCGGGGCGCTCTTCCCGAGGTAGGCGCGGATCGCGCTCTACGATGGCTTCGTGGTCTCGCCACGCTCACGGATTATCCAGCCCCTGGAGGGCGCGCTCCGCGGAATCTGCCGGAAGGATGCCGAAAAAAGGAACAGGAGCTTACGATGAGAGTCGCACCAGAATTTAGCAAGGTTGTTAAGCTATCCGAAATGAAGTCACTGCCCTCCAAAGCGCGAGCTGTCATAATCGGAGGCGGGGTGTCGGGGTGCTCCGTCGCATATCACTTGGTGAAGCTCGGATGGACGGACGTGATCCTGCTCGAGCGTAAGCAACTTACGTGCGGCACGACGTGGCACGCCGCTGGATTACTCAGCGAGCTTCGCGGGTCTAGCGACATGACAAAACTGACCAAGTACTCAATGCAACTCTACTCGAGCCTGGAAGGCGAGACGGGTATTGCAACCGGACTTCGCCGCGTCGGCTCATTGTCTATCGCACTTACCCAGGAGCGCAAGCACGAGCTATATAGGCAACTCTCGCTCGCAGCCGCCCACGGCGTGGAGGCGCGAAAAGTCTCTGTGCGAGAGCTGGAGGATATGTACCCTCATGTCGATGTGTCTGATGTCACTGCTGCGCTTCATTTCCCCAATGATGGACAATGTGATCCAGCCAACGTCGCGATGGCGCTGGCCAAAGGCGCACGTCAGCACGGCGCCTCAATCTTTGAAGGAGTTAATATAGCCGGTGTTCAGGCAAGGAATGGCCGGGTATCGAGCGTAACATGGGAGAAGGAGGACCAGCGAGGGGTGATTGAAACGGAATGCGTCGTAAACTGTGCTGGCATGTGGGCACGGAAATTCGGAGCTAGAAGCGAGGTCGCGGTTCCATTGCATGCGTGCGAACATTTCTACATGGTTACAGAACCAATAGACGGACTAACTCGGCTGCCGGTCCTACGGGTCCTTGATGAACATACGTACTACAAGGAAGATGCAGGAAAAATTCTTTTCGGGGCGGTGGAACTGAAGGCGAAACCGTGGGGCATGGACGGCATCCCGGAAGATTTCTGCTTCGATCAGTTGCCCGAGGACTTTGCACATTTCGAGCCTATTATGGTGAAGGCTCTAAAGCGAATGCCGATGCTGGCCACAGTCGGTATTCGGACCTTCTTCAACGGGCCAGAAAGCTTCACTCCGGACGACCGATATCACTTGGGTGAAGCTCCTGATGTTAAGGGCTATTGGGTAGCATGCGGTTACAACAGTACAGGGATAGCTGCCTCAGGAGGTGCGGGCTTAGCGCTGGCGCAGTGGATGAATGACGACGAGCCGCCCTTCGATTTGTCAGGCGCGGACATCCGTCGGATGCAACCGTTTCAGAAGAACCGTTGGTACTTGAGGGAACGGGTTTCGGAGGTAGTGGGACTTAGCTTTGCCGACCACTTCCCCGCCCGTCAGATGACAACAGCGCGCGGCATTCGACGCTCGCCAATTCACGAACATCTCAAAGCACGCCGCGCGGTGTTCGGTGAGGCGGAGGGCTGGGAGCGCGCCAACTGGTTTGCCAAGGAGGGCCAGGAGCGCGAATATCGATACTCCTGGCACCGCCAAAACTGGTTTGATAATCAGCGCGACGAGCATATGGCGGTTCGTGAACGGGTAGCTGTTTTCGACTTGACTTCATTCGGAAAAATCCGAGTGGAGGGCCGAGACGCTTGCAGCTTTCTCCAGCAGCTTTGCTCCAACGATGTCGACGTGCCGGTTGGCCGGATCGTCTATACGCAAATGCTGAACGAGCGTGGTGGGATCGAGAGCGATCTCACCGTGAGTCGTCTCACGGAGACTGCGTTCCTGCTCGTCGTGTCGGCCTTCACATTGCAACCCAATCTCTCTTGGCTGAGACGGCATCTAGGCGACGAGTTCGTCGTTATCACCAATATGTCGGCTTCAGAAAGCGTCCTGGCGGTGATGGGACCAAATTCGCGCGAACTGCTCGGCAGAGTAAGCCCAAATGACTTCTCCAACGAAAATAATCCGTACGGCACCTGCCAGGAGATTGAAATCGGCATGGGTCTGGCGCGGGCCCACAGAGTTACCTATGTCGGCGAGCTGGGCTGGGAGATCTACATTCCGACTGACCAAGCCGCGCATGTCTTCGAAGTAATCGAGGCGGCGGGCGCAAATGTGGGACTCAAGCTGTGTGGCCTTCATGCCATCAGCTCGTGCCGCATCGAAAAGGCATATCGGCACCTCCCCGATGATGTTGGCAGCGGGGATCATGTGCTCGAAGCGGGACTGGGGTTCGCCGTCAGGACGGCAAAGCCTGAATTTATTGGGCGAGATGCGGTGCTGAGAAAACTTGAGGCGGGGCTCCAGCGTCGGCTAGTTCAGTTCCGTCTGAAAGACCCCACTCCACTACTTCATCACAACGAAGTCATCTTCCGAGACGGTCGGATCGCCGGAACAATCACCTCCGGGGCCTACGGGCACACCCTCGGCGGGGCCATCGGTCTTGGCTATGTACCTTGCAAGAACGAAAGCGAGGCAGCTCTGCTCTCGTCTTCTTACGAGATTGAGATCGCCGGTGAGCGCTTTGCCGCAGAAGTCTCGCTTACACCGATGTATGACCCGAAGAACGAGCGGGTGCGGGCTTGACTTACGAATTGGAGCGGTTCGTCATCCACCAACGTATCCTAAGTATCGAAGCTCGCAGCCCGCGTCTAAGATGTAGCTCTCTGGACGTCGAAGACGCGGTTCAAGAGCCAATTGGCGCGGATGGATTACCATGTGTTCGACCGGATTCAGCTCGGGCGCACGGGAACGCAGGGGATGGGCGTAATCTCCGGGCAAGTCGAGATGCTGGCCTCCCATTCAATGCGATCGAGGAGAAGAAGGGGTAGATGGGGTATTCGGCTTGCGCCCCTTCTTCAACGGTGATGCAAGAAGGTGCTGCGCGTCGAGCTGATGATAGGACGTGGTCTGTCCAAACAGCCACAAGCATCGGGAAAGGAAGCGCAGCATGTAGCACTTTATCGGCCTCGATGTCGCGGTGAAAGAGACCGCGGTTTGTATTGTTGATGAATCCGGCAAGATCTGCCGCGAGGTGAAGGTCGTCAGCCACTCCGACGATCTCCTCGTCCTGAAGGATCCTGCCTTGAACATTGAACGGGTCGGTCTCGAGGCCGGCCCTTGTAGCAATGGCTTTCGAGGGGCTGGCGCGCGCCGGGCTGCCGGTCATCTGCATCGAGACGCGTCATGTGACAGCGTTCCTGGGGGCGCAGCCGAACAAGACGGATCGCAATGATGCGCGCGGCATCGCACAGATGATGCGGGTCAACCTGTACCGCCGTAACCATTCGGCCAAGGCCGCGGTGGCTATGATTTCGGGCGAGGGTTTTCTGCGGTAGGTTTGGGCGGTGCGTGGCCCGCAGCCCTGCGCTCGTCGACGATATGCCGAAGGTTGTCGATGCCGTCTTCGGTGAAGACGACGATAGGTTCGCTTAATTCGGATGCTGGATAGTCGTCGTAGGCGCTCAAGCAACCGTCTTCCGAGAACATCTCGATCGAGCAATCGCGCAAAAAGTCTTCGTCCTCTTCGAGCATCTCGGCCACATATTTGAGGGTGTAAAGAGCGGAGTTGCGATATCCCATCTGACGGCCTCAACGATCCAGGTTTGCAAGTGAGCTCAATAATGGAAGGCCCAGATCAGTCGTAAGCGCCAAGCTGACCCCATCTGGCGCGGCTTGAGGTGATGAGCGAGACATACTGACACTGAAGCAAGGAGCCGAGGAGCTTGCAGTGTCAATTTCTATGTCTGCGCCTATGCCTGATGATAGAAGTTTCCATGTTCTTGAAGCGGTTGCCAACCGACTGGAGGCAAGCCCGCAGCGTCCGCGGCGGCGCTGGTCGGCGGAAGCGAAGTCGCGGCTGATCGAGGCGACACTGAAGCCGGGCGCGAATGTATCGGCCATTGCCAGACAAGCGGGGATGGCGCCGGCCCAGCTGTTCGGCTGGCGGAGCAAGGCGATCAAGAGCGGTGCGGTCACGCCACACAGGGATGCGGAGCGGCTCGGCTTTGTCGAGGTCACGCCGACAGCGTCTGCGTCGGTGGAGATCGAGCTGGGTGGCGTGGTCATTCGCGCCGGTGCCGATATCAATGAGGAGCAGCTGGTGCGGATTATCCGGGCGGTTCGCCAGGCATGATCCCGGCTGGCGTGAAGGTGTTGGTCGCCAGTCATCCAGTCGATTTTAGAAAAGGTCCCGACGGCCTTTTGGCACTGGTGCGCGATGCCGGCTCGGATCCATTCAACGGCGCACTTTATGTATTCCGCGCCAAAAGAGCGCAGTTCGTTTCATAATGCATCCCCTTGTCAGAGTCCGGGCAGTCGGACGACTTTATCGTATTGATATTGCTCGTAGAACTTCG
>NZ_JAMYLU010000055.1:0-6624 GCF_040318135.1 Mesorhizobium sp. M1295
CACCGGGTCGTCTTTCTGTCGAGCGACGACGAGGACGCGACCGCTCCGGTGGCGGCCTTGGCCAAACAACTCGGGTTCGCACCCGTCAAGCTGGGAAAGCTCAACGAGGGTGGCGCGCTGGTGCACGCACGCGGCCGCACTTGGGGCCAGCTCATCTTCCAGGATTTGTTCAAGAAGGAGCAGTAATCGATGTATGATCATGTGATTTGGCCCGAGCGATATGATCCGAAAACGTCGGCCATCTACGCACTCAACGACATTGACGTGAAGGCGCCGGCTGAAGTGGTCTGGAAGCTGCTCGTCGATGCCGAGAATTGGTCGAGCTACTTTCCCGCCGAAGATCAGGTCAAGATCTTGACCGGCAAGCCGGAACTGGCGCTTCAAACCAGATACAGCCGGGTGACGGTTGGCTTTCCGATGAGTCTGGTCGTGACGGAGTGTGAACCCTTCCGCAGGCTCGCGTGGGCGACGACGGTCGATGGCGACGAGACCGGCTCGAGCGCGTACCACGGCTGGGTCATCACTCCTACGGTCGATGGCTGCCATATGCTGACCGAAGAAACGCAGCAGGGCCCTTGGTTCCTTGAGGAACTCGGGCGCAAGCATCCCGGTGCACTCTACCGCTATCACCAGGAATGGGTCGAAAGCCTCGCCCGCGCTGCGGAGGCGGAAGTGGCAAGCAGGGCAAGTTGAATGGGCTTGTCTTGAGGCCTGGCCGGTTGCTTGGGCCGCAACGCTTTCGACCGAACAGTACTGGGCCTGCCTTCGTCCCGAATATTGTCGGTACTCAACAGACGACGGGCGCTTCCAGCCTGGATCGGCGGATGATCACCCACCTACCATTGGAGATAAATGACATGAATATTGAACTCAGGGGCCGCAAGGCGATTGTCACCGGATCCACCGCCGGAATCGGCCGCGCGACGGCGGAGGGGTTTGCCCGTGCCGGTGCATCGGTCGTCGTCAACGGCCGTGGGAATACCCGGGTCGACGAGGCGGTGAGGCAGATGCGGCAGGCCTTTCCCGGAAGCGACATCTCGGGCATCGCCGCCGATCTTGCGACAGCGGAGGGTGCCCAGGCCTTGATCGCGCAGGCGCCGGACGCCGATATCCTTGTGAACAATGTTGGTACGGCTCACATCCGGAGCTACAGTGGCGTCGAGGACATCGCGAAGATCCCCGACGAGGACTGGCTTGGCCTCTTCCAGTTGAACGTAATGAGTGGCGTGCGCGTGACCCGTCATTATCTGCCGCGGATGGTGGCGAAAGGCTGGGGCCGCGTCGTGTTTGTAAGTAGCGAGTCCGCAGTCAACATCCCTAAGGAAATGCTCGACTACGGCATGACCAAGACCGCTCAACTCGCGGTGTCGCGCGGGCTCGCCGAGGCGGTCGCGGGCACGGGTGTCACAATCAACGCCGTCCTGCCGGGACCTACCCGCTCTGAGATCCTGGGCGACTTCATGGCGAAGCAGGCTGACGCAAACGGAATCACGCAGCAGGAGGCCGAACAGGGCTTCTTGAAGGCGATGCGTCCGACCACCCTCATCCAACGCTTCGCGACCACCGATGAGGTGGCCAACATGATCATCTACGCATGCTCGGAGCAGGCTTCGGCGACAACCGGCGCGGCTTTGCGGGTGGATGGCGGCGTGGTCCGCTTCGTCGCGTAGCTGCCGAGACGGTTATGGCGCTAATGGCGCCGACCAGCGGACGGTCGACACCTGCGGCTGAGTTTCCCCTGCCCGGTGTCTTCAGGCCAAATGCTGGCCGTGACCTTCACCTGTTTCTCGACACACCCTGCAACAGGTCGAGGAAGGCGCGCACAGCGGGATTGGCGCGCCGGCTTTCCGGCCAGACCGCCGTGATATTGTGCCGCTCGACCGCATGGTTGGAAAGCACCGGCTCCGAAGCATCGACCAGGATCAGCGGCAGATTATAGTGCTGGCGAAACATCTCCACGAACTGATCGCGCGCTAACTTCTTCGAGCAGCGCGCGACCGAAGATTTGAAGGCCACAAAGTCGCGAAGGTTGAGGTAGGCCCGACGGGGTATGGGCGCCGTTCGAAGAGCGGGGAGACGCCCGACAGAGCGGCAGATCTGTCGGTCGCCTAGAATCTATCGACTGCTATCGATGGCCTAGGATTCGCTCGAGTGTCCTCTGCTATCCGATATTACTCCACAGCACTCCCCTCCGTTCGCGCAGCCAGAGTGGGCGTTTGTGTTCACTCCATCGCTTTCGTTCGCCGACATAGAGCTGCCCGCTTCCGCAGCGTCAGAGCCGATTCTCTACATGTAAAAGCTGTACCTTGGAGCGATCTCCTGCCCGTCTCCGAGGTACTTCAGCACCTGCCCCACCTGTCTTGCCGTCGCAATAGTAATCGGCATTCCGTTGTCGAACTGAGTGTTGTTCCAATTCATCTTGGTCAAAGCCAGGGTCTCGTACGCGATATGCTGCAGTGGTTGACCGAGGACCTGACATCGCAGTATCAGCGGCCGGCACATACATTCCGGGATATGTGCGGAAGAAGTCGACGCTGCCGCGCGTGTAAAGGTGTGGAAATCGACGCCTCAGTTCGACTTTCTTCTGACCGCTTACAATCTTGGTAGCGTACTCTGGCTTGACGCTCAGAACGAAGTCGTGGCGGAAAGGTCAAGGTTGTTCATTCAGTGACGATCGCAAAATTTCCCACGATCGGGCATTATCCTACGCGAAACAAATTGTGAACCGCTGATTGATCCAAATCGGCGACGGAGGTCACCGAGCGATCTGCTTCCGATATTGCGGTTCGCAAGCACGCAGGAAACGCCGAAGCAACAGGCGTCACACTCGCCTGTCTGTAACCCAAAGGCCGTAGTGTGGCAGAGCAATGGCTCTTGGGATCATCACAAAAGAAAGGACGCTTGGCTGCCGCTGTTGCAGTTGTGGGAACAACCGCTTTCAAGTCGAGGCAGAGTTTGGGTTAACGACTGAGATGAGGCGCAAAGCAGCCATGCCGCCGTCGCGTGTGAGACTCTGCTTCGGGTCACAAGCAAAAC
Organism: Mesorhizobium sp. M1295; assembly: GCF_040318135.1. NCBI lineage: Bacteria > Pseudomonadati > Pseudomonadota > Alphaproteobacteria > Hyphomicrobiales > Phyllobacteriaceae > Mesorhizobium > Mesorhizobium sp. M1295. The sequence continues at coordinate 3,037 of NZ_JAMYLU010000055.1, forward strand.
AGCAGCCCTATGGCTCGTCCCTCACATCGCGCAAATTAGACACAACCCGGCGGTTCTGCGACCTGCAGGCGTTGTCGGGGCACTCGCGGACGAGCCTGTCCTTGCCGTAGCCCTTGGCCCACATGCGGTTGCGGTCTATGCCGCCGGCGGCGAGGTAGTCCATCACCGCATCGGCGCGCTGCTGCGACAGCGCCGTTTCACTTGCGCCGGGATCGTCGGCGAAACCCTGCAGCTTGAGCAGCCAGCGCGGATGCTTTGCTAACCAGGCGATCTGGGTGTCGAGGGTGGCCTTGGCGACAGAATCGAGCGCGGCCGAACCTTGCGTGAAATAGGTGCGGCGGCCGACATTGAGGATAAAATCCTCGTCGCTGCCCGGCTGCACGTTCTGGAAGCCGGCAACCTCGGTGTTGGTGACGTCGGGCGTGGAAGGGGCCAGCGTGTTGCTGGTCGAGCAGGATGCGACCAGCACCAGCAGGCCGGCGGCGAGCAGCCGGCGCGTGTTTTCAATCGTGCGGTTCATGAGGCGCCAATCATTCGACAGTGGTGGAAGCGGGCGCCTGGTCGGCGATGTGCGGCAGGACCTGCACCGCGGTGCCGATCGGGCAGCGCTGGTAGAGGTCGATGATGTCTTCCGGGAACATACGGATGCAGCCGCTGGAAGCGTCGGTGCCGATGCTCCATGGCTCCAGCGTGCCATGCAGGCGGTAGCCGGTGTCGGCGCCGTCGCGGTGCAAATAGAGCGCGCGCGGCCCGAGCGGATTGTTGGACGCGCCGCCTGCGACCATGGGTGGTAGGTCCGGCTTGCGCTTACGCATTTCGGGGGGCGGGACCCATTGCGGCCACAGCGCGCGGCGGTCGATCGTCGCGCGGCCGTACCATTTGAAGCCGTCCTTGCCGACGCCGACGCCGTAGCGGATGGCGGTCTTGTTTTCCATGATGACGTAGAGGAAGTGGTGGCGGGTATCGACCACGACGGTGCCGACCGGCTCGCTGCTGAAATACTTGACGATCTGGCGATGCCATCTCTTGTCGATCTTGGCGAAGTTGGTCTTGCGATAGACAAAATTGTTGTCGCTGGCGGTACCGGCGAAAAAGGATTTTGCCGCCGCGGCTTGAGCAATATTGCTGGTTGCACCCACCGCGACCAGCGCCAGGCCACCGAGCACGACACCCCTGCGTGATAAAACCATCGGCAATATTCCCCCATGCCTAAAGCCTGGCGGACCATAGTTGAGAATTATTTCGCCTCAAAGTGGAAAATGCTGCGTTGCTTAAGTCGGCCGTGTCCGGACATTCGGCAATTTGGCGGCGAGTGACCGAATTGTGACTATCTTGCCGAGGACGAACGTCTAACCTAAACCCCCTCCAGGACCTTACCAAATTGGCGCGACTGTTTGGGACCGGGCGTAGTTGCGACATTTGCCCTATCCGGAAGTGTGAGCGATGCCGTGGGCATGATGCATGCTTTTCGTTCGGTTGCTGCGATGATCGTGATGTCCGGCGTGGCAGGTTGCACCAGCATTTCCTACTACGCACAATCCTTGAAGGGTCACGTGGAGATCATGGCGGCGCGCCAGGATGTCGGAGAGCTGATCGACAATCCTTCGACCCCTGGGACATTGCGCGCTCGAATGGCATCGGCGAGCGCCATCCGACAGTTTGCGATAGATGAACTAGCGCTGCCGGACAACAACAGCTACCGCAGCTATGTTGACGTTGGTCGAGACGCGGTGACATGGGCCATCTTTGCAGCGCCGGAATTCTCGCTGACGCCACGAACATGGTGCTTTCCGGTGTTCGGATGCGTACCGTACCGAGGGTACTTCTCCAAAAGGTCTGCGATTGAAACCGCTGTCGAACTTCAGAGACAGGGCCTGGACATCTATGTGACGGGCATCACTGCATATTCCACGCTCGGCTGGTCAAGTGACCCGCTGCTAAGCACCATGCTCAGCCAAGATGAAACGTATCTTGCAGGGCTGGTATTCCACGAACTCGCTCACCAGCGCGTCTACGTGCATGACGATTCCTCGTTCAACGAGGCGTTCGCTGTCGCTGTCGAAACAACCGGTGTGAGAAAATGGCTGCGCGCGACCGGCGATACTGCCGGATTGCGCCGTTACGAAGCCGACCGGAGGCGCAGAGCTGAGTTTCTTGTGCTGGTGTCGCAGACCCGGGACGAGCTAAGGCATGTCTATGACGACGATGTTACTTCTGAGCAGAAGCGGGCCGCGAAGAAGGCCGCGATCGAACGGCTGAGGACGCGATACCGACAGATGCGCGACAGGCGCTGGGGTGGATACCGTGGATATGACGCCTGGTTCGATGCTCCGATCAACAACGCAAAGCTCGCCGCGACTTCCGTCTACAGCGATCGGGTGACTGCGTTTCTCCGCTTATTCGATTTGTGTTCGGGCGACTATCCACGGTTCTTCGCGTCGGTTCGACGGATAGGAGCGTTAGACAAATCTGACCGCGCCGAAGCGCTCGAGGCGGCAGATACATGCGATTGGGCCGGTCAAATCCGAAGGCCAGAAGCGGCGAATCGGTCGCTGATGTACTCGGCAGCCAGCGCAGGTGATTGAATTGACCATTTGTCGGCCGATTTCCTAGGTACTTTGACGTCGGCGGGGCCAGAAGACGCATGTCGGCCTACAGAAGCCAAAAGCGGACTTGCCTGAACTCCCCGAGGGGTCCTGGACCACAATGATTGCCGGCGGGCTGTGGCGCCTCAGTGTGCGCCCCTACGAGGCCGAAAACCTCACGCTCACGCCGCGCTGCCGAAAATAAGCCTGCATCAGCTTGCGGCCCGAACGGTTGTTCTGTGCCAGCCTTGCCGGATCGAACACCGCCTGTTCTATCCCCTCTCGCGTCAGCGCTGCTTTGAGCGCCGCGATATGTGCGTCGATGTCGGCATTGTTCGCCCGGAGCGATGCATAGATGCTGTCGGTCGCCTCGGCCACGGTCGGCTCGCTCACGGGTGTACTCCTTTGGCTATTCGGGCGGCGGCTTAGCACAGATCAGCGGCTTCGCCGATACCGATAAGACGGCTAGATGGGCGGCAACAGTGTTCCTTGGGGTCGGTTGTGAGTCATAGGTTCCGCCTGAGTCGGAGATCGCAAGCCATGTCGACATGAACGAGTGAGGAGGATTGGACGCACACGTTCGAGTATCCGGGCTTGCCTGCCGCGCGGCTGACCGTCCGGCCGCGCGGAAGTCGTTCACGGCAGGACGTCTACGCGTCAATTCAGGAATTCGAACCGATGACGCGCATCGCTTGGGGTGGCAGTCCGAAGATCTCGCGAAGGTCGCCATGCAGCGAAACGGATAACCCAGCGCCGTTGAGGGCCGGGGAATCAAGACCAACACGGATCGGAGAAGTATTATGAGCTATGCGATTGTAGGATTCGGTGCGGTAGGCCAGGCCCTCGCCCACGCCTTCGCCCGTAAAAACATCGACGTGACCGTCGCGAGCCGCCGGCCACCCGAGGCGCTGGCGCCATAGGCTCGGGCGATTGGACCCACGGTCGTCGCCAAGTCGCTGCGGGATGCACTCGAGGCCGACACAATCATCTTGGCGGTCCCGTT
>NZ_JAMYLU010000056.1:0-6470 GCF_040318135.1 Mesorhizobium sp. M1295
CGGTGGTTGTTGTACGTCGGGGCAGTTTTGCTCATCCGCTCCGCCTAACGCCAATCCATTAAGCCGAAATCAATGTGACAGTACCTCGCCATGCATCAAGGCGGCTAAGAGCAGACCCACCTCAAAGCGAGGACAAGGGTAGGTTACGCCGCTTGTCCGTAGCGCCGGCCCGGCCCCCCTCCATTTGTTGGGGCCCGACATTCCTGTCCAGCTTCGGACAAAAGAAGTTTTGCGGATTTTTTGGGGCGACGACGTCGTGGCTGCAGAAGTAATGAGATTGCCCAGCCCCCAGTCAAATGGTACGGCGCTTGCTTCCGACTTTCTAGGCCCAGAGAAAGCACGTAGAAGACTCGGAACAAAGCCATTGCTGACACGAAGCTCCATACAAGCGCCTGAGGAGACCGCGCGCATTCCCGCTGAACATCGGGACATCGTCCACTCCAGAGGTCCGTGCTGGGTAGCTGGGTTGCGCATGGCTGGTCGGAGGCCTACGCGCCAACGCGTGGCGCTCGCCGAATTGCTGATGACCGGCCGCCATCCGCATGTGAGTGCGAAAGGACGCCATCATAGGGCTACCCAAGCCAAGCTCGGCGTCTCATTCGCAACCCTTTACAAAGCGCTGAACCAGCTTCGCGAGCCGGGGCTTTTGCGCATTATCACAGCTGACCCATCCCACGCCTATTTCGGCACGGACACTTCCGATCACCATCACCCTTTGCCTCGAGGACGAGAAGCGGATCATCAACGTCCGTTCCGGCGCCATCAGCGTGGAAGGCCGGCTCGATCCGTCCGAAGGCACCCTGATCACCCATACCGACGTGGTCGTTCGGGTGGCCGAAGGCGAGGGGCCAAGATCTCCTTTACAACCGGATGTCAAAGAGGAGGGAGCCGCGGACTCATCTTATGCCTTGGCATGCTGATTTAGTTCGGCTTGCGTCAGTCCCAAGCGAGAAGCAATGCGTCAGTTTTCTTTCAAGGAGCAATAGCGGTGACCGTGAAAAAAGAACGTTCCCTTGGGCACCTTTCGCACGCGTGTGCGCGATGAATCGATCGAGGGGCCAAACCCTTGCCGCTGGGAGAAAAAGACATCCCACGATCATTTCAGCGGCAAGCGAGTCATTCTGTTCTCGCCGCCCAACGCCTTCACCCCGACCTGCACGACCTACCAGGTTTCTCCGACAATTGCGATACCGACCCCTACGGCACTCGTCGCTGCAAAACGTTCTTGAATCGTTCAAGGCCGTTAAAGCTGAGGCCGCATGACTTCAGAGCAGGCAATTTTCTCAATTACATCACTACGGCCAAGTGCGCGGCCTGATAGTTTATCGGCACGCTCTTCGTTCCGGATTTTGAGAGAACCAAGAAGTGGATGATTTATACCCGATGAATTTACAGGACCTGCGCTCTGCCATCCCCAGCGGCATCTTTTACTTGGATATTGGAGCAACGTTTGGATCATGCAGTTGAACGGAGATGAGAGACTAGAGGCTTATCGGCGTATGCTTCGCATTCGCCGATTCGAAGAAGAGGGTATGCGCCAGACGAAAGCTGGCAAAATCCCTGGTTGGTTCCACGCGAGCGTGGGTCAGGAAGCGGCTGTTGTAGGGGCATGTCTCGCCCTGCGGGGCGATGACGCCATGACCGGAACGCATCGTTCGCATGGCCATCCAATCGGCAAGGGTGCGCATCTGGACGTGCTCATGGCCGAGCTGATGGGAAAGGAGGGCGGCATTTGCAAGGGGCGTGGGGGCTCGATGCACTTTGCAGACAAGTCGGTCGGTATTATCAGCGAATCGGGTATCGTCGGAGGGGGCATTCCCCTTGCCACGGGGTGCGCGTTCAGCGCCATGGTGCGGGGTGTGGATCAGGTTACGTTATGCTTCTTCGGTGATGGAGCGGTGAACCAGGGTACGTTCCACGAGAGCCTCAATATGGCGTCGCTGTGGAAGCTTCCCGTCATCTATCTTTGCGAGAACAACGGCTATGCAATCTCCACCTCGGTGGCACAAAGCCACGGGCAGCCGGACATCGCGCTGCGGGCTGCGGGCTACGGCATGCCAGCGATAAGGGTTGATGGGCAGGACGTCAGCGCCGTCTATGAAGCTGCGGCGCAGGCTGTCGCGCGAGCGCGCGCGGGCGAAGGGCCTACTCTTATAGTAGCTAACACCTATCGGTTCGATGAGCACAATTTCGGCTTGGTGATTCCGAGGCAGCCTTATCGGCCGATTGAGGAAGTCGAGGCTCACAAACGCGACCGCGATCCGATTTTGCTCTATCGCGCTGTGCTCCTCGAAGAAGGCGTAAACGAAAGGACTCTAGGAGTGATCGAGCACGAAGTCGCTGAAGCCGTCAAGCAGGCTGTAGAATTTGCTTTGGCCAGCCCCATGCCTCGGCTCGAAACTTTGCCCAACTACATGTTCAACTCGCCCCTTGCGGACAGTCACAGCTTCGTGGATGGGCTGGAGAGGAATTGATCGACATGCAAACTCATGCCCAGAAACTAGCCGCAGCGCCCGGCACCCATGTTCGGATAACCTATCTTGAGGCCATCATGGAGGCGCAGATAGAGGAAATGAATCGTGATGAGCGCGTCATCCTGATGGGAGAGGACATCGCGGTCTTCGGCGGAGACAGACTTATTCAGCGGTTCGGCAAGAACCGAATTTGGAACATGCCGATTTCAGAAAACAGTTTTACCGGCCTAGCAATCGGGGCTGCCATCAACGGATTGCGACCGGTTGTTGACCTCTCAACTGCCAGCTTCGTCTATCTGGCCTCGGATCAGATCATTAACCAGGCGTCGAAATTGCGATATATGACTGGAGGTCAGATCAACATTCCGATCGTGGTTAGTTGCTATATGTACTCAGTGGGGTCCATAGCGGCGCAGCATGCCGACCGGCCTTATCCGGTTTTTATGAATGTGCCGGGCCTCAAGATCATTTGCCCGACCAGCGCCGCCGATATCAAGGGGCTCATGAAATCGGCCATTCGCGACGGCGATCCTGTACTCGTCTTCCAAGACACCCGCCTTTGGCCGCTCAAAGGCGATGTGTCCACAGACCCGGAGCAGGTAATACCGATTGGCAAAGCGGACGTAAAGCGCGAGGGAAAAGACGTAACCCTTATCGCTATTGCCGGCGCCATACGGCCGACAATGGAGGCCGCAGACGCGCTCGCCGAGGAGGGCATTTCGGTCGAAGTGATTGACCCACGTACGTTGAAGCCGCTCGACCATGAGGCGTTCAAAACATCGGTCGCGAAGACCGGAAGGCTAGTAATTGTTGAGAACGCGCACCCCGTCTGTAACGTCGGAAGTGAAATTGCAGCCGTGATGGCGGAAGAAGCTTTCGAACTGTTGAAGCGACCGATCCTACGCCTGAGCGCTCCGGACATTCACGTGCCCTTCAGTCCGGCCCTCGAGAAGAACTTCTACCCCACGAAGGAGCACATTATGGCTGCCATACGGCGGCTGCTCTAAACCGCATAACGTTACGATAGAAGGCTAAGCAAAAGTGACAACCGACATTGTTCTGCCGTCGAGTGGAATGGGTATCGAGGAAGCTACGATAGTTCGCTGGCTAAAAGGCATTGGAGACAAGGTCATTGAGGGCAAAATAATTTCGAAGTCGAGACAGCCAAGGCAACTGTGGAAATCGAAGAGCCGGCGAAACCGCAGACATTTCCGTAGTAATCGCTGTTGAACGGCCTCGCAACTCCAGTAGTACGCAGAACCTGGGGCAAAGTCAGTGATAGAAATATCAGCGGAAGTAAAGGATTTTGTCGAGCGAGCAGGTCGCAACGCGCTCAGGCTTAGTGAGATATCCGGGCTCGTTCAGCATATCTAATCTTGGCGGCTATGGATTGAACAGTTCGACGCCGTCATAAACCCACCGCATGTGCCATTCTGGCGGTTGGAAGCGCGACCCGCGAGTGGTTTCAGATCGTCTCGGCAGAACGAGGGTCGCAACAATGTTGACCTGCACGCTCTCAGTTGACCATCGCGCGATCGATGGAGCCGAAGCGAGCAAATTCCTGCAGCGCTTACGGCACGTCATTTCAGATCCAGGCGGATTGGGGTGAGCTTGAGCCGCTCCAATTCCATTCAGCCGCGCTCGGCTGGTTTTTGCTTTGGAGAAGAGCGCGCCAAGCTCCGGCGGGGGAAGGAAGTGAGGTCTTATGCATAACGTCATGGTGAACGGCGCGGCAATCCCGGTAATCGGGCTGGGACCTGGATGCTCAAGGGCGAAATGTGCTCGGAGTTGGTTGCGCACGCGCTGTCGCTTGGCTACCGCCATCTCGATACCGGATCGACCTACGACAACGAGAGCGAGGTGGGCGAGGGACTGCGATTTTCCGGCGTGCCGCGCGACGACGTCTTCGTCACAACCAAAGTCTGGTTGACCGATATCGCTCCGGGAGACCTGGAGCGATCGGCCGAGGAGAGCCTGAAGCGCCTTGAGCTCGACACCCTCGACCTGCTCCTCATCCATTGGCCAAATCCCGCCATTCCGCTGGCTGGATCCATCAAGGCGCTAAACGCGGTTCGTAGCTCCGGCATGGCGCGCCATATTGGTGTGTCGGACTTCCCAAGCGTGATGCTTGCGGAGGCGGTGCACCTGTCGGATGCGCCGCTTGTGGCCAACCAGGTCGAGTATCATCCTTTTCTTGACCAGACCAAGGTCCATGCCGCTTGCCGCGCGGCCAACATGGCGGTGGTTGCGTATGCTCCGCTCGGTCGCGGTGAGGCGTTGTTCAAGCAACCAGCGATCGGGGACGCCGCCAGACGGCACGGTAAAAGTTCGGCGCAGATCGTGCTTCGGTGGCACGTCCAGCAGGAAGGTGGGGTCGCCATTCCGCGCAGCGAGCGCAAGGAGAGGCTGGCGGAAAATATCGACGTCTTCGATTTCGAGCTTTCCGGTGACGAGATGGTAGCGATCTCGCGGCTCCGGTCGCGCAACCTGCGTATCTACGATCGCGATTACTCGCCGCAATGGGATGAGCCTGCTTAGTGGCCCGCGTCAAAGCTCCGGAGCGGGACCAAACCAGCGAGGCAGGTCTCTGGTCTCAAGGGAAGATCGGAACAGCTGCAATTCCCCCCGCTTTCGTGCGAGTCTGTTTGCAAGCGTGCCAGCATCATTGGTGCGCTACGTGTTGGGCCCGTTCCGACGTTCCTCTCATGACTCGTCGATGAAGATTGCCTATTCTTCTGCGGCTCCGTCAACCGAGATTACCTCCTCGTGATGCGTTCCCGCAATACAGTGATCTTGTCCGAGCCGAGAGGCCTATGATCGACACTTTCTCGTTTGCGAGAACGGTGGCGCGTGAGCCAACTGTGTATCTACACGGTGCCGGCTTCACCCCTTTAACGGCTCGGTCGTGTGATCACGCATTGGCTTCATCGAAGCGCTGGGATTGAAGCGGTACTGTCACGTTGATTTCGGCTTGATGGATTGGCGTTGGGCGGAGCGGATGAGCAAAACTGCCGCGACGTACAAGAACCACCGTTTCCCAATCGAGATCGTCGCCCATGCCGTTTGGCTCTACCACCACCGGTTCGGACTGAGCCTGCATGAGGTCGAGGAAATGTTGCTCGCGCGCGGCATCGTGGTCTCCTACGAGACAATCCGTCGGTGGGGTAAGATGCACGGCTCCGACTATGCGCGCCGGATTCGCAGGAAGCCACCGTCGACGACGATATCTGGCACCTCGATGAGGTGGTTGTCCGTATCAATGGTCACAGATGCTGGCTGTGGCGCGCCGTCGATCATGGATACGTTCTCGACGAGATTATCCAGACGCGTCGCGACACCAAGGCCGCCAAGCGATTGTTGATCCGGCTCTTGAAGAAGCAAGGTTGCCGGCCCTGGCGCATCGTCACTGATAAGCTGCGCTCATACTCAGCCGCCCGTTCCCGACCGTTCAACCAGATCCGCAGCTCAGATCCAGAATCACCGCCTACGCGCGATGGCCGAGTGGAAGGCTATCGCCGCTCAAATTGCTTGATTATCTTGCCCTGTTCTCCGCTTGCCCGCTCGCCAAACAATGTGACAGCACCCGCCGGCGATGTTCGCGGCCTTGTTCGAAGGGCTGGATTGGAGACTGGTTCGCCCCGAGGGGGCACGGCGTCCGCAGCTTGCCGGATGAGTGTGTGGCACAGTGACTCAGGCGTTGTCTCCGATGGCGTTATCGGTGTTCATGTGCTTGATTTTAGCGCATGAATCTGACGGTTCTCCAGGAAGAGAACGAGCGTTTGAAGGCGCTCCTGGCCCAGACGCAAGCGGCCCTGGCCGAGCACCAGGCTGCCTTGGCTGAGGCCGAAGAGGCGCGCCGCCGGCTAGAGAGCATCGTCAGCCAACTCAACCACGAGAAGTTCGGTGCCAAATCCGAGAAGCTGCATCCGGATCAATACCACCTGCCGCTCGAAGACGTGGAGATCGCGCAGGGTGTGCTCGACGCTGCGCAGGAAA
>NZ_JAMYLU010000057.1:0-5858 GCF_040318135.1 Mesorhizobium sp. M1295
CGAAGTTCTACGAGCAATATCAATACGATAAAGTCGTCCGACTGCCCGGACTCTGACAAGGGGATGCATTATGAAACGAACTGCGGTGGCCTGATCAAGGTGATCTGGCACGACGGCCAAGGTGCTTGCCTGTTCACGACGAAGCTCGAGCGCGGCCGATTCATCTGGCCATCGGCGGCCGACGGCACGGTGGTGATCACACCTGCTCAGCTGGGCTATTTGCTCGAAGGCATCGACTGGCGGATGCCGCAAAAAACCTGGCGTCCAAGCTCGGCGGGATGAGGAAAACCGCTGGCATGGCGGGAGCGAATATGATTCCATCGCGCCATGACCGATGCGGCCGATCAGCTTCCTGACGATCTTGTCAGCGCGCACGTTATGATCCTGGCCGAGCGTGCGGCCCGCCGGGAGGCACAAGCACTCGCCGCTCGCGCGCAGGCCATGAACTCGCACTCGGATGCGCTGATCGCGCGGCTCAGGCTGGAGATCGAGAAGCTGAAGCGCGAGATCCATGGCAGTCGCTCGGAGCGGAAAGCCCGGCTTCTCGAACAGATGGAGTTGCAGCTCGAGGAACTGGAAGCCGACGCCGGCGAAGACGAGCTGGCGGCGGAACTGGCGGCACGGTCGTCGACGGTCAGGGCCTTCGAGCGCAAGCGCCCGTCGCGCAAGCCCTTTCCCGACCATCTGCCGCGTGAGCGCGTGGTTATCGCCGCACCGTCAAACTGCCCGTGCTGTGGTTCGGCCAAGCTGGCAAAGCTTGGCGAGGATATCACCGAGACGCTGGAGGTGATCCCGCGCCAGTGGAAGGTGATCCAGACTGTGCGCGAGAAGTTCTCTTGCCGTGAATGCGAGAAGATCGCGCAGCCGCCGGCGCCCTTCCATGTGACGCCGCGCGGCTTCGCCGGGCCAAATCTCCTCGCCATGATCCTGTTCGAGAAGTTCGGTCAGCATCAACCGCTGAACCGGCAAAGTGAGCGCTATGCCCGCGAGGGCATCGACCTCAGCCTCTCGACACTGGCCGACCAGGTCGGAGCTTGTGCCGCGGCACTGAAGCCGGTGCATGCGCTGATCGAAGCGCATGTGCTTGCCGCCGAACGTCTGCATGGTGACGACACCACCGTGCCGATCCTGGCACGCGGCAAGACCGATACGGGGCGCATTTGGACCTACGTCAGGGATTATGCGCACCCGATGATTATGCGCAGCTCATCGGGACATTTATCCAGTTTTCTTCGGCAGATCAGTGAGATGGTGGCCGGCATTCAAACTAGGCGCTGCGCATAATCCTTCCGAGTCCCATCAACTCGGAGATCAACATGCAAAAAGCGATCATCCTTCAGCCACAGCCCCGCGCTTGGCTGGAGGGCAGTATTCTTCGGCCCTACGTTTCGCAGTACGGTGAGCACTTGCAGCGAAGGCGATATGCGCCGAACACGCAGCGCGCCTATTTGTGCTGCATCGCGCATTTCGCCTATTGGCTGACTCAGGAGGGGTATGACCTGGAAGCGATCGGCCAGGGCGCCGTTATGCGCTTTCTCTCGGAGCACCTGCCGGCGTGCGCCTGCTCCGACCCGGTCCGTCGTTTGCGCCATGAGTTGCAGGCGGCACTGGGCCATCTTTTGGAGGTACTCGAAGCCGGCGGCGTGGTGCTGCAGTATCCTGCCCGCAATTCCGCCATCGAACAGGAGCTGACGCGCTTCGATACCCACATGCGCGATGTCTGGGGATTGGCGGACAACACCCGTCGGAAGCGTTGCCGAGTGGTTGGAGGATTTCTCGTCGAGCATTTCGGCGAGCAGCCGATCTCCCTGGGGACAGTCAACGCCGCATCCATCCGCCGCTTCGTCCTTGGCAATCAGGGGCGAAGACCCACCACCGTCGCCGCGATCGGCGTCATCATTGGCTGCTATCTCCGCTTCCGCAGCATGTCCGGCGACCGGGTGAGCGAACTGAAGGCCGCGATTCCCCGGGTCGCCCACTGGCGGTTGGCATCATTGCCCGAGGTGCTGACCGGCGCCGAGATCGACGAACTGCTGAGTTCCTTTGATCAGGCGTTCCCGTCGCGCCTGCGGGCTTATGCGATGGTGCGGTGTCTGATCGATCTCGGTCTGCGATCCAGCGAAGTCGTCAAGCTGCAGCTTGACGACATCAACTGGGCCGATGGCACGATCAAGCTTGTCGGCACCAAGAGCCGACGCGCGGATGCTCTGCCGCTACCGTCCCAGACGGGAGCGGCGATCGCAGCCTATCTGCACGAGGAGCGGCCCGCGACGTCGAACCGGGCCATATTTGTTCGCCATGTTGCCCCCTACAACGAGCCGATCACGACGAAGAGCGTCAAACGCGCAGTGCTGGCCGGCTACCGACGATGTGGATGGACGCGGACCGGTGTCCACATTCTCCGCCACAGCATGGCGAGCCGACTTCTGCGCGCCGGCGCGCCGATGAAGGAGATTGCAGACATCCTGCGGCATCGAAGCCTCGACACGTCCGCCATTTACGCAAAGGTCGATCTGACCAATCTTGCAGCTGTGGCCCTACCCTGGCCGGGGAGCGCGCAATGACCGGCGCGCGCACCATGCTCTCGCTTGCAAAGGACTATTTGTCCGAACGCCGCGCCCTTGGTTTCGCCCTCAGGATGCAGGGCCATCAAATCACCGCCTTCGCCTTGTGCCGACGAGCGCGGTCACAGTGGCCCGCTCACCAACGATATCGTCCTGAACTGGGTGCAAGGCCAGGCCAAACGGGCCAGTCCTTTCTCATGGGCCCGGCGCCTCGAGGCCCTTCGCCCGTTCGCGAGGTATCTTGCCCGGCTCGATCCCGGCACCGATTTCCCACAAACCGCGACCTTTGGTCGTTCACATCGCCGCCTCGCACCGCACGTCTATTCGGAGCAGGAGATCTGCGACCTTGTGACCGCCGCTTCGCGCCTCGCCCCTGAGGGCGGGTTGCGGCCGGCAACCTACGCGACGATCTTTGGGCTGATCGCCGCTACGGGTCTGCGCCGCTCAGAAGCACTTCACCTGCGCTGCAGCGATGTCAATCTCGATGGAGCGTTCCTTACGGTTCGGAACACGAAGTTCCGCAAATCCAGGCATGTGCCCATACACGCCACCGTCGTAGCCAAGCTACGGCGCTATCTGGCGGTTCGGGCGCGTCCTGGTGCACTCACCGAGGACTCACCGCTGTTCCTGTCTCCGGCGGGTGGATTCATCGCGGAGCGGAGGATCAATAAGGTTTTCCAGAAGCTTCGCACCAACCTTGGTTGGACCGCGCGGGGCGGCCATGGCAAGGTGCGTATTCACGACCTGCGCCACACCTTCATTTGCCGCCGTATCCAGCTCTGGCACGAGCATGGCGCCGATATCGACAACGCCATGGCGGCGCTCTCGACCTACGTCGGCCACGCCAAGATCTCCAATACTTATTGGTATTTGACCGGCGTCCCGGAACTCATGGCGGTCGCTGGCAAACGATTCGAGCTGTTCGCCTCTACCGTTGGAGAGGGTCATCATGACTGACCCCAAGCTGGCATCGTCCTTCCCCATCCTGCTGCAGCGCTTTTTCGTCGAACATCTGGGCAATCAGCGAGCCGTCAGTTCGCGCACCATCGCCGCCTACCGCGATACCTTCCGATTGTTGCTTGACTTCGCCGAGGCGACGATTGGAAAGGCGCCCACCCGGCTGACCCTGGCCGACCTCGATGCGCAGTTGATCCTGAGCTTCCTCGACCACTTGGAGAAGGAGCGGAGCAACGGCGCCCGTACTCGCAACGCCCGCCTGGCGGCACTTCGCTCTTTCCTTAAGTATGCCGCCCACTACGATCTGACCGCGCTCCCCGTCATCGAACAGGTGCTGGCCATTCCGATGAAACGGTTCGACCGGCCGGTCCTGGGATTTTTGTCACGCGAGGAGATGCAGGCGATCCTTGAGGCGCCGGATGCGCGGACATGGGCAGGTGAGCGGGATCGCGCACTGTTCAGTCTGATGTACAACACCGGCGCCCGCGTGTCTGAAGCCATTGGCCTGCGCGTCGGCGAGGTCGCCGTCGATGGCTCGGCGGTCGCGCACCTGCATGGAAAGGGGCGCAAAGATCGCAGCGTGCCGCTCTGGCGGACGACCGCCAACCTGATCCGCAACTGGAAGCGCCGGTTGGACTATGGGGGCGAGGAGAACTTCCTGTTTCCGAACAGAGGCGGCGGATGCATGGCGCGTTCGAACGTCACCCAGCGCCTTGAACTTGCGGTCTCGGCCGCCGCGGAACGTTACCCGCAACTCGCGCGTCGCTCGATTTCGCCTCACACCATCCGCCATACCACGGCAATGCATCTTCTGCAGTCCGGCGTCGACATCAGCGTCATTGCCCTATGGCTGGGTCATGAGAGCCCCGCCACGACGCACATGTACCTTCAGGCGGATCTCGCCATGAAGGAGCGTACGCTCAACCGGCTGCAGCCCATGACGGCCAGTCAAACCCGGTATCGACCGCCGGACCAGCTCATGCAGTTCCTGTTGAGCCTTTAAAAATTATGCGCAGTTCACCAGTTGGAAATCGTTCGGGAAACCGATGGTTACACGCTCTTGTCCCGATGAGCTGCGCATAATCATCGGGTGCGCATAATCGCGGACATAGGTCCAGAGGTAGGCCGTCTTGGCCTTGCCCGATCCCGGCGCCAGCGTTGGCAGTGTGGTCTCATCGGCAAAGACCCGCTCACCCTGCTTGATGCGGGTCAGTGCGTAATCGGCGAGCGGCTCGAGCTCGAAGCCGAGCTTGCCCATCCACTGCGCCATCTGTGACCGGTCGATCTCGACCTGATCGCGGGCATAGATCGCTTCCTGGCGGTAGAGCGGCAGGCCATCGGCGTATTTCGACACCGCGATCTGCGCCAGCAGCGCTTCGGTCGGAATGCCGCTTTCGATAATGCGGGCGGGCGCGGCTGCCTGGATGACGCCGTCCCAGCCCTTGTAGGCATATTTGGGGCGACGCGTGACGATCACCCGGAACTTCGCCGGGGTGACATCGAGCCGTTCGGAGACGTCCTCGCCGATCAGGATCTTTTCCAGCGCTTCGCAGCCAGCAGGCGTCTCGGGCTCGATGACCACCTCGATCCGTTCGAGATGGGCCGCAAAGCCTTTGCGAGGGCGCGGGGCGCGCTTCGCTTTCGAGCCGCCCGCAGACTTCTCCATCTGCGCTTGGATGGCCGCCACGCCGGTTTCGATCTCGTCGAAGACCAGAGCGTACTGCTCCTCGCTCAGCGCACCGGCCCGCAACCTTTCGGAGCGGCTGCCGAAGCGCGACCGCTCCAGCATCTTCACCACCGCCGTCAGTCGTGCGATCCGCTCCTCGGCGCTCTTGTTGACCAACTCGAGATGCGTATTGTGGACTTCGAGATCGGCATTACGCTCTTCCAGACCGGCGGCTTTTTCGGCCATGGCAACAACCATCGCCTTGAGCGCGTCAACGTCGTCCGGGAGCGCGAGATCGGGTGCCGACATGGCCAAAATCAGAGCATATTCGCGGGCAATTTTCCCGCGTTTTCAGCTCCCTGATTCATCATGCCGCAGGGTTTTACCCAACCGATTGCGGCCGCCTGACGGTCTCCGTTCGAACCCGTTTCCAGTCCATTCCGTCAACCAGAGCCATGAGCTGAGCATGATTGAGCTGGACCCGGTGGTGGCCGATCCGCGGCCAGCAGAACTTCGCCTCATCCAGCCGCTTGGCATAAAGACACACGCCGCTGCCGTCCCACCAGACTATCTTGATCCTGTCCGCGCAATTATCGACATTCTGCATATGGTTTCCGCTTTGCGACGGTTGCCTATCGCTGGCATCCGTTGTTTGGGAGCACGTTGCAGGT
>NZ_JAMYLU010000058.1:0-5441 GCF_040318135.1 Mesorhizobium sp. M1295
CTCAATGCCCGGCCGAGAAAGACCCTGGGTTGGAAAACACCGGCAGAGGCGCTTGACGAGTTGCTGCCATGAGTGAACACAATCGCTGTTGCGACGACCGCTTGAATCCGCCTTGCGACCCTCGGTCCGAGTGATGGACGCAGCCCGGCGGGGGTTTTCGTCCTTCGATTGCCGCCTTCAATGCTGCAATGGTCAAGCGCGCGTCGATCGACCGACCGATGGCGTAACCAACGATCTTGCGTGACCAGGCATCCAAAATGACCGCGACGTAGACGAAGCCCGCCGCAATCGTCACGTATGTTATGTCGCTCACCCAGAGCTGGTTCGGGCCGTCGGGTGTCACGTTCTTCGCCAGGTTCGGGAAGATCGGCAACTCGTGATCGCTGTCCGTAGTGGCGATGAAGCGCCGCCTGATCCTGGGCTGCAGATCGTGCTCGCGCATCAACCGTCTGACCTTCTTGTGGTTGACGACGATGCCGCGCTGCCGCAGCGCCGCCTGCATGCGGCGATAGCCGTAAGCTTCGAAGCTGTCGGAGATCTCACCCATCGTCTCGACGAGCGCTGTGTCATCCACCCGGTTTCGGGCTGATCGTAGTAGGTTGATCGCGCGATCCCCATCAGCCGGCATCCTTCAGCGATGGAGACACCGCCGGGCCGGTGATCACGGATGTAGTCCCGCTTCTCGGACGTGGTGCGCTTTTCAGAGCCCCCTTTAGAAACTCAATTTCCAAGGCTTGCCGGCCTACCAGCCGCTCCAGCGCTGCGATCCGCGCCTCATAGGTCTGCATCGTGTCGGCCGCCGCCACGTCTTCGTCGAAGGAGCCGGCCTCGTATTTCTGAACCCAGATGCGGATCAGGTTACGCGGCAGTTCGTGCCGCTTGGCGAGACCATGCAGCGTCTCGCCGGACAGGAACTCCTGCACTACCTGACGTTTGAACTCGATGCTGTGCGTGCGATAAGTCCACCATGGGCTTCCATCCTTCGAAAGCCCGGCTTCCAAGTCAATTCTGCTTGTTCATCCTGTCCGGTCCGAGAGGCGCATTCCAGATCGGCGTCCAATATTGCAGGCCGAACACTGGCGTTCAACAGCGTCCTAGAGCACGCCAAAATCGCCGATTTGCTGCGCGCATCAGTTAAATTCCGCATAATCATGGATCGCAAGGCTGCTAGTTTTATCAGGCGGGAAAAGCTGTCAGACATTGACCGAAGAGAGGTTCTCCAGATGTCGCGACGTGCAGCCCGCCAGAGACGGGAAACCGCCGCGTTCTGGTCCATGTAAAAGCACCGGCTCGACGTCCTCTCCACAACGTCGTCCGGCGGGACCAGCGGCCAAGCGCAATGGAAGGAACTTTCAAATGAACATCTGGCTATCCCTGGGGACTAGGAGCAAACCTTTCAGACGTGTATTTCTGAAGGTGGCTGCGTTGGCTATGGCCCTCACCACTGTAGCGTTCGCTGGGTCAGCGTCGGCTCAGTCGCTGCTCGGCAAGATCAAAAACGGAGAAGCAGTCCGGCTTGGCTTCTCGAACGAGCCGCCCTTTTCCATTCCGGGCCCAAACAACGAGCCACTCGGCTGGGTGAACGCAATGGCGCTGGACCTACTCAAGAAGCTGGGTACCACCAAGGTCGAGCCGGTTGTGACTGAATGGGGTTCGCTCATCCCCGGCATGCATGCCGGTCGCCTCGACATCATTACCGGCGGCATGTACATCCTACCCGACCGCTGCCGCAACGTGCTATTCACAGAGCCGCTCGCTGTTTTAAGCGCAGCTTTGATCGTGCCGAAGGGCAATCCGCAGAACCTGCGCTCTTATAAGGATCTGCGCGATAAGGGCCTGACCGTCGCCACCGGCGCGGGCTGGGACGACGTCCAGAATGCTCGCAAGGCCGGCATCGCCGACGAGAAGATTTTGCAGGTCGCCGGATCCGCAGAGGTCCTGCAGGCCGTGAAGGCCGGCCGCGCGGCCGCGGGTGTAGGCGACTATTTCACCATGAAGGAGTTCGCCGCCAAGGACGCCAGCATGGATGTCACCGATCTGCTTCCCGATAGTCCCAAAGGGTATCCGGCCCTCGCCTTCCTGCCCAACCAGCAGGCGACCGTCGACGCCTTCAACGTGGTATTGAAAGACTATCTGGCGTCGAAAGAAATGATGGGGTCAGTCGGCAAATACGGCTACACAAAAACAAACCTGCCGGACGGCACCACGGCAGCCCAGCTCTGCAAGGGCTGAACCAAGCGGGATTTGCTACCATGGGTGAGCGCCTCCTCGGCTTGGTCGGGGAGGCGTTCAGGGAGAGGCAAGGGCATGAAATTAGCTCATTTTTGGCTCGCTTTCGCCCGGACTTCCTAAAGGTGAAGACGGCTGCTCCTGTGGGGCGCGGAATAGGGATCGCTACCCTCAACTCGTGCTTTGGTGCTCTTGCAATTTCGCTCACCGTCCCTGAGCGCCAGGCCCGGGACTACTGCGTATTCCGACGAAGCCGGCCATCGATTCCGATTTGAAGCCGGCCAGTCATTCCGATTTCAATCCGGCCGGTGTTCCGATTTGAAGCCGGCCAGTTTTCGGACTGATCCTGGGTCTCGTAGATGTTTGGATTGGGTTTCGTTTCAGGTCAAGCTTGGGCTGTTTCAGAGGCTCTTGGCGAGCGCTGTTTTCGCATGCTTTCACCGGTGAGATCGATGCGATAGGCGTTGTGAACGAGGCGGTCCAGGATGGCATCGGCCAGAGTTGGGTCAGCGAAGTTTTCATGATGCCTTCTTCCTTGATCGCCTGGTACGTGCGATCCGCGCTCGCAGCGTGTTGATCTGGTTGTCCGAAAGTTCGATTTGCCACGGCTGCCCCTTCGTGAGCTGGCGTCCCTCGATCCAGCCGCGGGCGAGGTAGTCGAAGACGGTTTGGGGTGTGACGTCCAGGGCGGCGGCCGCCCCTTGAACAGAGTAGGTTCCATCTGGCAAGCGGTCGGGATTGGCGCTCGTCCCGTTGATCTTGACAGGGGGGATGCCCCAACGTGTCCGCAGAAGCCAGACATTCTCACCTTTGAACGCGTGGCCGCGCGCTGCGACAAAGCCTTCCGCGTTCAGCGTCGCGGCGATCTGCTTGTCCATTTTGCCCGCGGCGTTGAGTTCGATCACTCGGCTGCGCAGCCGCTCCAGATCGATGTAGTCGCCATAGGTGTGGACCCGCCTCTGGAGAGAGTGTTCGCTTGTCGCTCCCGTCTGCCACAGGATCTTGAACCAGACCTGGCCCTGGAAGCGCTTTTGGTCGAGGACGACCTCGCAGATGATAAGGCGCAGAATGCTCTTGCGCTCGGCTGCCGTTGCCGAAGGCGAGTGCCAGAGGCCGGGCAGATCTTCGCCCAGCTTTTGAAGCCCTTGGCGGTCGGACTCGCTAAACACCAGGGGCTCGTCATGTCGCCAGCGTTCGTAATCCTGTTCGATCGCCTCGGCGGCGCGAAGCTTCTCTTCCCAGACGCGCTCCAGTGAACGCGCCACCAGACGGTTCTCAGGCTCGACCGCATCATATTGGCGCCGTGCTCTTTCCGCCTCATAACGAGCCCGCTCGCGCCGCAGCGCCCACTGCCGCTCAAGCTGACGTGTCTCCTCTTCGATCTGGCCCAGGGCGGCGATGGCGATGGCGATCTTGTCCGGCCTCAAGGCCTCGAGCAGAATGCTTTCGACGTGCGCATCGACAGGCAGCGCACGCACTTCCTGGCATAGCGGCCCGCCCTCCTGATCACGGTCGGCGCGACACGTGTAGACGGGATAGTCGCCGGCGGGACCGCTATAGCGCAGGCTCATCCGGCGACCGCACCGCCCACAAACGGCGATGCCCTGCAGCAGTGCCGCTCCCTTGCGCGGCACGCCCGAATGGCTGGCTTGGTAGCGGTTGATGTTGTTTTCCAGTCGCCTCTGGTTCTCCATGAACTCCTCCCAGCCGATATAACCAGGATGAGCAGCCTGAAGGCAAACCTCCCAGTCGGCGATGGCGACCTTGGTCGTCCTCGGGCGATAAACGCCGTGGCGAATCCGCCCGCCTTCCACCCGCCTGCGGCCATAGACATACGCTCCAGCATAGGCAGGATATTGAAGAATGCTGAGAACCCGTGAACTGTCGGCCTCGCGCCACACCACATCGTGCGGTGCTGGGCCGAGCACGGGACGCACGGGCATTGGCAAATCGTTCTTTCGCAGGTAGCGCATCACGGCCCGTGCACTGTGAAGCTCGCGGAATTTGGCGAAGACGAGGCCGAGCCTCGCCTGCACCTGCTCATCGGGATTGAGAATGATCTCGCCGGAGCGACCATGCGCCAGTCCGGCGGGAACAGGAAGGCGTAGCTCGCCGCGTGCCGCCTTCTGACGCTCGCCCTGATGGAGGCGCTGCTTGATCTGGTGCAACTCCGCTTCGTTCATGATGCCCGACAAACCGAGCAACAGGCGGTCATGGTAGGCAGGGATCGTAGAGACGTTCGCCAGCAATGATGACGCCGAAGAGCGAGCACAAATCGAGGAGCTGATGCCAATCGCGGTTGTTGCGAGCAAGGCGGGAGGCATCGAGACTGATGACCAGACCGGCATTCCCCAATCCGATCTCGGCGATCAGCTTCTTGAAGCCCATCCGCTCGATGGTCCCGGCTCCGGATTTGCCAAGATCTTCGTCAATGACTTGCACACGTTCATGCGGCCAGCCGAGAGCGACCGCGCGATCGACAAGACGGTACTGCAACTCCGTGCTTTCCTGATGATGCCGCACCTGGTTCAGGGAGGACTGGCGGACGTAAATGTAAGCGAGCTTGCCGCGATGCGCAGCAGTGACGCACTCGTCCGGTCTATTCGATGCTCTCAACATGCCGATCCGCCGCTGTCGGCGTGCCCGTCGATCGCATCCGCAAGAGAAGTCGCGCGAGGCTCTGCGCGATCTGCTTCTGCGTCTCCCCCGGCAAGTTGAGCCAAAGGCTCGGGAGTGTCGTCAGGCCTGGGTTCGGAAGTTCGGTGAGAGTCTGGGACGCTACGCGGTACAGATTCGACTGTATGTTCATCGCGAATCACCTCCTCGATAGGGGAGGCCAAGGTGCTGTTCAAATGGTGCATCAATGTGAGCAGCGTTCGGACGTTGATGCGGGCCAACGGTTTCGAAGCGTCATGTTCTTCAGGTGACGCCGCTGCAAGGTCGGTCACCGAGCGCCGAATTGAGCGGCGGCGTCCGTCAGGCAGTCGAACAACGACGAAAGCCGGACCGCGCGCGGAACGGGACGACACGAGCTCCAGACGCTGACCCGCAAGGCCGTGACGCGGGTCGATCACCGTCAAATGAGACACCACCCGGTCGAGAATGGCGGCAGCCTCTGATGTTTGGTTTTGCAATGATCTCGTACCAGCGATCCAGAGGCAGCTGACTGGTGACGATTGTCGATCGGCGTTCGTAGCGGTCTTCAATGATCT
>NZ_JAMYLU010000059.1:0-5358 GCF_040318135.1 Mesorhizobium sp. M1295
TCGTCCCGACCGTGCCGATCGCCGCTTTCGAATGCTCATCGCAACCTCCAACTTCAGAGTGTTGCGACGACCGCTTGAATCCGCCTTGGCTGCCTCTATCGCTGTGATGGATGAGCCCGCCTCCCTGCACGGGCCGCCGATCATGGAGAGCCTGTTCCAGAGCGTCCAGAACGAAGCTGGCATGCGCCGTCCGGCTCACCCGCCAGCCGACGATCCTTCGCGCATAGGTGTCGATGACAAAGGCGACATAGACGAAGCCCGTCCAGGTCGCGACGTAGGTGAAGTCGGAGACCCACAGCATGTTCGGCGCCGGGGCATGGAACTGGCGATTGACGTGATCGAGAGGGCATGGTGCCGCTTTGTCGCTCACCGTGGTGCGGATCGGCTTGCCACGGATGATGCCTTCGAGGCCCATGGCCTTCATCAGGCGGGCAATCGTGCAGCGGGCGACATCGAAGCCCTCGCGTTGCAACTGCCGCCAGATCTTGCGAACGCCGTAGACGCGGAAGTTAGCCTCGAACACGCGTCGGACCTCATCCTTCAAAGCCTCATCCCGCTTCACCCGAGCCGACAGCCGGGAGGGATCGATGCGCTTGGCGACATGGTCGTGGTAGGTCGACGGGGCGATCGGCAGCACCTTGCAGATCGGCTCGACCCCATGCGCCTCGCGGTGATCGTCGATGAACGCGATCATGGCTTGAACCGGCGGTCGAGCTCCGCCTGGGCAAAATACGCGGAAGCCTTGCGAAGGATCTCGTTGGCCTGGCGAAGCTCGCGGTTCTCGCGTTCCAAAGCCTTGAGTTTCGTCGCCACATCCATAGGCACACCGGCTCGCACGCCACTGTCGCGCTCGGCCTTCTTCACCCACTCATGCAGCGTCTGCGCCGTGCAGCCGATCTTGGCGGCGATCGACGAGACCGCCGCCCACCGCGAGGCATGCTCGCCTTCGTGATCCAGAACCAGCCGCACCGCACGGGCTCGGACCTCGGGAGAGAACTTGTTGGTCGTCTTGCTTGTCATGGCTCCACCTTCTCAGGAGTTGGAGCCTCCGATCAACCCGGGGCGGTTCAGTGCAGTGTTCATTCCTGGCATGGCCAAACCAACCCGGTCGACACATGCATGGCGTTGGCGATGGGGGCCAAGCAAAAGGGTGTGAAAATCTTCGAAAATTCTGAAGTCCAGGACCTCTGGCGAACTCCAGATGGCTATTATCAGGTTCGAACCGGCGAAGGTGTCATAGAAGCTGAAGTTCTAGTGCTCGCATGTGGGCTGTGGACTCGCGATCTTGCGTTCAAGTTGAGTGCGCGCATTCCCTTGTATGCGGCAGAGCATTTCTATGTTTTCACCGAACCTATGGATTTTGTGACTCCGACCTTGCCTGTGCTGCGCGATACCGATGGCTATGTTTACTTGAAGGAAGATACGGGGAAGTTGCTTGTTGGCGCGCTCGAGCCTTGGGGGAAACCGCTTCCGATGGAAAAGCTCCCGAAAGACACCCCTTTCATAGAGCTTCCAGAAGACTGGAACCAGTTCGAATTGCCAATGACCAAGGCCATAGAGATTGTTCCTGAGCTGGCGAATGCCGGTATTGCCAAGTTCTTTAATGGTCCCGAGAGTTTCACGCCCGACCTTTTGTTTATGATTGGGGAAGTCCCTGGGATGAAAAACCTTTTCATCTCAGCCGGGTACAACTCTGGGGGCACTGAGGCCGCCGCCGGAGCAGGGCGAGCTCTGGCAGAATGGATCATCGCTGGCCAGCCCCAGATGGATGTCACTTCCGTGGATGTCGCGCGGTTTCATCCCTTCCAGATCAACAAGCGATATTTGCACGATCGCACAGCCGAAGTGATGGGCCTCCATTATAAGATACACTGGCCGGCTTACCAGCCCGAGACGTCCCGAGGTGTTCGCAAAAGCCCACTTCACGACCGCTGGGCGAGGCTCGGAGCCAGCTTTGGCGAAGGCATGGGCTGGGAACGTCCCATTTGGTTCGCAGGTGAAGGAGAATCGACGAAAAACGCCTATTCCTACGACGAGCCGAACTGGTTCAAATATACCAGTCAGGAGTGCAAGGCCGCCCGTAACGGGGCCATCCTGGTAGACCAAAGCTCATTCGGCAAGCATTTGGTGCAGGGCCGCGATGCATGTCGCTTCCTGCAGTGGCTTTGCGCCGGCAATGTGGATGTACCGGTAGGGAAGCTGGTTTATACCCACATGCTCAATGAAAAAGGTGGTATAGAGACAGACATCACAGTAAACCGCTTGTCGAAAACAGAGTTCATCATCATTTCATCGTCTACTGTCCATCCGCGGGATAAGGCCTGGATTACGCGGCACATTACAGAGGAATGGAATGTCACAATAACAGACGTCACCTCGGCCTATGCAGTTTTGTCATTGCAAGGCCCGAAATCTCGCGATGTCCTGTCCCAAGTGACCGACGCAGATCTTGGAAATGCTGCATTCCCATTTGCTACCAGTCAGGAAATCGATATCGGATACGCTCGCGTCATAGCCAATAGGCTGACGTTCATCGGAGAGCTTGGCTGGGAACTGCATATTCCAACCGAGATGGCCCAGCACGTCTTTGATGTCATTTGGGAGGCGGGCCAAGCCTACGGACTAAAGCCTGCTGGATACCATGCGCTAGAATATCTGCGATGCGAGCGCGCATATCGAGAATACCAGCTCGATCTTACGCCACTTGATACGTTGCTTGAGGCGGGTCTTGGATTTACGATTGATTGGAACAAGGACGGAGGTTTTATCGGGAAAGGGGCGTTACTTTCCCAGAAAAATTCAGGTCCGCTAGAAAAGCGGTTGGTGTCGTTCAAGCTTCGCGATCCAAATCCTGTTCTTTTCCACGAAGAACCCATTCGACGCAACGGCGAGATTGTTGGGTACATTTCCTCTGGAGCAAAGAGCTTCACTCTGGGCCAGTCAGTGGGAATGGGGTATGTGAGCCACCCCGCAGGGGTCACGAAGGAGCTAATTGAAAGCAGTCGATGGGAAATCGAAATTGCTGGCAAACTCTACGAAGCGGACGCGTCGCTGAGGGCGTTTTTCGATCCAAACGGGGAAAGGCTTAGGCGCTAGGTTAGTGGCCTGTGCTGAGCGGGAGAAAGTTTGTGCTGGCGGAAACAGGATATCGGTGTCAAGCGCGGATGCCGTAGACCAGGTAGGCTGAGAGATCTGCTGCACGCGAAGTGCCGGGTGACCTTGCGCCCGCACAGTTGCGTGACTTGGCGCAGATCAGCGGCCCTATAGGGCGGCCGTAACGGGTACGAGTCAAGCATGGCGAGTGCTGCGCTCGATGTGCTCGTGGCATGACGACCTCACCATCTGGGACCGGACCACCGCGTTTCCGCGTCACCAGAGCATTCTGCAGCAGAGCTTGACCGCCAGGTGATCGCCTCCTGCTGGGTCGAACATGGCCGCTCGTAATGTGTCGTCGGACAGCCTCGTCAAAGCGGTCCTCGGCGATGCGCCCAATCTCTCTTTCTCTCTTGATAAGAGCGGCGGGATTTCTGATCAGAACAAGGCTTGATCAGTGTTTCGTCTGCCGAGCAGTGATCTGACGGACAGCAGTCGCCCAATGCTTTACACCGGGAGCCTCGCTTGGCATCGATCAGTGCGCCAGTCCAATTTGACGGGTTTGGCAGGTAAAGCCGCGTCGCTCACGGTCGCTGCGGTCATGCAGAAATGAGCTGCTATAAGCCTGTTTACTGCGTTGAAGACGTCATTTCGTCGAAACAGTCGTTCTAGCGCTGCTACATTGTACGAAGCGCTCCAGTGCGACAGATGGTCCTGCACGGCTCGAATTGCTGAGGAGCTTGTAATGAGTTTGACTCGACCGATGACTAGTTTGCCAGAACCAGCGATCATTCTGCGGCGGAGGGTCCCGCCTCAAAAACTGAGGAGTTCCTGCCCGGCGTTCATCCTTCACTAACGTCGGGATATCGCTATGTAGCTTTCCCGGCGACCGGTCGAGAAGCAGTACCGTACTTCGCGGGCTATATGGCGGCCGTCAGCGTTGCCCCTGGCGACGAACTCGCGGTACACGTGGCAACGCGGTCTTCAGAACGCTGTTACGTCGACATCTACCGTGTAACGGGGTGCGAGGATGCTCGTCTTCATCCGAAGCTTTCCCTCGTTCAACGCTTTGGCCCCGTCGAACCACACCGTCTGCCGCAGTCGGCGGGGGGGGGGCGCGTCCTAGGCCCTGGTGACGCCGACTCCGAAGGATGCCGCTGGCCGAAGATGAACCTCCTCGACAGCGTTCCTAATGAGTGGCCGAGTGGCATGTACGTGGCTCAGTTCTGCGCAGACGAAAAGCCACGGGAGCGTGCCAGCGATCGTGCAGGCGAGGATGCGCTGTTCATCGTCCGACGCGGCAGCGGCCGCCCAGGGGCCCAGATCCTCTGTCAAGTCAACGTAGCAACCTGGCTCGCCTACCACATCTTGCACGACCGCAGCTTGTACCATGGGCGGTCGGATGGTGGCCAGTACTGGGAAGAGCTGAGGAATTCAAAGGCATCGATCCATCGGCCGGGTCTCGGGCTATGTTACCCGAACGGAAACATTCTAGGCCCATACCCGCCGAAGTCGGGGCACACATTTGCTTTCATCGACTGGTTGGAACGCGAAGGCATTTCCGTCGACTTTTGCTCGGGCCTGGATACATCTAACGGGTATGCAAACCTTTCGGATTACTCTGCTCTGGTCACGATTGGCCATGACGAGTACTGGACTGGAAAACAGCTTGACGCCGTCCGCGGCTTTCGGGATTCCGGTGGCGCCACGATCTTCCTCGGTGGCAACCTTGCCTGCTATCTAGTCCGAGAGACTTCTGACAGTACTGCAATCGAGTGCTATAAGGCCTCGGGCGACCACGCTGACAGCGAGCATGGCGACGGCGGGGAATCGCTTGATCCGCTGCACGCCGCAGCACCAAACCCTTTAATTACGGGGTTCACTTGGCATCTGCGGCCAGAGTCAACGAGTCAACGACAACCACGACAGGCGTATACAATTACACGCGTCGACCTGGAGCGCCGCAGGAGGTACTGACCGGCGGAATGTTTTGGTACTGGGAGCTCTTCGGTGGGCCATCGCGCCCTAAGTGCGGCTTTACCGTGTGCGATCCCGAGCATTGGGTTTTCACTGGTGCAGGGGTTGGGGACGGAGACACCTTCGGTGCAGAAATAAAGCTCCTTGGGCATGAGGCGGATGGTCTTGAGGTCGAGTCCGACAGCCGGCGTCCAAAACTCACATGTCCAACCCGGAGACATAGGTAACAGATTGTACTTAAGACATGGGTGACAACCTCGTGCCGAACGGGTTGTCGATGGTCTGCAA
>NZ_JAMYLU010000060.1:0-4732 GCF_040318135.1 Mesorhizobium sp. M1295
CGACCGCGAAGACAACCATGCACCCGGCAGCGTCCGTCTCGACGCAATTACATGCTTGACGTCCCAGCGGCGATTAGACAACCCCATCACTATCAAACCTGTTGTCGCAACGCGTCGCTGCTGGAACGCACAGGCGCACGGCAATGCCCGGTCAAAGCACCATCCGCGGGGTGCCGAGAGGTCGTGAGGCGACCGTCAGCCTAAAACTCTCGCAACGCCTGGCCCATTTCCCTGACTATGGGAGAGCATGGTGGGAGCTTCATTTCCCATCGGTCATGGCGGAGAGGACGTGAATAGCGACGAAATCGCCGGTTTCCTGCGCCTATGGGCCAAAATCGCCCGAAATCCTGCGCTTTAACTGGGTATTCTAATTGGCGTGAAAATGGGGAACCGCACATCATAGTTCACGTCGAAGAAGTTTGAAGGGTGTGTCTTGATGGGACAGCTCGAAGCACAAGGAGGAATTTATGGACAAGCGCCAACACCTTACAAGCCGAACCGATCCCCTGAGACGCAAAGTTCTAAGGGGAATGGCCGCCCTGAGCATCACGGCGGTAGTAATGACCTCGCTAGCTGGCTCTGCCTTGGCGGGGGGGCTGCTCGACAGGATTAAGAATGGCGGACCGATCCGCATCGGCTTCTCCACTGACACGGCCTGGTCGTTCAAGGGTGATAATAACGAGATGCTTGGCATCGGCAACGTCTTGGTGATGGAGCTCTTGAAGAAACTGGGAGCGACAAAGTTCGAACCTGTGGACATGGAGTGGGGATCACTTATCCCTGCCATGCAGGGAGGCCGCATCGATGTGATCACTAGTGCGATGTTCGTGTTGCCTCAGCGCTGCCGCAACGTGCTATTCACGGATCCGTTCGGGACGGTATACGGCGGTCTTGTGGTACCCAAAGGCAACCCCAAAGGGGTGCATTCCTTGCCAGACATTCGTGACAAGGGGCTGACATTCGTTACTGGTGCCGGATATGCCGACGTGAAACGGGCGCAACAGACCGGCATCCCAGACGATAAGATCATGCAGGTTGCCGGCTATGTCGAGATAGCCCAGGCAGTCAAGTCTGGTCGCGCCGATGCCGGAGGTGGTGAATATCTAGGCATTAAGGGTGCGATCCGCAACGATGATTCACTCGAGCTCGCTAACCCGTTCAAGCCAAATTACAAACCCGGCTATCCTGCCTTCGCGTTTCCACAAGGCGAGCAGGACACAGTCGATGCAATCAACGCGCTGTTGAAGGATTATATCGGCTCTGATGAGATGATGTCATTGGTTAGCAAGTACGGATACGATAAGTCACTTTTGCCAGACGGGAGAAAGACCGTCGATCTCTGCAAATCGTAAGGCTAGTATCGCGGTTCTTCCCCGATCCTGATGCGTCTCCTCGGTCTCGGCCGGGGAATGTCAAATAGGATAGAAGCATGAACGAATTTCCTCTCACCTTCAGCGTGTTGGCGCTCGCCCAAGGCCTCCTGATTACCATTATTGTTACCATCGGGGCCTCTCTGGTGGCGGTGGCGCTCGGGCTTGTCGCAGGTTTGATACGGGTTTCCTCCCTTTGGCCTCTGCGATGGTTAGCCGTTGCCTATATCGAGTTCTTTCGCGGAACTTCGCTGCTGGTGCAGGTCTACTTGTTGTTCTTTGTGCTGCCATTCTTTGGCGTGGCCCTGTCGCCGTGGGCAGTTGCCATCTTCGGCATTGGCATGAACTATTCCGCCTATCTCGCCGAGGTGGTGCGCGCCGCAATCCAGGCTGTCGACCGCGGCCAGTATGAAGCGAGTATCGCGCTCAACTTCCCGCGGCTCACCATGATGCGCCGCATCGTGGTGCCGCAGGCGATCCGAAGCATGCTGCCGCCGTCGGGCAACCTGCTGATCGAGCTGCTTAAGTCGACCTCGCTCGTATTCTTCATCACCATCACCGAGTTCACCACCGCGTCGAAGCTGGCAGCCGACGCCACCGGCAACTATCTGCTGTTCTTCGCGGTGGCGCTGTTTGGCTACTACTTCCTCGCGCGTGCCCTGATCACTCCTGTGGTGCGATGGCTGGAGCGCCGGCTCTCAAGTGGCTTTGTGCGGGAGGCGCTGGCATGAGCATATGGGACTGGTCCTACGTCTGGGAAGCGTGGCCGTACCTTTATCGTGGCGCGATCGTCACGATTCAGGCCACGGTGCTCAGCTTCACGATCGCGGTGGTGCTTGGCCTGATCGTCGCGCTGATCCGTCAGTCGCCGAACCGCTACGTTTCCACCGCCATGACGGAGATCGTGGAGTTCATCCGCTCCACGCCTCTGCTGCTGCAGGTGTTCTTCGTCTATTTCGTCGGACCGCAATTCGGGATCCTCATCCCTGCCTGGACGGCCGGCATCGGCATGCTCGGCATCCACTACGCCGCTTATTGCTCAGAGGTGTTTCGCGCCGGCATCCTGTCGGTTGAAGAAGGCCAGTGGGAGGCCTGCACGGCGCTCAATCTGTCGCGAATGCGAACCTGGCGCACCATCATTCTGCCGCAGGCGATCCCGCCCGTCGTGCCTGCCTTGGGCAACTACTTTGTTGGCATGTTCAAAGAAACGCCGATACTGGCGGCCATCGCGATCCTGGAGATGTTGCAGCAGGCGAAGATTTTCGGCGCCAATAATTACCGCTACACCGAGGCCATCGTCATGGTCGGCTTCTTCTTTCTCGTGTTCAGCCTAGTCGCTTCCGCAATCGTGCAGTCGGTGAGCATTTGGCTCAACCGCCGCTATCGGCTGCAATAGGAGGTACGTCATGAACGAACTCAGGGTCCGCTTTGAGAACGCCGCAAAAAGTAATGGGGGGCTGACCGTGCTGGACAAACCCGACATCGCGTGCAACGAGAAATCCATGAACGAACCCATGGTCCGCTTCGAAAACGTTACAAAACGCTATGGCTCGCTAACCGTGCTCGACGAGCTCAATCTCGACATCGCGCGTAACGAGAAGGTTTGTATTATCGGGCCTTCCGGCTCTGGCAAGACCACGGTCCTGCGCATGCTCATGACCTTGGAACAAATCCAAGGAGGAGTGATTTGGGTCGATGGAGAGCCGCTCACGCATATGCAGAAGAACGGCCAGATGGTCCCTGCGAATGACCGGCATCTCAGGCGTGTCCGCAGCAAGATCGGCATGGTCTTTCAGCACTTCAATCTCTTTCCCCACATGACGGCGCTGCAAAACTGCATGGAGGCTCCGGTTTCCGTGCTCGGGCTGCCGAAGAAGGAAGCGGAGACGCGGGCCGCCGAACTGCTCGACATGGTGGGGCTCGGCGACAAAAGGAATCACTTTCCGATCCAACTTTCCGGCGGACAGAAGCAGCGCGTGGCGATCGCTCGTGCACTTGCTATGCGGCCCAAGGTGATGCTGTTTGACGAGGTGACTTCTGCGCTCGACCCAGAGCTGATCGGGGAGGTGCTCAATGTCATCCGCAAGCTCGGCGCCGAGCATGACCTCACAATGCTGATGGTCACGCACCAGATGGGCTTTGCCAAGGAGTTTTCAGACCGCGTGTGTTTCTTCTACGGGGGCAAGATCGTCGAGCAGGGCCCGCCCGACCAGCTCTTGGGCAATCCCCAGAACGAGCGGACGCGTCACTTCCTCAGTGCCGTGTTGGAGGCCAGGTAGGTGGCGCCGCCTACCCCTGGCCGCTGGGGTGGTCAGGGAACACGGACACCAGCAAAAGCGAATTATGCTGGCATCCAGTGTAAGACGCTGCCAAGTTATCTGTTGGGGCCATCGTCCTTAAGCTGACCCTACGTTTTCGCCGATCTCGAACGCTTTCGCGGAAGTCGGTGTAGACACTGCTCAGGAGCTCAGGAGCAGCTAAAGTGCCCGATTCGACTGACCTGAGTCCCTGGGAATGGCCTGAGAGCCATTGGCGCGGGCGCGTCAACAAAGTCGTAAGCGCTGTCCCGGCGGCACCTTTCGCGGATGGATGTAAGGGACGATGTTCGAGGCCTTTGAGGGCTTCGACATATGACGATTTCAGAGTTTACGCTTAAGTCCAAGGACGAGGAGCCGGTCCGTCGGCTGGAGATCTTCACTGGTTCGGGTCGGCGGCGTGAGTGGCCGCCGGAGGAGAAGTCCCGGATAGTGGCGGAGAGCTACGAGGCGGACGAGACGGTTTGTGCTGTGGCACGCCGGTATGGACTTTCCCCGCAGCAATTGTTCACCTGGCGTCGGGCTGCTCGCCGGCCGATGGGGGAGGCAGCGGTATCGGAGTCCATGTTCGTTCCGGCGGTGGTGACGGCAGCGCCTCCGAAGCCCGCGGCGAAGCATCGGCCACAGCCAAGGAAGCGGGAGCCAGCTCGAGACGCTGGTGTGATCGAGCTTGAGATCGACGGCATCGCAATGCGGGTAGGTCGTGGGGCGGATTCGAAGACGGTTGCAGCGGTGATCCGTGCGCTGAGGGCAACGTCGTGATCGGGCCAACGGGAGCGGTCAAGGTCATGGTGGCGACGAAGCCCGTCGACTTCCGCAAGGGAGCGGAAGGTCTGGCAGCGCTCGTGCGCGAGGCGATGGGCGCGGATCCGTTCTCGGGCGCGGTCTACGTATTCCGGGCCAAGCGGGGGCAATTATCGACATTCTGCATATGGTTTCCGCTTTGCGACGGTTGCCTATCGCTGGCATCCGTTGTTTGGGAGCACGTTGCAGGTTTCGCCATTTCGTCGTGGGAAGGCGTTGACGTGCATCTACACGGAGGAGCGT
>NZ_JAMYLU010000061.1:0-4687 GCF_040318135.1 Mesorhizobium sp. M1295
GCGCGCGTACGTAGGCGAGGCAAGGGCTTTGTCTCACCGGAGATCATGATCAGTCAGCGTCCCGCCGAAGCGGCCGATCGCGCGGTGCCGGGTCACTGGGAGGGAGACCTCATCCTTGGTCTTGGCAGCTCGGCTATCGGCACGCTGGTCGAGCGCACGACGCGCTTCACGATGCTACTGCATCTTCCCCGGCTCGCAGGGCATGGCGAAGCTCCGCGCATGAAGAACGGGCCTGCGCTCGCGGGACATGGAGCTGAGGCCGTGCGTGACGCGATTACGCGCACCATCATCACCTTGCCCGAAGAGCTACGCCGTTCGCTGACCTGGGATCAGGGAGCCGAAATGGCCCAGCACGATCGTCTCACGATCGATGCGGGTGTCCAGGTCTACTTCTGCGATCCGCAAAGCCCATGACAGCGCGGCACCAACGAGAACACCAATGGGCTGCTGCGTCAGTACTTCCCGAAAGGCACCGACCTGAGCATCCACAGCGCCGACGAGATCGCCGCCGTGGCAGCGGCCCTCAATGCCCGGCCGAGAAAGACCCTGGGTTGGAAAACACCGGCAGAGGCGCTTGACGAGTTGCTGCCATGAGTGAACACAATCGGTGTTGCGACGACCGCTTGAATCCGCCCAATACGTCTCTATCAGATACACCGAGCGCCTGGTGGAGGCCGGCGTCGAACCTTCGGTGGGCAGTGTCGGCGACTCTTACGACAATGCTCTCGCCGAAACGATCAACGGTCTTTACAAGGCCGAGGTGATCCATCGGCGCGGACCCTGGCGCTCATTCGAGGCCGTCGAGTTCGCCACGCTCGAATGGGTCGACTGGTTCAACAATCGCCGGCTGCTGGAGCCCATCGGCAACATCCCGCCGGCCGAAGCCGAAAAACGCTACTACGCCATGTTGGGTGAACCAGCCATAGCCGCGTGACTCAAACGAAACGGCCTCCGGAAAACCCGGGGCGGTTCACACCTTCAATGATGGACTCGTTGAGTGCTGGATAGAGTCTCTTCGCCTCGCTCGGCGAAATCATATGGGCCTCAAGTCCGCAACTCTTGGCAATTGATGCAGTGCGCGCAGTTTCATAAAGCCGGTCTTTGGTTCTGGCGACCCCGAGCGTGCCGTTCCGCTTGAAGCCCGTAGCCTGCCCCGTCTCCGCCTCGAGCGAGGAGTAAAGCTCGGCAGTGTATTTCGCCATCTCAGTCATCGTATGCGTGCTGCGCGTCTGGGTGATCAGACCGGCGGCGTGCCACGTTGTGCCGGACGTGAGAGTGTGGCGCTCCAATACCGCAACATCTTTTTTGCCGTTTTTTGCAAGGTGAAAGGCGAGACTGGACCCGGCAATTCCTCCACCGATGATGAGGACCTCATGATGGCGAATGGAAAATTCACGAGGGCGAATGGGCGAGGCGGTGATCATATGCGTCCTTATTGCATTGAGGCATGTCGCGCCAAAGCATGTCATCGTTCAGGCAGATTGCGCTCCGTGGGCTGCTGCCGCACCAGTGGCTCGCAATTCTTTACGACAGCTTAGGGGACAATCCCGCCTAGATCGTGCTACTTGGGACGGCTGGCGATGTTATTCTGCATAATTAACCCCATCGTCGCCGAAGCTGTGCACTCCATTCCTGGACGTGGCTAGTTGCCAATCGCGCAACGATCAACAGGCGACAGGCGGGTATTTCACCGTTCTCGGTTGCCTCTTGTGGCGTGTCCCTGGACCGCCCATAGCCCAATGGCGTGCTCACCTTGAATGCCACATTGGTTGCGTTTAGGGAGAGCGGGCTTCAGCTCGGTCTTTGTGGGTTGCCATCGTTCCCATACCGATCGAGGCGTGGGCCAGCGCGCATCGCTTGGCCGGCCGTCATCATTTTGGCAGCGGCCTCCTTCAGGGTTGTCATTGCCGGCAATCGGCTTTCTGAATTCCGGGATCTTATTCTGTTACTTGTTGGACTCCACGGTGGCGTGTGTTCACAGGCATGAGGCCGCACGCTCCGCGACCTGGTGATGTGTGGCGAACCAAACGTCGCCCTTTGCTTTAGCGCATCGAATGAGTTCTTCCACGATCCAAATCCTTGAGCGGTATCCCACCACGTGTGGATGCAGAGTTAGCTGGAATAAATCAGCGTCTTGGTACGCCCCTTCAAACTCCCGGACGAATACAGACAGCACGTCGTCGAGCGATAAATCTGGCCGCACCAACCCATCCGAACTCATCCACAGATACGTCGCATCGTCACGAATTCCATTCTACAGGTATCTCAATGACTCCTGTTGGTTCCTCGTTTTCCAGCAGCTCATAGCAACTATCATCGGCCATTAGGGATGTGTCGTAGGTCAATCCCATCTCACGTATGATCTGGAGAGTGGCGTCTGAATAGTCCCATGATGGTGTTCGGATGCCGGTAGGGCGTTTTGAGGTGATTTTTTCAAGAACGTCGGCGCTCCTCATCATCAAAGAACGCTCGCTCTCAACGCTGAGTTCGGAGTTCAGCTCATGTATCCAGCCGTGCATCCCGGTTTCATGGCCGTCGTTGACGATGGCGCGTTGCTCGTCTGGATAAAGTTGAGCGATTACCGCGGGAACGAAGAAGGTTGCGGGAACGTCGAATCGTCTGAGGAGCTCCAAAATCCGGGGCATCCCCCGTCGGCTCCCGTACTGCCCCCAGGATAATCTCCCCAAGGACCGCCCTCCCCTGCGCAATTCGTTCGACTCGTGATCTACGTCGAACGATATTGCGAAGGCGCAATGATTGCCGTGGGGCCACTTTGGAGTCAGTGCCTTGCCCGCTCTGACTTTGTGTAACCGCTGTTCTCAGGCCACGGCCTTGAGCGGCATAGGGCTGTAGGCCCAAGGCAGCAGATCATCGATCTGGCTTTGTGGATGGCCCTCGACGATCCGGGCGATCACGTCAGCGAGGTAGGTGTGAGGCTCGACGCCGTTGAGCTTGCATGTCTCGATCAGCGAAGCGATGGTTGCCCAGTGCTCGGCGCCGCCGTCGGAGCCGGCGAAGAGTGCGTTCTTGCGGTTCAAGGCGATGGGTCGGATGGCGCGCTCGACGACGTTGGAGTCGATCTCGATCGTACCGTTGTCGAGGAATCGTGTCAGACCTTGCCAGCGCGAGAGCGCGTAGCGGATAGCTTCCGCCAGCTTGGTCTTCTGGCTGATAAGGGTGAGTTGCTGCCTAAGCCACGGCTCAAGGGCATTGATGACAAAACGGCTTCTCTCCTGCCGAATGGCGCGGCGTTCGTCGGGGGAGCGACCGCGGATCTCGCTCTCAACATGGTAGAGTTGGGCGATGCGGGCGAGCGCCTCCGTCGCGATCGGCGCGGGGCCGGACTGCGCGAGCTCATAGAAGCGGCGACGCACATGCGACCAGCAAAAGGCTAGGCTCACGGCGTTGCGTTCGGCCAGCGCTTTATAGCCCGCGTATCCGTCGACCTGCAGGGTTCCGACAAAGCCCTGAAGATGCCGGATCGGTTGCTCGGCCTTGCGGTCCGGTGCGTAGAGATAGGCGACGCCTGGCGGATCGATCCCGCCCCACGGGCGGTCGTCACGGGCGTAGGCGAACAACTGTCCCGTCTTGGTCCGCCCCCGGCCCGGATCGAGTACGGGCGCGGTGGTCTCGTCGGCGAAGAGCTTGTCCGACGCCTTCAACCGCTCGAACAGCCGCTCATGCACCGGCTTCAGGAGGAAGGCAGCCTTGCCGACCCAGTCGGCGAGCGTCGAACGGTCGAGGTTAACGCCCTGGCGGGCGTAGATCTGGGCCTGACGATACAGGGGCAGATGGTCGGCATACTTCGACACCAGCACATGAGCCACCGTGGCTTCTGTGGGAATGCCGCCCTCGACGAGGCGGGCTGGAACCGGCGCCTGGATCACTACCTCTTCGCAGGCGCGACAGGCATACTTCGGTCTACGGGTGACGATCACCCGGAACTGAGCGGGGATCATGTCGAGACGTTCGGAGAGGTCCTCGCCCATTACATGCAACTGGCCTCGGCAACACGGGCAGATCTTGTCGGCTATATCGATTACCTGCTCAACGCGCGGCAGATGGGCGGGTAACGAGCCGCGGTTGGCGCGGCGCTTGCGAGCCCGGGCATCCCGCTTTGCAGGGTCTGCGGCTTCCGCGCTGGCGAAGCCCTCCGCCTCTACCTGCTCGGCTTCCTCCAGCCCCAGAAGAAGCTGGTCCTCAGGCAGGCTCTCCGCCCTTCGCCCGAAGCGATAGCGCTGCAACTCCTTGATGATTTGGCGGAGCCTCTCATTCTCCACACGCGCGGCCAAAAGCATCGCCTGAAGCGCGTGAGGATCGTCGGGAAGGGCAGAGGCCGCGTCGGTCACGAAGCGGATTCAAGCATGGATTCCAGTGATTTGGCAATGATGTGATGGTCAGCTCGCCGCAATAGGAACACGCGTCTCGCGCGTCTCGTGCACCCGCCGCCAGTCGAGGCCTTCCAGGAGTGCCTGCAACTGTGCCGCCGTCAGTCGCACGACGCCGTCGGTAACGCCCGGCCAGCAGAACTTGCCATCCTCCAGCCGCTTGGCGAACAAGCATACGCCCGTGCCGTCGAAGTAGACGAGCTTGATGCGGTCGGCGCAGTTCGTTTCATAATGCATCCCCTTGTCAGAGTCCGGGCAGTCGGACGACTTTATCGTATTGATATTGCTCGTAGAACTTC
>NZ_JAMYLU010000062.1:0-3721 GCF_040318135.1 Mesorhizobium sp. M1295
GCTAAACACGGGGGCTGCGCGGCGGACACGCCGACGTCACAGCTACTGCCACGCCATTTTTGCAGAACTTGACGCACACAACTGCACCGCGGCCGAGACGCGAGACTACAACCGTCATCACCGGCCCCGCTGCATCAGCGTTGCCACGACGGCTTTAGCCAAGCGGCTCGCATCACCGCAATGATCATCTCTGAGTTGGCAATGCATCCTAAAATAGATGTCTACGCTGCGTCCCTACCCCGATATGGCCAGCCAGAAGGGGCTGCGCGGGGCTGGGCCATAGCCGGTTTTCCGATCCTTGGCTCGAACCGGGGCGTGGCTGACGGAACTCTTAGTTTAGATAAGGCTTATGTACAAATGTCGCTCCATTGGTTTTCACCGTCGATTCCCGTAAAGACCGGCCGTCCCGGCGTCATCTACCAATGCAGCAACGTCGAAGGGCCGCTGAGCAGCTCCTGAAGTGGAGCAAGCGCGGCCCTAAGTGGCATAGCGCGGTGCAACTCTGCATGGATGCAATGATCGATCAGGTGAAGCCCGACGTGGTTCGCAGAGCGTTCCTTGAGGCCGCCAAAGAGGAGGGAAAGCTACTGCCGCCGTAGCTCTTGTCTCCGAAGGAAGCTCATTCCATATCAGGCACGTCGCGGCTGACGAACAATGTCGTCGGCTCGCCGTATTCGCCTAATGCAGGGTTAGCATCGCGCGACCACGGCAATGACGCCAGCGTGTTTCGCCGCCAAGCCTCTCGCAGCCCATACCGCCCGGTCCTCGGTCTGGGAGGCTTCGGCCTGTGAATCGGCGTGCAAAATCGGCGTCGAATTTTGCACGCCGATTCACAAGTGTTGCCGTCGGGTCATGATGATCTCCCTTCGCACACTTTGCTTTGCTCGGCACGAGCTGGGTTGCGTTCCGCTCAGCCCAACCGTCGACCGCCTCGAGCCGCATACCGCTGTCGTCGAGACGTCAGGCGTCCCGCGCACGACCAGCCCTCCGTAAATGTCGTCTCGAACTGTTCCGGCGACGGAACGACCGTCTTCATTTTGGTGTCCATGCGCTGGCGTTCAAAGAGATATAGCCGCTACCTGAGATACTCGCTGTCGAATCCGGCTGTTTCGACCAGCTTCTTGCGGTTGATCACCTCTACATGGCCTGACTTGAAAGAGACGAGATCGGCCTTGCGCAGCTCCCTTAACGTTCGGTTGACGTGAACCGTGGTCATTCCGAGGATGTCGGCCAGTTCATGCTGGGCAAGAGGACACTCATATCTTCCATCAACCGACAGCTCAACCATGGAGAGCCTCTCTTCCAACTCCAGCAGGAAATGGGCGGTACGCCTCATCGCGTTCCGCCGCCCGGTATTTGTCAGATGTTCGGCAAGGATGGCGTTCAGGCGCGCCAGCGAACAGGCGATCTTCTTCCCGATTCGGCCGTCCGACAGGATGGCCTCGACCAGTTCCTTACTGGAAATTTCATAAACAGCTAGTTCGGTTATGGACGCCAGCGACGCAAGACGGGGTCCGTCCAAGCCACGGAAACCGACGACATCCCCTTTGAGGGGAGTGTCTATGATCTGCCGCTCTCCGTCCGGCAGTGCCTGATAAAGTATGCCCCAGCCCGATTTTACAATGAATATCTCACTGTTGTCGTCCTCCTGCCGGCATATCACCGAATGGGGTTTATAGATTTTTGCGGTAACACCGAGAAAATTGTTGTTCCCCCACTCATTCTTCGACAACGTCCCCCTATGGGATGAGAGCACATGAACTGCAATAGTGTCTGCATGGAGAATCGCAAGTTTGCTTCTGTTTCCACACGACTGACAATAGTATCTCCCGGATAAATCGACAGAACGACCTCTTACCCTAGGGGCGGGTTTGCCTACTGTCCTCGTCTGTTTGGTAAACTGCGTTTAACTTAGGGTGTACAAGGGCGGTTAAGTCTCCGGGTTAAGGTCCGGCAACAGGCTCCGAACCGCCAATCACCTTGCCGCGCAGTAGTACGGCTTGGTTGTGGGATCGGGGGATCGGCGAACGCATGCACATGGTCGAGATGAGCGAAACTTACCTGGATCGTCTGCCGGCCGAACTGTCGGGGGGGGGTCAGAAGCAGCGCGTTTGCATCGCCCGGGCGTTGGCCGCCGATCCGGAACTCATCATCTGCGACGAAATCACGTCCGCGCTCGACCAGATTGTGCAAGAGGAAATCCTCAAGCTCTTAATGCGGCTTCAGCGCGAACTCGGCATGAGCTGCATTTTCATCACCCATGACATTGCCACCGTGCGGGCGATCGCCGACGAAATTGGGGTGCACCAAGGTAAAGTCGTTGAGCGGGCATTAAAGAGCGAAATTCTCACGCCGCCGCACGGCCCCTATACCGAGCGGCTTTTATCCTCCGTGCCGGAAATGGATCCGAACTGGCTCACAAGGCTGCTGGCCAGCCGGAGGATGTGATCGTCGGGCGGAGCGTTGCGTGTCTTCCATATCGCCACGCCTTACAGCCTCGCGGTCGGCCTTCGGAACAATGCCAGAAATTTTGATGGTTCTCGCCCACGAAAAAGCCATCACGGCAGCAGGGACGAACTTGCGCTTTTGCGCATATTGATCTCTATCAGCAGCGATACCCAGCGCGCTCCTGCATCGGCTCGACGGCCGCAACCACCAGCTCAATGACGACTTGGCCGAGGTTGCCGCCGGTGTCCGCGCTTTGCTATAAAATCCCCCTATGTCACGAGAATGAGTATCAATCCGCCGCGCGAGTTGATGTCCTGGCGTCGTTCCGGGCACCCGTGCGCCAAATTCGGTCAGACGCCAGGCGCCGAAACGGGCGGGTCCACAGGCAAAGAGGGCAGGGCACTCGGCAAAGCTGCGCTCTATGGCAAACGGATAGCGGGCATTGCCCTTCAATGCGGGGATAGCGCCCCTTTGCCGTCGTTCGGTTTTCTGAGAGCATGATTGAGTACGTGCGATCCGGAGCCGATATTCCATGCCGACAAGAATCGATGCTAGTGAAGCGCGCCGGTGGTTTGCCGAAGATCTGCGTGTCTCATCACCTGTCTTGCACAACCCTGCGGTCATCGAGGCCTTCGCAAAGGTTCCGCGCGAACACTACCTTGGCAACGGGCCTTGGCGTATCCATTCGAGATTGCAAATCGGGGCGGTCCATACCAGCCCTTCAGCCGCACTTCATGAGATTTACCACGACGTTCTGGTCTTGCTTGACGAAAAACGCGGACTGAACAGCGGCTTGCCGTCGCTTTGGGCATTGGTTTTCGACCATCTGAACATCACTCCCGGCCAGACTGTCCTTCAGGTGGGCGCCGGTGTCGGCTATTTCACCGCCATCCTCGCTGAACTAACGGGTTCTGAAGGACGCGTGATTGCATATGAGATCGACGAAGAACTGGCTCGGCGTGCGCAAAGCAATCTTGCTCATTATGCCCATGTAGAAGTGATATCAGGTGATGCAACGCAGGCAGTTGATCTGCCAAACCTCGATGTCGTGGTCGCTTTTGCCGGCGTGACGCACGTGCCGAACGGTGGCTTTCAAATTTGTCCGACGCTGGCCGGATGGCACTGCCGTTCACAGGTGAGGACCGACGAGGTTTCATGATGCTTCTGGAAAGGGTCGGCGATACGTTTCCAGTTGTGTGCGTCAAGTTCTGCAAAAATGGCGTGGCAGTAGCTGTGACGTCGGCGTGTCCGCCGCGCAGCCCCCGTGTTTAGC
>NZ_JAMYLU010000063.1:0-3499 GCF_040318135.1 Mesorhizobium sp. M1295
AGTCAGGACCGGCCTCTATGAGCAGGACGTGACTGCCATTGGCCGATAACCTGTTCGCCATGACGCATCCGGATGAGCCGCCACCTATAACGATGTAGCTGAATAACAAAGACAATCCTCGCTTCCATCTGTATGCCCCGACAGGGGTAGCAGGTGTAATAGGTTACTTCAGGAGAGTGCCTCCTCGTAACGCAGGAATCCACACTGCACGTCAGTAGTTGGCGAGCGGTCGAGAATCAGCAAGAATAACAGGTTGATCGCAAAGGGGCACGCCTCCCAGCGTCGCCGCTGCAGCCGGTGCGCCGTCCCGGTCCTGGATATCGGCGGCGTGGACGACGAGACCGACCATCAGGCCGATGGTGTCGACAACGATGTGATTTTTGCGCCCGTTGATCTTCTTTCCGCGTCCAGCCGGATTCCACCGCTTTTCCGTGGTCTTGACCGATTGGCTGTCGATCACGCCGGCCGTCGGACTTGCTTCCCGACCTCAGCCTCGCGCGCCGCCATAACGAGGCTGTTGCTTATGGTCCGCAACAGGCCCTCCTCACGCCAGCGATAGAATTACTTCTGCACTGTTAAAAAGGGTAAGAAGTCTTTCGGCAGCCATCGCCACGCCCCCCGACGAGGCCAGATAAAGACGCGCCTTCACGGCTTCGCGCGGGCCGCAAACAGGGATTGCGAGCCGAGTTGCAGGCGATCCGCGATCAGGCCGCCGACCGCACGTCATTCCTGCGATTGGCCGAGACATTGACTGATTTCCTCCTGCGACTGGGGCAATCGGCAGAGACTTTGGAAATCAGCGACCGCCAGAGAATCGTCCACTTGCTGGTCAAAGATGGACGGAGGAAAACCCCTGGCGCCAGCCTGGCGGCTCATGCACACGCCAATGGCTGCGTAGCAAGGTGGTTCGCCGCCGTCCTGCGAGGACACCTTGGCTACTACGCCAGGCCGTGCAATCGACCCCACCCACGCATCGTCGGAGGATCCGAATGGGCAGTTCAAAAAAATTTACAGAATCTTCGCAACCGCAAATCCCTTAAGATGCTACGTCAACCCGAGGTCGGAGGTCAGGCACCTGAAAGCGGCTGATGCCGATTTACGCGAAGCGCAAGCGGAGGTCACAATGCAAAGAGAGCGCTCATCCTGGTTGAAGGCATAAGTACTGATGCCGCTATCAAGCGGCCCAGCGTCTTGGGCTTCATCCAATTGTCCTGTCGGCTGATCCAACTCAGTACGAGTATCTTGCCGCGGCGGGAATTGAGGCAATCCGCGTCGATACAGGCAATCTCTATGCGCTGATCCGCGAATGTATCCGGCTGCGTGCGACGTATGATATTGCTGGCATCACGACCGCCCCAGAGTATTGAGGCAGAAGGTACGCCCGCCAAGTGTTCGTCGATCCCACATCAGATCGGTACCGCCGTTTGGTAAACGGCTTGCAAAATAGGTACTGGCCCTTTGGGCCGTGAAAATGGCCAACCCTCGAGAGCCCGTTGCGCGTTGCACCTGGGGCAGGCGACTTTGAAGATGAGGGTGGGAGCGGAAAGAATGCTGAACGATCGACGGTCGCATGGGCTTTGGGAGCGGACAGCTCCGCCGCCGCCTGAAACGGAGAAGCTGGCAGGCGACCTCGTGGCCGACGTCGCGATCGTCGGTGCCGGCTACACCGGGTTGTCCACTGCGCTGCACCTTGCCGAACGGGGCCTGAAAGCTGTCGTGATCGAGGCAGCCGAGATTGGTTTTGGCGCTGCCGGGCGGAGCACCGGGTTGGTGAATGCGGGCCTCTGGGTGATGCCCTCGGCGCTCAAGGAGACGCTTGGTCCTATCTATGGCGGTCGTTTGCTTAATTTGCTGCGCAATTCCCCACGCACCGTCTTCGAGATCGTCGACAACCACAACTTGCCGTGCGAGTTGACGCGGGTCGGCACGATCCACTGCGGAGCCGATAAGAAGGGCGTCGCCGAAATCACAGAGCGAGGCCGGCAGTGGCAGGCGCTCGACGCTCCGGTGCACATCCTCGATGCCGGCGAGACACGTGCCAAGACAGGCACCTCGGCCTTCGCCGCAGGTCTCCTCGACCTGCGTGCAGGGACAATCCAGCCGCTCGCCTATGTGCGCGGCCTCGCTGGCGCGGCTATTTCCGCTGGGGCGACCGTCTGCACGGCGAGCCCGGTCGAGCACATCGCGGGCGAGGACGGCATCTGGCGGCTCGCCACGCAAGGAGGAAGCGTCCGGGCCAAGTGGGCGGTTCTTTCGACCGACACCTACACGTCGCGCATCCTTCCAGAGCTGCGCGGCGAGCAAGTGGTGCTGCCCGTCTTCCATGTCGCGACTGCGCCGCTGAGCCCCAGCATTCGCCGCACGATCCTGCCCGAGGGGCACGGCGCGTGGGACACCCGCACCGTGCTGACCGCATTTCGCACAGACAATGCCGGCCGCCTCATCCTCGGCAGCGTCGGCGCGCTCCGCGGCACCGGAACCGCCATCCATCGCAACTGGGCGCGGCGCCGTATCCGGGCGCTCTTTCCGCAGATCGGTGAGGTCGAGCTGGAGCATGAGTGGTACGGTTGGATAGGCATGACCAACGACCATCTGCCCCGCCTTCATATCCCAGCGGAAAACATGGTCGCGCTGACGGGCTTCAACGGACGAGGTGTCGCGCCGGGTACGGTGTTCGGTCGCGAGCTCGCCCGCCATATCAGCGGGGAGCTGCCGCTCGATGGGATGTTCCTGCCCGTGTCCCCGGCGCAGAACACCCCCTTCAGGGCCATCAGAGAGGGCTACTATGAGCTCGGCGCGCAGATCGCGCATCTGCCGCCGGCGCGCTGATACCGGTGGCGGGCGCGCACAAGCCTCGCTACCTCGGCAGTCGCCATTACGGCACAGACACACCATTGGGCAGCGGCCATCGCATCATCTGAATCATTTTGGGTGCCCGCCAGCTTGGCGCTTGCCGCTGCGGAGGCCTTCCAACCCCGGGATAGCGAGATTGCAATTCC
Organism: Mesorhizobium sp. M1295; assembly: GCF_040318135.1. Classification (NCBI taxonomy): domain Bacteria; kingdom Pseudomonadati; phylum Pseudomonadota; class Alphaproteobacteria; order Hyphomicrobiales; family Phyllobacteriaceae; genus Mesorhizobium; species Mesorhizobium sp. M1295. The sequence goes on from NZ_JAMYLU010000063.1 coordinate 3,000, forward strand.
CGCCGTCGCAATGCGCCAAGTCCTCGGGCAACTGATCGAAGCAGAAGCTTTCCGGGATTCCGTCGATGCCCACGGGTTCGCCTTGCGACGATCCGAAGGCGCTGGTCCAACGCTGAATGCTCCGGACGATGATCCCTGTCTTGGGCTTGAAGATGTAGAACCAGAACGCGTGCTTGGGCGCCAGCCAGTCGGCCAGGACTCTGGAGGTATCGCTGAGGGCGCGCTCGAGTGCCTCAATGCTCTTAGTCTGGGTCAACAACTGCCCGCCCGCTTGTTCCGCCGGAAAAGCGCGGCTCCCGTCTGACCTTCGTTTCGTGCCCTCGACCGATCGCTCGCCCGAGCACTCGCCGGAGCGCCACATCGCGAGCTCGCTGAAGCTCTCTGGCCGGTCAACGGCGCGTCCCTACGCCTCCGCCAAAGCTTTCGATTACCCACATCGTCGGCTTGATCCAATGGAGATGCCGAAGGCGATGTCGTGCAAGCGGGTCATGCCGCGCCAG
>NZ_JAMYLU010000064.1:0-2997 GCF_040318135.1 Mesorhizobium sp. M1295
CCTGCTCGGCCGGCTGTTCAGCAGGTGCGGCTTCCTGCTGTTGCTGGTCGCGCTTCTTCCTGCGCGGCTTGAGCTGCTGCTGATCGTCGCTCGCGGGCGCAGCTTGCTCGGCCGGCTGTTCAGCAGGTGCGGCTTCCCGCTGTTGCTGGTCGCGCTTCTTCCTGCGCGGCTTGATCTGCTGATCGTCATTCACGGGTGCAGCCTGCTCGGCCGGCTGTTCGGCTTCGATCTGCTGTTGCTGCCTCTTTTTCCTGCGTTGATTGCCCTGCTCCTCTCCGCCCGAGGGCGCGAGTTGTTCGGCGGGCGCGGATTCGGTCTGTTGCTGCTCGCGCTTGTTCCGGCGCGGCTTTTGCTCGGACTCGCCCGATTGTTCGGCGGGTGCTTCGGTTCGCTCCTGCCGTTCGCGCCTCTTGCCGGGCTTCTGTTCCGGCTCCGCCTGCCCGCCTTGGGCACAGGCTTCGGCCGACTCGCCTTCGGCGCAATTCGACTGCGCCGGGATAAGCACTGCGCTGTTCCGAGCGGGGCCGAATGCGGCGCTGCCTTGCAGCGGGAACGCGCCTAACGGCGCGGACGCCATCAACAGGCCAAGCGCCGTGCCTGCCAGAATCCGTGGTTGGCGTTTCATCATAAACACTCCTTGTGGCGTCCCATCCCTGCCCAAACTTTCAGCAACCATGTTTGGTTCCTGTTTGTAGGTCTTAGCGGTGGCACAGGGCGATTGACCGGCGTTTTGAAGGCGACTTCATGTCATTCGTATGGTCTTGGCGTATGGTCCCGGCGTATTGTTCGGACGAGGGTGCATGGGTTGCTGCGCTTGACCTTGACGCCTCCGAGGTCCACATGCCGACGATGGAAAAGCCGTTCTGGAAAACCAAGACGCTGGAGGCGATGACCCCGGCCGAGTGGGAATCGCTCTGCGACGGCTGTGGCAAATGCTGCCTGTCCAAACTCGAAGACGAGGACACCGGAGATATCTACTGGACCAGCGTCGGCTGCCGGCTGTTCGACGCTGGAAGCTGCCGCTGCTCCGATTATACCAACCGGCTGGCGCGTGTTCCGGATTGCGTCGGGCTGACGCCGCAGAATGTGCGCACCATCAGCTGGCTGCCCAAGACCTGCGCTTACCGGTTGGTTGCCGAGGGCCGCGATCTCTATTGGTGGCACAGGCTGGTGTCGGGAAGCGACGAGACTGTGCACGAGGCCGGCATCTCGATGCGCGGCCGGGTCAGCGCCAGCGAGACGGAGCTTGCCGAGCCGGAGGATTATTTCGACCATATGCTTGCAGACGAGCCTTAGGATTTACTCCGGAATCGAGGACCCAGAACCGACAGCAAAACGGACGTTGCCTATCCGCCCATGCCGGTCCACCCTATGTAGGACCGCCGTCCATAGCACCGGTTCCGGAAGCGAGAGACTATCCCGGTTCTGCCGCATGAACCGGAGATGAACGGCCGGTTCGCAAAAAATTCAGACAGGCGGGTGCATTCTCCTCCCATCGGTTCGACGAAAACGGGTGGAAACCCTCAAACAAGGAGAGAAGACAATGTTCAACACCATCAAGACGGCGGCTCTTTCGGCTCTTGTCGGCCTTGGCACGCTTGCTGCCATCCCAGCCCATGCAGACAGTATCTATCTCGGCTTCGGCAACAACCAAGATCCGCGCGTCGGCGTCTATACCGGCGACGAAGATGATGGTTACTATCGCGAACACCGCCGTGAGCGCAACTGGCGCCGCTCCTGTTCGCCGGAGCGTGCCCTCGACAAGGCCGAACGTATGGGCCTGCGCCGCGCCCGCATCGTCGACATCAACCGCCGCACGGTCAAGGTCGCTGGCCGCCAGTACGGCGACCGCGTGGTGATCGTATTCGCCAACGAGCGCGGTTGTCCGATTATCTATCGCTAAGCCCGTCGAAGCTTTGCGGCCGGCGTCTTTCAGCCGGTAAAGTAGCGGAGCCTCTTTCCGCCAGGACGGAAAGGTGCGGCTCGAAAACCCCGGAGGATCGGTCCTCCGGGGTTTTTTATGCGCTGCGATCGACGATCACTTCAGTTCGAAAGTCACCGTCACCTGCGCGGTATAGGAATTCTCGCCGGCCTGCACGGGGACCGATGCGCCGGCCGCATCGAAAGCCTTGGCGTTGATTGGCATCGGCGGCGGTGCGAAATTCTGGTCGGTGATTTCCAGAACCCGGCCGATGCCGACGCCGGCCGCTTCGGCCAGCGTCTTGGCCTTGGCCATGGCATTGGCGACGGCCTTCTTGCGCGCTTCAGTGACGGCTGCCGCCGGATCGTCGTTGGAGAAGGAGATGCCGCCGCCCTGGTTGACGCCGAGCGACACCGCCTTGTCGAGAATGTCGCCGGTCTTGTCGATGTCGCGGATGCGCACCGAAAGCGTGTTGGTCACCTGATAGGCGACCAGTTCGGCCTCCTGGCTGCCGTCGGGCTTGTTGGTGTAGTTATAGCGCGGGTTGATCTGGATGCCCGCGGTCTGCAGGTCGCGCTCCTTGATGCCGGACGATTTCATTGCCGCGATCACCGCGGCCATGGCGTCGTTATTGGCATCGAGCGCGGCACGCGCCGTCTTGGCCTCGCGCATGACGCTGAGCGTCAGCAGAGCCAGATCGGGTGCTATCGCCGCCTCGCCTTCGCCGGTGACGACGATGCGCGGCGGCGGCGGCGAATCGGCGGCGCCGGCGATCGCCGGAAATGCGATTGCGGCGGCAATCGCCAGTGGCAAAATACGTCTGGTCATGAAATCTCCTCGATCTGCGATCCCAAGACTGCCGAGTGTCGAGCGGCTCCAATGGGGGACGTGCAATAGGTTATCAATATGGGCTGATTTGGGCGGTCTCGGCCAGCCCCCTCGGAAAGCCGCTCTGAAAGCCTTGTGCGGTTCAGGGAAAAACACTAATCCAACGCCGTGGGGCCTGTAGCTCAATGGTTAGAGCCGGCGGCTCATAACCGCTTGGTTGGGGGTTCGAGTCCCTCCGGGCCCACCAT
>NZ_JAMYLU010000065.1:0-2678 GCF_040318135.1 Mesorhizobium sp. M1295
TCTGGAGGCCAGCACGACGGCGCGCTTCGAAGCGTCGGCCAAGACAGGCAAGGTCCGCAGGTTCAAGGAGTTCGTTGACGGCGCCCGCGGCGCGGCCGGGCCGGCAGCACTCAGGCGACTATAACGGGCGCAGAGCCGACCCTGCGGCTTCCAGACATTGTCGTGTACAGCTTCAGACCCTCAAGCCGAGCCCGCAGGGCCTCGCTTACCTTTTACGGGGCGGCGGTACGTCCAAGCCGCTTCAACAGTTAAGAATTTCGCAAAGACGATACCCCCGGATCGTCGAGCTTCCGCTGCCACTTCCCGCATTCGCCGAGGCGGTCAATGACCCGCCCTTCACAATAGTTATCCGGCAAGCATCTGGATGCGAGAGATAATGTTGCCGGAGGCATCTCTCATGGCTTCTACACCTGCCTGAACGCCAGAACCGCGTTCGTGCCGCCAAAGGCGAAGGAGTTGCTCAGTGCCACGCGCACCTTGCGCTCGCGTGCCACATTGGGCGTGACGTCGAGATCGCAATCGGGGTCCAGCTCACGATAATTGGCAGTCGGCGGCACGACGCTCTCGCGGATAGCCATCACGCAGGCGATCAACTCGAGCGCGCCGGACGCGCCGAGGCAATGCGCGTGCATGGACTTGGTAGAAGAAATGGACATTGAGAAGGCGTGCTGACCGAAGACGCGCTTGATCGCCGCCGTCTCGATCTGGTCGTTGGCCTTGGTGCCGGTGCCGTGCGCGTTGAGATAGTCGACATCCTCGGCGTCCAGCCTGGCATCGGCAAGGCAGGCCCGCATTGCTGCCTCCGGCCCCTCGACAGTCGGCGCGACGATGTCGGACGCATCGGCGGAAAGGCCGGCACCGGCAATTTCGGCAAGGATGGTGGCGCCCCGAGCCAGGGCATGCTCGTAGCTTTCCAGCACCGCCATGCCGGCGCCTTCACCAAGCGACAGGCCCTGGCGATCGGCCGAGAATGGCCGGCAAGTATCGGGCGAAAGCACGCGGATCGCTTCCCATGCCTTCAGCACACCCCATATGAGCGGCGCTTCGCTGCCGCCGGCAAGCATCACGTCGGCCCGGCCGAGCCTGATCTGGTCCACCGCGCAGGCAATCGCATGGTTTGCCGAGGAACAGGCGGACGTGACGCCGAAGACCGGCCCGCGCAGGCCGAGACTCATGCTGACCTGGCCGGCAGCGGCACCCGGCATCGCCTTGGGTACAGTCAAGAGAGCGGCACGCTTACCGCCCAGAAGGATGGCGCGGTAGGTTTGCTCGATCGCATCCCACCCGCAGCCGCCAACGCCCACCGTCGCACCGAAGCGATAGCTATTTCCCTCTTTGGAGGAAAGTCCGGCCTGACGCATGGCTTCGCGCGCCGCAAGCACAGCGAGCAGGCTGAAGCGGTCCATGGAGATGAGTTGCTTGCCGTCGATGTCATGCTCCGGCAGCGCCTTGATCTCGGCACCGATCCTGACCCTCAATTCATGGAGCTCGGAGTTGACGATTGGGCCGATGGCGGAGCGGCCTTCTCGCATCTCTGTCCAAATGGCGGCGGCGTTGGTCCCAAGCCCGCAAATCCCGCCAATCCCAGTAATCACGACGCGCCTGTCCATTCACACCCCCTTAGCGAGCAAGCTGCGCACGGCTTCCACCATGTCCCCAACATTCTGGAGATCCGACCATGCCTCGGCCGTATTCATCTCGATCTCGATGCCGTAGGCCTGCTCCAGGTCCCAGAGAACGTCCGCCAATCCCAGTGAATCGATACCGAGCGAAGTCAGTCCCGTGGCAGCCGTTATCTCGCCGCCTGTGGCAGGCGCTATGCCGCCCTCCGACGCGGCGCGCTTCTTGATCATGGCGATTATTTCGTTGGCGAGTTGATCTGCCATCTTGTTCCTTTCCAGCTTGCGTTTTCGGCGTCGTTCAAAACCCGAGTCGCGTCGCGTTGCCAAAATTGCCCCTCATAGAGCCTGTGCGACCGACCAAGCCCAATGCCCATAGGAACCGGACGAGTTCCGGCTTCTGCGGCGTCAGCCCGATGACGAAGAAAAGTCGCCGGCCTCCCGCTTTTGCGCCAGCACATCAAGAATCTGCGTGTAAATGGATAGGAACCGTCGTCAAACGTCAGCTAAACGCTGCGACGGTGGGTGCTGTCAGCGTATTCACTCGGCACCTCATATGTAATCGAGATGTTTCATAGCTCCGGACCAGTTGCGATCAACTATTGTACCGGTCCGCCATTCGTCGGAGAGTTCGACATGATCGGAGCGCTGCCTCTCATTCCCAGTACAATCTCCACCGCACGCGACAGATTTCCTCTTTCGGGCTCTTCTCAAGGGACTCGCCACGCGATAGAGGCAGTGATCGGCGCACGTGAGGTCCTGCCAAGTCCATGCGACATTCCGGAAAATTGGTAAAATCGTTTGTTTCAATCAAATGCATCCACGCTATGGATAGCTAAGACATGCGTTTCAAAGGGCTCGATCTGAATCTTCTCGTCGTTCTCGACGCGCTGCTGAGCGAGCGCGGCCTCACGGCGGCGGCACGCCGCATCAACCTAACCAAATTCATGGGGGTTGGTGGATGTGGCGCAAGCCGTTGAAATGACGTAGGATTTGGTTGCTTAAGCCGATCCGAACCATTTCCCGGAGACCACACCCACCATGAATGATCTTGCGCTG
>NZ_JAMYLU010000066.1:0-2625 GCF_040318135.1 Mesorhizobium sp. M1295
GTCACCACCGTGCCATGGCCGCTCGCCTTCAGAGCAAGCGCCGTTCTCTCTCCAAAACTTTTTGCAGAACCTTCAGGACACTATCGATTGGCGAAAGCCGGCGCGAAAGCCGATCTCCCCCCTTGCGGGGGAGATGTCCGGCAGGACAGAGGGGGGTGGGAAGAAACTCGACGGATAAGATCAGCCGGGTTGCCGTTCAGCTTGCCTTGCCGCGACCCGGCGCATCGAAATGACGCGGCGGCGCCAGATCTCGGTGCGCATCGCCGTTAGGTGCAGCGCGAAGAACAGCACTGTGAAGCCGAGCGCCATCACCAGCAACGGCCACAACAGGCTTGGATCGATGGTCGGGCCGCCGAGCCGGAACACCGAAGCCGGCTGATGCAGCGTGTTCCACCAGTCGACCGAGAATTTGATGATCGGGATGTTGATGAAGCCTACCAGCGTTATGATGGCCGCGGCCCAGGCGGCGCGCCCGGCATCGTCGAGCGCGCGGGTCAGCGCGATGATGCCGAGATACATCAGGAACAGGATGAAGACCGAGGTCAGCCGCGCGTCCCACACCCACCAGGTGCCCCACATCGGCTTGCCCCAGATTGAACCGGTGATCAGCGCAAGGGCGGTGAAGACGGCACCGATGGGCGCCGCCGATTTCAGCGCCACGTCGGCCAGCGGATGGCGCCAGACCAGCGTGCCCAACGCCGAGATCGCCATCAGCGTGTAGCACATCATGGCAAGCCAGGCGAAAGGCACGTGGATATACATGATGCGCACGGTGATGCCTTGCTGGAAATCCTCAGGCGCCGTGAAGCTCATATAGAGACCGACAGCGAGGATGATGGCGGCCACGCTCGCCAACCACGGCACGACCTTGTCGACCAGCCCGACGAACCGCGTCGGGTTGGCAAGGTCCATCCAGCCGGAGAGGCGTGAAGTCGTGTCGCTCATGCGGCTTTACATAGACCGCCGGCGGAGTTGCGGCAACCACGGCGCCGGCGGTCTCTCCTTCTCCCCTTTGTGGGAGAAGGTGGATCGGCGCGTGGCTCCGAGCCGGATGACGGCTCATGTCGAGCCTGAATCAGAACTCATCGCAATATGAAAGCCGCCAGTCGGTAAGCAACCCGATCGGGGCGTTTGATCGCGCCGAAGTTGACGCCAAAAGCGGTCAAGCTGGAAGCGTCGAGCATTGGTCAAACGCTCGGCGGCAGACTTCAAACCTGCTGTCGGCAGTTGGTTGATGGGGCGTTGATCGCAAATTGCGAGGCGAAAGCCCGGATATAGGCGGGCCGTGCTTCCCCGCGCGCTACATAGGCAGCCAAGTTTTGATATTCGTCCAAAATGCCTGACATTCTTAGTCGCAGCAGCACTGATACCATCAATAGGTCGCCCGCGCTGAACGCATCATCGAGCCAGTCGGCGACGCCTAAGTGAGCCGAGAGTTTGTCCAGCCGAGCGCGAACACGGTCCTTTACCAACGGCAAGCGCTCCTCGCTCCAAGGCTTGTCACTTTCGAATATTCTTGCCGTCGTTAATTCCAGGATCGGCGGCTCGACGGTGTTAAGTGCGGCAAACATCCACGTGATCGCGCGTGCGCGGGCATCGCGATCCTTCGGGAGCAGGCCCGCATGCTGCTCGGCAAGATGAAAGACGATCGAGCCGGTCTCGAACAGCGAGAGAGAACCTTCCTCATAGGTGGGGATCTGGCCGAAGGGATGGATCGCCAGATGGTCAGGCGCCTTCATCCCTGCGAAGGAAACAAGACGAACCTCATAAGGCTGACCCACTTCTTCGAGCGCCCAGCGAACGCGCGTATCGCGCGCCAGTCCCTTGCCGCCATCGGGCGATCGTTCAAATGCTGTGATAGTGATTGTCATCGCATCCGTTTCCTTGCCTGGGCGAATTTCTTCGGCTTCCTATCGTGAGACGAATGAGCCTCCCCGAAATCGACATCGGTCTTGACCTATTTCATTGCTGGGCGCCGCTCCCGATCAGAGGTCGTGATAGCGCGATGGCCAATTCGGCGAGGCTGCGCGATGGCCAACTCCGCGAGGCCGCGCGTAGGGGCTGCCTTGTTACATTGTCCGCTTTTGCGAGCTTGCGCCCTGAACGCAGACCGAGGCCCTTCCGGTCAATCCCGATTTACGGATTCACATCCTGATCTGCAGTGCGCCTACATCTCCATTTTTGGATGCAGATTTGCGCCAAGCTGGAGATGCGGGATCTGGACGCCGTCTGCGACACAATTCGCCTACGTCCGCGATGAGAGCTTGCAGCCGTGGCGGCGACGCGGTCTCCCCATCTCCCCTGTGGGAGAAGGTGGGCGTAGCGCCGAGCCGGATGAGGGGTGCTGAACGGAGTGAGGCGCCAATGATCCTATCTGCCGTGCGCCGAAGTCCGGATTTTGGATGAAGATTTGCGCCAAGCTGGAGCACCCCTCATCCGACCTCGCTTCGCGAGGCCACCTTCTCCCCTTGTGGACCTGTTGCGCAGTCATGAGCAAAGCTTGCGGCGGCGGGGTTGCGGCGGTTGTTCGCTTGTTTGCGGGGGATTTGACGTCTTGTTTGGGGTTTCAGGCGGTCGTCCGACCCTGTATGGGCGGAACTCAGGCGCACCTATCCCGCGATAGCG
>NZ_JAMYLU010000067.1:0-2596 GCF_040318135.1 Mesorhizobium sp. M1295
CGTAAGCGCGAATTTCCCCGCACCTTTTGCTGTTGAGTGCTCTGATGCATGAGGTGTCCACCAAAATAGGTGGACACCTTGTGATGGAAGAAGATGAGCAGAAACTGCGGGTGAGGCTTGTCGGTCGGGACGGGCGACGCCGATACGACCCGGCATCGAAGGACCGTCTTGTCTCGGCCTGTCTTGAGCCTGGCGTGTCGGTATCGAGGCTTGCGCTCGAACATGGGGTCAATGCGAACCTTCTTCGGAAGTGGATAAAGAAGCGGGCGGAGACCCAGTCCCTCCCACAGCCCCCACCATCGGCGTTCATCCCGGTTCAGATTGAAAGCACTTCCGATCGGGCCTTGCTGCGACAGAGCAGCATGGCTGCGGTGGATTTGCCGGGGAGTTGCGATGGGGCACGTAGGTCGGCATCGAAAAGGACAGCGCCTTTTTCCTCTCCAGCCAAGGTGAGCGCGTCGCTGCCGAACGGCGTGAAGTTGACGCTGGAATGCGGTGATGTGGATGCGTTGACGGCGACCATCGGAGCACTGGGTCATGTTCAGACTGGGCGCTGACCTGAAAGTCTACCTGCACCGCGAGCCGATCGACTTCCGGGCCGGCATCAACAGCCTTGCGGTTCTGGTCCAAGAGACGATGGCGCTCGATCCGTTTGCTCCGGCGGTTTTTGCGTTCTGCAATCGCCGTCGCGACCGGATGAAGCTCCTGTTCTTCGATCGGTCGGGCTTTGTGCTGGTAATGAAGCGGCTGACCGAGGACAAGTTCCGGTGGCCGCGCCGGGAGGCAGCGGTGGTCACGCTTACGACCGAGCAATTGCACTGGATCCTCGACGGCATCGACATCGATGCGATGGTCCGCCATCCGGTGCGGCAATATCAGGTTGCCGGTTGAGGGCTCTCGAATTGAGCGGTTGACGCGGCGGCATGCTTTCGATTCAAGAATCTGATGAATCGACCCGGCGAACCGACTGTTGAAGCGTTGATGGCGCGTATTGCTGCGCTGCAGGCGCAGAACCGTCAACTCACCGAACGCGTCGTCAAACTCGAGGAAGAGCTGGCGCTTGCACGACTGCATCGTTTTGCGCCGCGCAGTGAAAAGCACATTGACCGCCTCTTCAATGAAGCCGAACAGGCCGCGGATGAGGACGCCGCCGACAACGAAGATGGCGGCGTCGTTGTCCTGCCGGACACGGGCTTGCCGGCGAGCGAAGGGGCGACGGGAAAGAAGCGCGGCCGCAAGGCCTTGCCGGAAAACCTGCCGCGCGAGCGCGTCGAGTATGACCTTCCCGACGATCAGAAGGCTTGTCCTTGCTGCCGTCACCAGATGCATCGCATGGGCGAGGCCGTTACCGAGCAACTTCATATCGAGGTGAAGGCGAAGGTCCTGCAGAATGTGCGGTTCAAATATGCTTGCCGTCATTGCGAGCGTACCGGCATCAACACGCCGGTCGTGACCGCGCCGATGCCCGCGCAACCCTTGCCTGGCAGCATCGCCACGGCTTCGACGCTGGCCTTCGCGCTCGTTCACAAATACGTCGACGGCACACCGCTCTACCGCCTGGCGCAGGCCTTCGAGCGCGCGGGCGTTCCTGTCAGCCGTGGCGCTCTGGGTCACTGGGTGATCGGCTCGAGCGAAAAGCATCTCGCCCGCATCTATGACGTGCTGAAGCTGCGGCTCAGATCGCAGCCCCTCATCCATGGCGACGAGACCACGGTCCAGGTGCTGAAGGAAATGGACAGAGAGGCCACCAGCACCTCGTACATGTGGGCATACCGGAGCGGCCACGACAGTGACGAGCCGATCGTGCTGCTCGATTATCAGCCGGGTCGCGGCCAGATACACCCGCAGACCTTCTTGGGCGATTACCGCGGCATCGTGATGAGTGACGGTTATTCCGCCTGGCGCACGCTGGAAGGGGCAACGCATCTTGGCTGCATGGCCCATTCCAGGCGGCGCTTCGTCGATGCCCTAAAGGCGAGGAAGAAAGGCGGCGGCCCGCCGGAACAGGCGCTCCGGTTCTTTGAACAGCTCTATCGGGTTGAAAGGCAGGCGCGGAACGAAATCCCCGATGACGGCGAAACGCGAGATCACTGCATTCGCCACTTCCGCCAGCAACATAGTGTCCCGATCCTCCATGCTCTCAAGGCATGGCTCGACGACATCGCCCCAAAAGTCTTGCCGGACAGCAAGCTCGGCGACGCCGTCTCCTACACCCTGAACCAATGGGGATATCTGACTCGTTACACCGAGGACGGCAGCATGCCGATCGACAACAATCTTCTCGAGCGTGACATCAGAATCTTTGCCACTGGCCGGAAAAGTTGGCTGTTCAGCGATACCGTCGACGGAGCCAGGGCCAGCGCCGTCATCTACAGCCTGATGTTGACCTGCCGCGCCTGTGGCGTCGAGCCGTTAGCGTGGCTGCGCCACGTCCTCACTGAACTACCTCAGCGCCCCGAGAACGCAGCCATCGAGGATCTGCTGCCCTTCAACTTCGCCAAAGCAACAGCAGCCTGATCAGACCAGATACCGTTCCCGATTCGAAGGCCATCCGTCGAAAGCCCCCGCGTCAACGTGCAGCGAAAATAGCGCTTAC
>NZ_JAMYLU010000068.1:0-2585 GCF_040318135.1 Mesorhizobium sp. M1295
CGGTGGTTGTTGTACGTCGGGGCAGTTTTGCTCATCCGCTCCGCCTAACGCCAATCCATTAAGCCGAAATCAATGTGACAGTACCGCGGAGATCAGTCGTCAGGATGCGGCAGCGGAGACGCAGTTCTCCACGTCCTGCCACCGGTCCGAGTACAGTGGGAAAACTGCCGCAACACGACCGTGCCGAAGTACCACCGCGGGGCGCGCCGAATGATTCTCCTGTGCCGCTGCCGCGGATAGCGACGGGACCGGCTACCGTAGCGTACACAAGGCCACAAACACTCGAACCCGCCCACGAATGCCGTGAGTTGGCCAAGCGCTACGGGATCAACCAGGAAGCTATCGCGAAGTGGCGGGGCGAGCCTCAACAGCCGATTTTCCAACGGCGCCCGAAAGGAGCGGAGATCGACGCTGTTTTCGTCGAGGAAGAGGCGATCATCGTCGCCGCTGCTGCCGCTCGACGACCTGCTTCTTTGCGTTGCAACCGACGATCCCCCATCTGACGCGGTCCTCATTGCAACGCCGCCTGCCGGATGTCGAAGGCGACAGGCCGGCGAAGAAGAAGTTCAAGAGCTTTCCGATCGGCTTCTTCGAAGTTGCGTACTCAACCTTTCTGTCGGATCGACGCCCGGCGGGGTGTCGCCTTGAGGAGATAAAAAGCATCGTTGATGACGAATGCGTCGAGACCTACGGCTCGGGCATAGGTTAGCAAGTCACTTGCACGATTGATGAAGCCAGCGCCATTGAAGTTCAGCGATGTGTTGCAAAGAACGCCCACCCCGCCTTTCGTCTTAAACGAGGTAAGCAGCTGAAATAGGCGCTGGTTTTGCTCCCGGGAAACTGTCTGGGCCCTCGTTGTGCCGTCAACATGCGTGATGGCCTCCAAGCGGCTATCGAGAACCTTCTGAAAAACAAGCATATAGGGCGAGGGGCGTGCTAAGTCGAAATGGAGTGCGGCATCTTGCTCCAGGCAAACCGGCGCAATCGGGCGGAAACTCTCTCGGTTCTTAATGCGGTTTAACCGCTCATGGGTTGCTTTTGAGAAAGGCGCCGCGAGAATTGACCGGTTGCCGAGCGCCCGTGGCCCGATTTCGCAATTACCCTGTACCCAGCCGATCACCTTATCGTCGAGCAACTCCGAGGCCACTTGGTCGTAGTCGAGCGGATAGACCTCGAGTCCGGTCCGATCAATCTCGTCAACTACGAAAGGCTGGCCTGAATAGACGTTCCATTTGATCTTCGCATTGCCGGTGAAATGTCGCATCGCATCAACTGCAGTCCCGAGCGCTGAACCTGTATCATTTGTGCACGGCGGAATGAAAACATCGGAAAAAAGGTTCGTTTCGACCCATCGGCGATTCCACTCGCAGTTCAACCCGCACCCGCCGGAAATCAGCAGCGGGAAGCCCTTTGTCAGATTCTTCTTGGCAAAGGTGTAGAAGGCATCGAAGATGGCGTCCGAAACTCGCCTGGCGAGATTGGTGAACTTCTGATGAGTGACACCAATGTTGTAGTAGGGCGAATTTCGCCAGTCCTCCTTGCTCATCCAAGGCAGCGTACTGTCGCATTGTGGAAGCAGGAAATCGATCAGCGCCTGCTCGTCCTGGTCAGGCGATCCGGCTTCCCCAAAGGCGCCAAGCGCCATTAGCTTGCCGGAATCTTCCAAGCGCAACTGTCCTTTGGGTAAGGTGAATTTCGGATCGGCCAGCGCATAGAGGAAACGATATTTTTCCCCAGGGCTCACCATCACTTTTGCCAAATGTACGATCTGCAGGTGTTCATCGAATTCATAGAAGTCGCCGAACTCCCCTTCCCAGATCAGCGCATAACAGGGCATCCCCTCGGGGAATGGAGACATGCCGAAGGCGCTCCAGAGATGGGAGCGCTCGTGGGTTGATGAATAGAAATGCACTTTCCTGCCGAAGATGGTCTTCTCGCCTACAACCTCCGAACCCTGGGCTATGCCGCAGTAGCCTGCGGCGACGGAGCTATTGCCTGCGATTCCCGATTTGTACCACCCGCTGATAGCAATCACATCGGGAAGGGCGTCCAGGCAGCCAGCGGCGTCCAGCACGGTCGTCGGGGTGATGGTCGAATATCTGGGAAAACTATCCTTCTCAGCCTCGTATGAAAAAATGAGCTCGGCTGCTGATGCATCCAGTGCTGCAATTGCGCTATCATGGCCCGGTTTGAACGACATAATTCTCATGCTTCTCAAGCTCCTGCGAATGAAGGCTGCCAACGTTGGAATGGATGACTGGCGACGAAAGTCAGAAACTGCTATTAAGATCTACAGTGGAGATTATAGTTAGAAATGACTTATCGCATAAATGGTGTACGTTGAATTGTTAAGTAGTGTTGAAATTCATTAATCTCGTGGTTACAATAATTTACAATGGCGAATAGCGCCGGCGGGTGCTGTCACATTGTTTGGCGAGCGGGCGAGCGGAGAACAGGGCAAGATAATCAAGCAATTTGAGCGGCGATAGCCTTCCACTCGGCCATCGCGCGTAGGCGGTGGTTCCGGATCTGAGCTGCGGATCTGGTTGAACGGTCGGGAACGAAGAGATTGCGGACGGTGGAAA
>NZ_JAMYLU010000069.1:0-2546 GCF_040318135.1 Mesorhizobium sp. M1295
CGCAGTTCGTTTCATAATGCATCCCCTTGTCAGAGTCCGGGCAGTCGGACGACTTTATCGTATTGATATTGCTCGTAGAACTTCGGTCGACGAGCGACGATACCTTGCACCCCTATGCGCACCGCTTCTGAAGCGAGTGCTTCAACCGGGACCAGCCAGGGCGAACCGGGCAGAATCTGTTTCGCCGGCAGGATGCCCTTGAGAGCCAAGCTTTTCGCGGACCCGACGCAGATGCCAAGCCGTTCGGCGGCTTTCATCAGACTGATCATTTCGCCATCAGCCTTGGCTGGATCGTATCCGGGTATGCCGAGCCGCTCGCGCATTTCGCGCACGCGCACCGTCGTCCAGGTCTCGCCATCGCCGGTCTTGCAGCGCATCCGGTTGAGCGATACGGCAAGCTCGCGGTCCGGCCAGTGTCCGGCGAGTTTGCGCAGTGCTTCGACGGCGCTCGGCGCCATATCTGGACAACGGCCGGTCTTGACGCGGGCAACACGCACCTCGGTGTGACGCCCGCCGGTCCAATGGATCAGCAGCACGGCTTCGTTGGTCGCCTCATCGAGATCACATACGATCTCCTGAACCAGGATATGGATAAGGCGCTGCTTGGTCCGAGTGTCGGTTGAGGGTGCGTTCCATACCGCCGGTAGATCATGGGCAAGCTGAAGCAAACGGGCGCGATCGACCTTTGGGCGTTTCGCCGACAGAGCCGACAGCTCCGCGATCCGGCGCTCCAGTGTGGCCACGCGGTCCAACGCATCGTTCCAGCGAGCCTCGAGTTCGCGTGCGACATGGCGCTTGGCGGGGTCGACCAATTCGTAACGACGCCCGGCCAGCGAGGCATCGTATCGGGCTGCTTCCAGCTCCCGCTCGACGGCGGCAACGATGTCCTTTCGCGAACGCTCGGCCTGCTCCGAAGCAAAGATCGCGGCTTCCACGGCACGATCGGAGACGGCTTCTAGGATCTGCAGGGCGACGGCGCGATCAATCCGCAGACCGCCAATGCCGATGCACAGGCCAGCGCCGACATGGGCATCATCGCCGCGGCACTGGTAGCGATGGGCGTTGCCTTTCGCCATGCCATAGAAGACGCGCATCATTCGTCCGCATCGTCCACAACGCATCAATCCCGTGAGCAGGGCGCGGCCTCCACGTGCAGATTTGCGCGCGCAGTTCTTCTTCATATGCGCGTTCTCGAGCAGGAGCTTCTGATTCTCCTCGTATTCCTGCCAGCTGATGTAACCAGGATGATTGTCACGCAACAACACATGCCATTCGTCGCGAGACTTCCTGAAGCCGCTGGCCTTACGGGCGCGCCCCTCGACAATCCGTGTCCGCTGCGCCGTTCTGCCGAATGCGTAGGCGCCGCCATAAAGCGGATTGTGAAGAATCTGCATGACACTGTGGTAGGCGGGAGGCTTCCAGACGAGTTTGCAAACCTCGACATTGCGCCGGACCACGGGCATTTTAATGTCTGCCGATCGCAGCCATAAGAAGACCTGCCGCGCGCTGCCCAACTCGCGGAACTTCGCGAAGACCAGCCGGATGGTGTCGGCCACGTGCTCGTCAGGATCGATCTCGACCTTATCGGCCTCGCTCCAGCAGAAGCCTGGCGGAAGCATGAAGCGGAACTCCCCACGCTTGGCCTTGGAGTCACGGGCGGCGATGCCGCGCTGTCGCATCAGGCTCAGTTCGTATTCCGACATCGTTCCCTTCAGCCCAAGCAGCAGGCGGTCGTTGACGAGCCGCGGATCGTATGCGCCATCCGGATCGACGACCAGCGTGCCGGCCAGCGCGCACAAGTCGATCAGATGATGCCAGTCCCGTCCGTTACGCGCCAGTCGTGACGCCTCGATGCAATAGACCGCACCGACATCGCCGGAGCAGACCATGGCGACAAGCCGCTCAAAGCCGGGTCGCTGCATCAGGCCGGACCCCGAGCGGCCAAGATCGTCGTCGATCACCGTCACCGATGCAAAGCCGACCGCTTCTGCGGCTCCCGCCAGGTCATACTGCCGGCGCTGACTTTCCAGATTGCCCGTCACTTGCGACATGGTCGATTGACGAACGTAAACTACCGCCGAGCGGGCGAGGTGATCAGGCGTGATCTTCGGGTTCATCACCGCCTCCCTGATCCGCTTCGGCCGCTAGCGCTTCCAGCAGAAGGTCGGCCAATGTCTCGACCAGTCCCTTCGTGTTTTTGCCCACTGGCGGATGAGGAATTTGACGCTCCAGCTGCAGGATGAGCTGCGCGCGATTGTGATATCGGCTTCTTCGCACCGTCCCTCTCCTTCTTCCTTGAAGGGCGGGATTGTGCGCCTTGCTTGCGATTCGCGCCGAGCGCCGTCAGGACGATCGTCAACTCATTGAGACCCTCGATGCCGATTTCGGGTCGCCCGAGCGTCATGCCCGCGCAGTAGCCGGCGTCGAACATCCAATTCGGGAGTTCGCGGCAAAGGTCAGGACGCTCCTCCGTGTAGATGCACGTCAACGCCTTCCCACGACGAAATGGCGAAACCTGCAACGTGCTCCCAAACAACGGATGCCAG
>NZ_JAMYLU010000070.1:0-2100 GCF_040318135.1 Mesorhizobium sp. M1295
ATTTCATCTTATCGGGGAACAGCCACCCTCCAAGGCTATGATCGGTTCCAGGGCGCGTCGCTCCCGCGATTACCCCATGTGGACGCCCCCTCGACGGCATCGATGTGCCAGAATGGTGGTGTTTGACAGCCACGTAAGAGAGGGAGCGTCCACAATGGAAGTTAACACGATCGGATTGGACCTAGCGAAGAATGTGTTTCAGGCGCATGGAGCCGATGCGGCGGGCGCCATTGTTTTCCGCAAGCAACTGCGACGCGACAAGGTGCTTGCGTTTCTCGCTGGGCAGCCGGCCTGCTTGGTCGCCATGGAGGCCTGTTCTGGGGCGCATCACTGGGCGCGCGAGATCGGCAAGCTCGGGCACACCGTTCGTCTGATCCCGCCATCCTATGTGAAGCCTTTCGTGAAGCGGCAGAAGAACGACGCCGCCGATGCCGAGGCGATCTGCGAGGCCGCACAGCGGCCGACCATGCGCTTTGTCGCCGTGAAGAGTGAGGAGGAGCAGGCGAGTGCGGCCGTATTCCGGGCTCGTGATCTGCTGGTGCGGCAGCGCACCCAGACGATCAACGCCTTGCGCGGCCATCTCGCAGAATATGGACTGGTCGTTGCCCAGGGCCCTTCTCACACCGCCAAGCTGATGGAAAAGGTAGAGGATCCTGAGGGCGATCTGCCAGAAGCAGCCCGCCTGGCCCTCACCATGCTGGTCGATACGCTGAGATCGCTGGAGGAAAGGATCAAGCAGCTCGATGCCGAGATTGCACGACGTGCCCGAGAGGATGAAGACGTGCGGCGGTTGGCAACAATCCCCGGCGTTGGTCCGATAACGGCAACGGCTCTGGTTGCACTGGCGCCTTGCGCCGCAATCTTCCGAAAGGGGCGCGACTTCGCCGCTTGGCTGGGCCTGACGCCGCTGCAACGCTCAACCGGCGGTAAACAGAAGCTCGGTGCAACATCGAAGATGGGCGAGCGTACTTTGCGTCGCCTGCTTATCATCGGAGCGAGCGCTGTCGTGCGTCATGCTCGTCGGCGAGGCATTCGTGAAGGATCGTGGCTTGGGCGCATGCTCGCCCGCAAGCCGCCAATGCTTGTGGTCGTCGCTCTTGCCAACAAGATGGCCCGCATCGTCTGGGCGCTCATGGCAAGAGGTGGGACCTACAGGGCTCCGGCCGTGGCAGCATAGCAGCTCGGTCTGAGGTCGTCGCAGGTGTAGGAAGGTCACACGGAGAGGTATGGCGCGACAGTCGATGAGAGACGGATCGGAAAAACCAGTTCAGCACAGAGCGCTTCGAGCGCGCGGTAGTGATATGGATCCGATCGGCGAACTCCCATACGGGCCGGCGGCAAATGGAAGGCCGCATCAGAGGCCGGACAGATGTCAGCACCCGACTACGCGCCGCTATACCGCCTTTCGAAGATTCTTCTTGCGCTCACGGGGGCGTCCACAGATGTGCTGAAGGTTCTGCAAAAAGTTTTGGAGAGAGAACGGCGCTTGCTCTGAGGGGCGAGCGGCCATGGCACGGTGGTGACGTTGCGATCACCGATTCCCGTGGAAGGGGAAGTGCCATGACCAATCGAGACGTTAGACTGAGCAGAGGCGAGTTGAAAGCGTTGCTGTTGTCGGATGAGGACGGCTTTCGCCAGGCATTGCAGAGTGTCGTGCAGGAGGTTCTTGAAGCCGAGATGACGGAGGCGATCGGGGCCGAGAAAGGCGAGCGGACGGCGGAGCGGACGAGTTACCGGTCCGGCTATTACGAGCGCAAGCTGGTGACGCGGGTCGGGGTGCTGGAGCTTCGCGTTCCGCAGGATCGGGCTGGCCGGTTCTCGACGGAGTTGTTTGAGCGCTACCAGCGTTCGGAGAAGGCATTGGTGTCGGCGCTGGTCGAGATGTACGTGCAGGGCGTTTCGACCCGCAAGGTGAAGGCGGTGACGGAGGAACTGTGCGGCCACTCTTTCTCGGCCTCGACGGTGAGCGAGGCGACGATGCGGCTGGATGAGGCGCTCAAGGCGTTCTTCACGCGGCGGCTCGAGGAAAGCTATCCGTATCTCATCTTGGACGCGCGCTATGAACGGGCTCGCGAGGCGGGCGTGATCGCCAGCCAGGCG
>NZ_JAMYLU010000071.1:0-1396 GCF_040318135.1 Mesorhizobium sp. M1295
GGTTGTCTAATCGCCGCTGGGACGTCAAGCATGTAATTGCGTCGAGACGGACGCTGCCGGGTGCATGGTTGTCTTCGCGGTCGACATCAGTCGCCGCATGATGGAGCTCCGCGGACGAGCCTTCAATGTGGACGACGCACTTTGCTGAGACAGCGGTGCAACCCCATCAGCGGAATGGCTCGGCTCACGTCCCGGCAGGGACGTCTCAGGCGCTCAGACCCTGAACGCTATTCGCAAGATTTCATGCTGTGGCGCCTGCATTTCGATCAAAGAACTCACCGGTCTTGAGCATCGAATGCATTATCACCGCCAGTTTGCGCGCCACAGCCACGGCAGCTCGTTTGAAGCCAACCCTCTCCCGGAGCTTGAGGCCCCACGTG
This sequence comes from Mesorhizobium sp. M1295, assembly GCF_040318135.1. NCBI lineage: Bacteria > Pseudomonadati > Pseudomonadota > Alphaproteobacteria > Hyphomicrobiales > Phyllobacteriaceae > Mesorhizobium > Mesorhizobium sp. M1295. Next base: position 381 of record NZ_JAMYLU010000071.1, read on the forward strand.
CGCAGGCTGCTGTCGATCGAGCTGCGTGTCAGGATGACCGCCGCAGCCTCATAGAGAAGTCCCCGCAAATGTCGATCGCCGCGTCGGGATATATGGCCGTCATAATCGACTTCTCCCGATTGGTAGCGGCGAGTTGTCAGGCCGATCCAAGCGGCAACAGAGCGGGACTTCTTGAAGTTGCCCGGATCTTCAATGGCAGTGGCGAAAGAGGTTGCGGTAATGGCGCCGATGCCGGGGATCGACATGAGTATGCGGCATGCTTGGCTTTGACGTGCATCTGCGACAAGCTGGCGCCCAAGCTCGGCGGCACGGATGCGAATGCTGCGCCAGGCTTCCAACATCGGTAGGACGACAGGAGCAAGCTCGCTCTGATCGATAAGAAGGCTCCGGACATTCTTTTCGAATGTAGTTCCCTTACCGGCGGGAACGAGCAAGCCGAACGTTTTCATGATCCCTCGGATCTGGTTGGAAAGCTCGACGGTGATCCGGACCAGCCGAGTGCGTGCTGCCACGAGCGTGCGGGTCAACATACTGTCGAAGCCTTTCACGCGCACCTCGCGAAAGAATCCTGCTTCAGCAAGACGTGCCAAACCATCGGCGTCATTCGCATCCGTCTTGTTCGCCGCCATATCGAGAGCGGCTTTGGCATGGCGCGCATCGATGCAGATGGCTGGCACTCCCTCGGCGCGCAGCGCATGATAGAACCAAACTGACAGCGGGCCGGTTTCGAACACGACGCGCTTTGCGGCCGGCGCCCGCTTGCGGACAAGCTCGGCAATGATCCTGGGATCAGATGCGCACTTCCCACGCCAGATCCGTTCGCCTTCACGGCGGATCGACACTGCCGTCTCTTTCATCGACACGTCGAGACCGATATGTTCTTCCATGGCTGTTCTCCGTTGATGCTGGGCCCGGCGTCCAGTCGTGAGCCCGTATTTCATCTTATCGGGGAACAGCCACCCTCCAAGGCTATGATCGGTTCCAGGGCGCGTCGCTCCCGCGATTACCCCATGTGG
>NZ_JAMYLU010000072.1:0-1344 GCF_040318135.1 Mesorhizobium sp. M1295
GAATGAGGCTGTGCCGCACGGAATAAAAGAAGGTCTTGAACTCGACGTGGTAATCCGTCGAGACGCGGGCCAAACGCCATTCGGCAAACTCGTAATCCTCCAGTGGAAGACTGGCTAAAGCCGGGCGCTCGACACTCTCGAACAGCTGCCGGCGACTGACGCCCAGCCGGCGCATGACGTGATCATTGATGCGATCGAGTGCCTGGCGAATGGCGGCATTGGCCTCGGCCAGCGAGAAGAAGGTCTGATTGCGCATCCGCCCCAGAATGCATGATTGGGCGAAGCGGACGCCGTTCTCGACTTTGGATTTGTCCTTCGGCCGTCGCGGCCGTGCCGGCAGGACACCGACACCATAGTGGGATGCCATCATGCCGTAGCTGCGGTTGATCTCGGGATCGTAGAAACTGGCGCGGCTGACGCCAGACTTCAAATTGTCGGGAACGACCAACCGGGGAACGCCTCCGAAGAAACGAAACATCCGAACATGCGAGCCGATCCAGTCGGGAAGTGTTTGTGTCCATGTTGCTTCAGCATAGGTGAAGCTGGATGCGCCGAGCACTGCCACGAAGATCTCTGCCTCGCGGATCTCACCGGTCTTGTGATCAACAATCGGGATCTTCTTGCCGGAATAGTCGACGAAGACCTTGTCGCCGGCCGCATGCTCCTGGCGCATCGTCGCCGAAAGCCGCTGCTCGAAACTGCGAAAGAGTTCGCAGAAGCGACTGTAGCCATATCCTTCGGGATGCGACCCACGATACTCCTCCCAGAGGATGAGCAAGGTGACACCGGGCTTCTTGAGCTCGACGGCAAGATCGGCCCAGTTTGGTTCTGTGCGTCTTCTCGTGCCCTGTTTGACGCCGTTGCGAGTGAAGAGTTTGTCCTCGAGCGCATCGTCGGTCAGTTCGCCCGGCAAGGGCCAGCTCAATCCAACCGCCGCTGCGCGCTGCAGATTATCCTGCACCGTACTGCGCGCTATTCCCAACACGACGGCAATCTCGCGGGAGCTCGTCCCGCTTCCGGCAAGCCGCAGCATTTGTCGTAACTGTCTCATGGTCAGCCTTCTCTTTGCCGGCATCAAAATCTCCCCGTTCATTGGAGTGCGCCCCTCGGACCGGACAGGATGAACAAGCAGAATTGACTTGGAAGCCGGGCTTTCGAAGGATGAAAGCCCATGGTGACTTATCGCACGCACAGCATCGAGTTCAAACGTCAGGTAGTGCAGGAGTTCCTGTCCGCGAGACGCTGCATGGTCTCGCCACGCGGCACGAACTGCCGCGTAACCTGATCCGCATCTGGGTTCAGAAATACGAGGCCGGCTCCTTCGACGAAGACGTGGCGGCGGCC
>NZ_JAMYLU010000073.1:0-1298 GCF_040318135.1 Mesorhizobium sp. M1295
CCGTAGTTCAAACGGTTGTACTTACCTATTCGCTTTGCTCGTCCGGTCCAGGTAGAAGGAAAAGGGTCGAGTGCAGTATTCACCAGGGCCTTATGATTAATCAGTCTCGCAACGAATCGAAACGCGCTTTTCAATCGCTCGGCGTCTCGTTCGTCGCTCAACATGTCAAAATTGACTTCTGGCTCAGCTAGATGAGAGGAACTATTGAGCGAAACCGTTCCTGTCGAGTAAACACGATTAACCCAGAAATTGAGAGTCCCCAAGCGTTTGCCAACTGGATGCCAGGCAGATTTTGCTAGAACTGAGATGGCCATATCAGTAGGCGGGCAACCCTCGTGGCCCGATGAGTACCGAGCATGCATCTGAATATATCCAGTCGCGGTCGGCAGCATCCGATCCTTCGGTTTCAAGTACGCCGAGATGGCGACCCCGGCGTGCTCTTGAAGATTTTTTCCAACCCCGTTTATATCTGCGACAACCTGAATGCCGAGTTTTGACAGCTGGTCCGCCGGGCCAATCCCAGATCGAAGCAACAAGGCCGGCGAATGGATAGCCCCAGCGCAAAGCACTACCGTGGACGCGCTATAGAATTGGCGACCAGTCTTGCTGTCAGTAACGACGCCAGTTATTTGATGCCCTGAAGAGGTTAACTGTACAACAGTTGTCTCTGACAAAATTCTGAGATTGGATCGAGCGCGGACGCTCTCCGGCAAATAAGCCATCGCAGCTGACACGCGACGACGATTGCGGTTCGTCAATGGAACAACTGAGTGGCCATCGCGGAATTCGCCATTGAAGTCTGGTCGATAGGGCATATCCCCATCTTCAAAAGCCGTCGACACCGCCCTGGCGAATCCGGACCACTCTCCCATATCCGCTCGGCTAATGGGCAGGGGCCCTTCATTGCCGTGGAAGTGGTCGGTAAAGTCTAGATCACATTCGAGTCGGCAGAAATATGGCAGGACGCCTTCCCAATCCCAACCCGTTGCGCCGATGGACGCCCATTCATCATAATCGGCAGGGCCACCCCGGTTGGCGACCTGGGCATTGATGCTAGAGCCTCCGCCTATGACCCGAGCTTGCTCATAGTGCTCACGTCTGTTGCTGTTTCGCGCAATGGCTGCTGAGAGTGAGGGCCATTGATAGCGCTGATTGTAGTAAGCCCGCGTGGGGTTGCCATCGAGTATATCATCAGGAATAGCGTGCGGGGGAAAGTCAGGACCGGCCTCTATGAGCAGGACGTGACTGCCATTGGCCGATAACCTGTTCGCCATGACGCATCCGGATGAGCCGCCACC
>NZ_JAMYLU010000074.1:0-1177 GCF_040318135.1 Mesorhizobium sp. M1295
ATGGCAAAAGGTAAATTCGAGCGCACTAAGCCTCATGTGAACATTGGCACGATTGGTCACGTCGACCACGGCAAGACGTCGCTGACGGCGGCGATCACCAAGTATTTTGGCGAATACAAGCGCTACGACCAGATCGATGCGGCGCCGGAAGAAAAGGCGCGCGGCATCACCATTTCGACGGCACACGTCGAATACGAGACGGCTGCCCGCCACTATGCCCATGTCGACTGCCCCGGCCACGCCGATTATGTGAAGAACATGATCACCGGTGCCGCGCAGATGGACGGCGCGATCCTGGTCGTGTCGGCCGCCGACGGCCCGATGCCGCAGACCCGCGAGCACATCCTTTTGGCCCGCCAGGTCGGCGTGCCGTCGATCGTGGTGTTCTTGAACAAGGTCGACCAGGTCGACGACGCCGAGCTGCTCGAGCTGGTCGAGCTCGAGGTGCGTGAGCTCCTGACCAAGAACGAGTTCCCCGGCGACGACATTCCGATCGTCAAGGGTTCGGCGCTTGCCGCACTTGAAGATTCTGACAAGAAGATCGGCGAGGACGCGATCCGCGAATTGATGGCGGCGGTCGATGCCTACATCCCGACGCCGGTTCGTCCGCTCGACAAGCCGTTCCTGATGCCGATCGAGGACGTGTTCTCGATTTCGGGCCGCGGCACGGTGGTGACCGGCCGCGTCGAGCGCGGCGTCGTCAAGGTCGGCGAGGAGCTGGAGATCATCGGCATCCGTCCGACCACCAAGACGACCTGCACGGGCGTCGAGATGTTCCGCAAGCTGCTCGACCAGGGCCAGGCCGGCGACAACATCGGCGCGCTGCTGCGCGGTGTCGACCGTGAAGGCGTCGAGCGCGGCCAGGTTCTGGCCAAGCCCGGCACCGTCAAGCCGCACAAGAAGTTCGTCGCCGAAGCCTACATCCTGACCAAGGACGAGGGCGGCCGTCACACGCCGTTCTTCACCAACTACCGTCCGCAGTTCTATTTCCGCACGACGGACGTGACCGGCATCGTGTCGCTGCCGGAAGGCACCGAGATGGTGATGCCGGGCGACAACATCACCGTCGATGTCGAGCTGATCGTGCCGATCGCCATGGAAGAGAAGCTGCGCTTCGCCATCCGTGAAGGCGGCCGCACCGTCGGTGCCGGCATCGTCGTCACCATCAAAGAGTAAT
>NZ_JAMYLU010000075.1:0-1175 GCF_040318135.1 Mesorhizobium sp. M1295
AAGTGCTGCCCGAAGCGGTCTGGCAGCGCTGCTACGTGCACTTCCTCAGAAACGCGCTCGACTACGTGCCGCGCAAGGTCGACGACGATTGCCTGATGGAGCTCAGATGGTTCTACGACCGGCGCGACCTTGCCGAGGTCAAACGCGACCTGGCGCAGTGGATCGCCAAATGGCAGGCCAAATACCCGAAGCTGGTCAACTGGGTGGAAGACAACATCGAGGAGACGCTGAGCTTCTATCGGCTGCCGCTTGCCCACCACAAGCACATGAAGTCGACGAACATGCTGGAGCGGCTGAACCAGGAGATCAAGCGGCGCACCCTGGTCGTTCGCATCTTCCCCAACCCGCGGAGCTGTCTGCGGCTGGTTCGGGCGCTGGCGGTCGAGATCCACGAGAACTGGCTCGAGGCGACCCGCTACCTCAACATGGATCATCTGCGCGAGCACAAGAAGGAGAGCCTGAGGGCCTTGGCCGCCTGAGCACCGTCATGTGTCCGCCGCTCCGCTAAACACGGGGGCTGCGCGGCGGACACGCCGACGTCACCGCAATGCCACGCCATTTTGCAGAACTTGACGCACACAACTACAGGTTTCAGGCGCGACGTCAGCTCGCCGCCTGGGACCAGGGAGTCAGCGGGAAGGGTGTGGTGATGTTGACGACGTGGCGATTAGCGTACAGCTCAAACTGAGCCCTTTTCCATCACAAAAGGACCCTTTAATCGAGTGTAGCCGGCCTCATCCCTGCCGCGGGGCTGGCACGAGGCGAGCGGAAAGACGACATCACGTTCATCAGCATCGCGCGCCAAGTCAGGACCGCGCCAGGCTCGTGTATTTTGGATCGTCGGCTGTTTCAAGACACCTGCGCTGCTCGGCCCCGACGTACCCCCTCGATCATGACTGCCGACCATCAGCATCGTGTTGTCATGTTCGCGCGAAAAGCAATCTGCTCCGGTTCCAGATTTGCCCGACAACCGCACCTTTATTCCTGCTCCCGGTCATGCAGTAAGGCGTCAGACATCTTTTCGGCCACCATAATCGTAGGAATATTCGTATTTGCTCGCGGGCAGAATGGCATTACAGATGCATCGGCTACTCTTAAACCCGATAGTCCATGTACGCGGCCTGACGGATCCGTCACGCTGGTCGGATCCTGAGCAGAGCCCATTCTGCAGGTTG
>NZ_JAMYLU010000076.1:0-1072 GCF_040318135.1 Mesorhizobium sp. M1295
ATGAGACGATCTTCGATCTTGTTGCGAAGGAGATCGACTGGGGTCCGATCGACGGGCTTTTGGGCGCACGCAGCGGAGCCGGGCCGGGCACGGCCAGCTATCCGGCGCCAGTGCTGATGCGCTGCCTTTTGTTGGGCGCATGGCATGGGCTGAGCGATCCAGCGCTTGAGGCACAGATCCGCGACCGGCTGTCGTTCCGCCGCTTTGCCGGCTTCAGCCTTTCGGACCGCACGCCCGACCATTCGACGCTGTGGCGCTTCCGCGAGGAGCTGACGCGCGAGCGGCTGATCGACAAGGTGTTCGAGGAGATCAACCGCCAGCTTGAGGACAAGGGCCTGATCGTCAAGCGCGGCACGCTGGTCGATGCCTCGTTCCTGCAAGCTCGCGGCCGCCCGCCGAAACAGCCCAAGAAGGGCCACCAGGGCCCGGTCAAGCCATCGGCGGACAAGGATGCGCGCTGGGGCAAGAAGGGCAAGAAGAGCACCTTCGGCTACAAGATGCACATCGGCGTCGACCAGGATCATACGCTGATCCGGCGCGTCGAGGTGAGCGACGCTTCGGTCACCGACACCGAGCCGGCCGACGCACTGATCAGCGGCGATGAAAGGGCGGTCTATGGCGATCAGGCTTATTATACCCACGCCAGACATGCCCGGCTGGTCGAGGCAGGCATCAAGGACCGCCTGATGCGGCGGCCCAACAAACATCATCCCGAGTTGCCGCCGCGCCAGAAGCGGCGCAACCAGCTGATCGCCAAGGTGCGGGCGGCGGTCGAGCGACCCTTCGCCGTGTTCAAGGAGAGCTATGCCATGCGGCGCCTGCGCTTCTTCAACCTCGCCGCCAACCGAACGCAGTGCATGCTGGCGGCCTGCGCCTACAACCTGCGCCGCATGGTCAGCACCCTCCATCCGCCTGGCGAGAAGCCGGCATAAGCAGGAGTCCGTCCGTAATCGGGCGGATGAGCCGATTATCCTGAAAAATGCCGCGCTGAACGGCCAAGCAGCGCTCTCCGACGCTCAAAAAAGCATATATGCCTCAAATCGCATATCTATGCGCCTTCTCTGCAAAGGCC
>NZ_JAMYLU010000077.1:0-1040 GCF_040318135.1 Mesorhizobium sp. M1295
TTGGTGTCGAGCTCGAGCCGGCCGTCGCCGAGGAAGCGGGTGAGCCCTTCCCAATGGGCAAGACCATAGCGGATGTCTTCGGCCAGCTTTGAGCCCGAGGAGATCATCGACAATTGCTTTTCAAACCACGGCTTCAAGGCGGCGATGATCGGGGTGGAGTACTGCTGTCGGGCGGCGAGCCGAGCTTGTGGCGTCATGCCGCGCACCGTCGCCTCGACGGCGTAGAGCGTGGCGATCTGGCGCACGGCGGCTTCGGCGATCGGGGACTTGGTGTTGCGCGCCAGCTTCACAAAACGTCGGCGCAGATGGCTCCAGCAAGGGACGAGCAGCCACGGTCCTTGCGGCCGTTCCAGGCGTGTCAGCCGGTCATAGCCCTCATAGGCGTCAACTTGCAGGAACTGTCCGCCGAAGCCTTGAAGGAAGCGTTCGGCATGCTCGCCGCCGCGCCCTGGCGCATAGTGGAACAGCACGATGGGCGGGCCTTGGCCACCATGGCCGCGGTCATCGGAAGCGATCGCCCAGAAGAAGCCCTTCTTGACCTTGCCGCGGCCGGGATCGAGCACCGGCGCGGTGGTCTCGTCCATGAACAGGCAATCCGCGCCAGCCAGAGGCCATCGCATGTGCTCGGCTATCGGCTTGAGATGGAAGCAGGCCCGGCCTGCCCAATTGCCCAGTGTGGCGCGATCCAGTTGGATGCCCTGGCGAGCGTAGATCTCGGCCTGCCGGTAGAACGGCAAGTGATCGCCGAACTTGGCGACGATAATCTGGGCGATCAGCGCCTCGGTCGGCAGGCCACCAGGCACCACAGGCTCGAGGGCATGCGCCTGCACGACCGCGCCCGTGCAGCGGCGGCAAGCGTATTTCGAGCGGCGCGTGACCAGCACGCGCAACCGGGCCGGGATCACGTCCAGCCGTTCGCTGACGTCCTCGCCGATCCTGGCCATCTCGCCGCAGCCGCACGGGCACAACGTGCTCTCGGGCTCGATGACCCGCTCCACCCGCGGCAGATGGGCCGGCAAGTGACCGCGGTTGCGCCGGCG
>NZ_JAMYLU010000078.1:0-869 GCF_040318135.1 Mesorhizobium sp. M1295
TCGTCGACCTTGCGCGGCACGTAGTCGAGCGCGTTTCTGAGGAAGTGCACGTAGCAGCGCTGCCAGACCGCTTCGGGCAGCACTTCGCGGATTGCCGCCCTGAGCCCCGGATGGTCGTCGGAGACGACGAACTCGACGCCGGCGAGCCCGCGATTCTTGAGCCCCGTCACGAACTCGCGCCAGCTCGAATGGCTCTCCCGGTTGGCCAGCTCCACGCCCAGGACCTGGCGCCGGCCCTCCCAATCCACGCCGATCGCCACCAGCACCGCCTGGCTGGCGATCACGCCCGCCTCGCGAGCCCGTTCATAGCGCGCGTCCAAGATGAGATACGGATAGCTTTCCTCGAGCCGCTGCGTGAAGAACGCCTTGAGCGCCTCATCCAGCCGCATCGTCGCCTCGCTCACCGTCGAGGCCGAGAAAGAGTGGCCGCACAATTCCTCCGTCACCGCCTTCACCTTGCGGGTCGAAACGCCTTGTACGTACATCTCGACCAGCGCCGACACCAAGGCCTTCTCCGAACGCTGATAGCGCTCAAACAACTCCGTCGAGAACCGGCCCGTCCGATCCTGCGGAACGCGAAGTTCCAGCACCCCAACCCGCGTCACCAGCTTGCGCTCGTAATACCCGGACCGGTAACTCACCCGCTCCGCCGTCCGCTCGCCTTTCTCGGCCCCGATCGCCTCCGTCATCTCGGCTTCCAGAGCCTCCTGCACGACAGTCTGCAATACCTGGCGAAAGCCGTCCTCATCCGACAGCAGCAACGCTTTCAACTCGCCCCTGCTCAGTTTAACTTCTCGATTGGTCATGGCACTTCCCCTTCCACGGGAATCGGTGATTGCAACGTCACCACCGTGCCATGGCCGCTCGCC
>NZ_JAMYLU010000079.1:0-839 GCF_040318135.1 Mesorhizobium sp. M1295
TCGAGACCAAGCGCGAGAAGCCGCATTGGGGCGCTCGCAAGATCAGGGAGTTGCTGGTCAGGAAGCTCGCCGGTGATGTACGTATCCCGGCCAAAAGCACCGTGCATGCCGTGCTCGACCGTCACGGCCTTGTGAGCCAGGCCCGCAAGAGGAACCCGGCGAACAAGGCCGTGGGCACGCCGCTGTCGCAAGCCGCCGCCCCTAACGATCTGTGGTGCACCGACTTCAAGGGGGAGTTCAGGCTCGGCAACGGTAGCTACTGTTACCCCCTGACGGTCACCGACCAGACCTCGCGCTATGTGCTCGCCTGCGAAGCGCTCGAATCGACAAAGGAGACGCCGGTCATCGAGGCCTTCGTGCGGCTGTTCAGGGAGCGCGGCCTGCCCGCCGCCATCCGCTCCGACAACGGGCTCCCCTTCGCTTCGCCTAACGGCCTCTACAATCTCTCGCGCCTGTCGGTGTTCTGGCTCAGGCTCGGCATCGTCATCGAGCGCATCCAGCCGGGCAACCCGCAACAGAACGGCCGCCACGAGCGCATGCATCTGACCTTAAAGAAAGAGACGACCAGGCCGCCCGGCATGAACATCCTCCAGCAGCAGGCGAGGTTCGACGCTTTCATCAGCGAATTCAACGAGGAAAGGCCACACGAGGCGCTCGCCATGCGCACCCCGGCCGAGCTCTACACGCCGTCCTCAAGAGCCTATGAGGGCCTGCCGGAACTGGAATACCCGTTCCACGACCGCGACATCCTGGTTACCGCTTGCGGCCGCATCTGCATGCACAGGAAGAAGATCAACGTCTCGACCGTGCTCGCCGGTCAGAGGCTGGGAATCAAGGAG
>NZ_JAMYLU010000080.1:0-742 GCF_040318135.1 Mesorhizobium sp. M1295
GCGTCTGGCGCGTTGCATCGACGATCCGCGCTGCCCGGACCAGGTCGTCCACAGCCTGGCGGACATGATCGGCTTTCGCATGAAGATGATCGCCGCCGGCTACGAGGACGGCAACGACGCCAACCGGCTGCGCCGCGATCCGGTCTTCAAGATGGCCCAGGATGCGCTGCCGTCGGGTCGGGATCTGGCGTCGCAATCGACGCTGTGCCGGCTGGAGAACCTACCCGGCGTGCGGGAGCTGGTCGCGATGGGACGGGCGATGGTCGATCTCTATTGCGCCTCGTTCCGGCAGGTGCCGAAGCGGATCGTACTCGACATTGACGACACCTTCGACGCTGTGCACGGAGGCCAACAGCTTCGCCTGTTCAATGCCCACCATGACGAGTACGGCTTCCAGCCGATCGTCGTGTTCGATGGTGCGGGACGGTTCGTCAGCGCGATCCTGCGACCGGCCAAGCGGCCGAGTGGGGCTGAGATCCGCCCCCACCTGCGCCGTCTGGTGCGGGCGATCCGGATCAACTGGCCGAACATTCGAATCCTGCTCCGCGGCGATAGCCATTATTGCAACCCGCAGGTCATCGACTGGTGCCGCGCCAACGACGTCGACTTCATCTTTGGCCTCGCGCCCACCACGACCCTGCGCAAGCATGTCGCGGATCTGGAGGCCAGCACGACGGCGCGCTTCGAAGCGTCGGCCAAGACAGGCAAGGTCCGCAGGTTCAAGGAGTTCGTTGACGGCGCC
>NZ_JAMYLU010000081.1:0-716 GCF_040318135.1 Mesorhizobium sp. M1295
TCTCGTCGCCGCAGATCAAGGTGTCAGCCACGACCGTGTCGTTGACGTTGGCTGGTGTGGTGATCACCGTGCGGATCAGGCCAGAGCCCTCATCCACCCCGACATGAGCCTTGTAGCCGAAGGTGAAGCCGCCCTTGCCCTGCCGCGCGGTAATGCGGGCATCTGGATCCTTCGACGGCCGCTCAAGCGTCGGCGGTGACGAGACCGCATTGATCAGCGTGGCATCCAGCATCGTGCCACGCTTCAGGATCACGCCGGCCTTCTCCAACTGCCGGTCCAGTTCGCCAAACAACTTATCGAGCAGACCTTCGCCGACAAGCAGATTGCGAAAGCGCGAAAGCACCGTGTGATCGGGAATGCTCTCCTCCAGCCCGAGCCCGGCAAAGCGCCGGAACGACAGCCGGTCGCCAAGCGCCTCTTCCAACTCACGGTCCGAAAGCCCGTAGAGCGATTGCAACAAAAGCGCCTTGAACAGGACCAGCGGTGGCCAAGCCGCCCGACCCGGACCGCCATCACGCAGCGGGTTGAGCAGTTTCTCAAACCGATACCACTTCACAAGACCCGACAATCGGTCGAGCGGCGAAGTGCCGCCCACAAGCTTGGTGCCTAGAAAAGCCTCCGCCAAGCTCAACTGGCCCGTCTGCTTCACTGCCATCGCGATTCCCTCAGACCGTCCACCTCAGAGAATCACAATCAGCGAATTACGCAACAGGCCC
>NZ_JAMYLU010000082.1:0-714 GCF_040318135.1 Mesorhizobium sp. M1295
AGGCATCAGCGGCTCGGCCGCCGCCACGATCTCGGCCTGCCGCCACTCGTTGCGGCCGTGGCTGGTCTCGGTGCGCTCGGCAATGGAAGGGGTGGCGTCGGCCAGTTGCAGGTTGGCGCGGCGCAGCCAATGACGACGGTTGCCCTTCAGCGCAAGCAGGTAATCGCCACCTCTTTGGGTAATGGCCGCAGCCATGCGGGTGTGGCAGTGGAGCGCATCGGCGGTGACCAATCTGCCCGTAAGATCAATGAGTTCGACGACCTTGAGCGCGGCCTCGACTTCGTTCTCACCATCGCTCGGCGAGACTGCCGCCAGGCACAGCCGGGTCTCGGCGGCGAAGGCCGACACCGTCAACGGCGGACTGGCTGCCAAGCCCTTCTCGTAGGCCCGCCGCAAAGCCTTGCCGTCAAGCGACACCACCTCGGGCGTCTCTCGGCTGGTTCGGGCGAAAGCTGCGGCAAAGGCAGCAAAGGCGCGACCGAAGGCCTCCGGGTCGAGCAGGCGCAGCAGCCGCGAGAAGGTGTCGTGGCTGGGGGCTGCGTCATAGTCGATCAGCCGCGACAGCGCCTGCTTGCGCTCCTGCGCGAGCAGGGCAAATTCCGTCGCATTGCTGGCGCCGCACAGGCTTGCTGCGATCATCATCACGATCAGGTCGCCAAGCCGGTGCGTGGCGTTGGGCGCGCGTGGATCAGGCACCGCGCCAAAGTAGCTCTC
>NZ_JAMYLU010000083.1:0-530 GCF_040318135.1 Mesorhizobium sp. M1295
CGAAGTGTCGATGCCGATCGGGCTTTACACCGGCTTCGAGGTTACCGCGCCCTGCGGCCTTTGTTCGCCGGACGGCATCATCGGCTTGCTCGATGTACCGAACACTTTCCTCGATCCGGATCGTATGAAAGCCGGGCTGTTGTGGTTCACCCGCGGTTTTGTCGAATACCAGTTTCCCAATAATGCCAAGCTCGCCAATGCCGAGATCACCGAGCTCGAAGTGGCGATAGAGCTGTCTTCGGAAGTGCCGGGCACCAGCGCCGATTGGCCCTCGGACATCACGCTGACGATCAATGGCGTCGATGTCGGCACCTGGACGTCGCCGGGGGATTTCGGCGACAAGCGCGGCGTCTTCACGCCGTCCTGGTGGAAACTCAAGGGTTCGCAATACGGCAAGCTCAAGAACTGGCGAATTGCCAATGACGGCACCTATGTCGACGGCCTCAGGATTTCCGAAACCGGCCTCGCCGCACTCGATCTGAAGAGCCATCATTCAATCCGCGTCCGTATCGGCGTCAAGGACGACGCCA
>NZ_JAMYLU010000084.1:0-506 GCF_040318135.1 Mesorhizobium sp. M1295
GCCACTCGGCCACTTCCTCCAGGACCGCATCGGTAACCGCCGAGATCAGGTCCGGCGACACGTCGATGCCGTAGAGCTCCTCCAGATGGCCGCGGATCTCGCGCACTGTCATGCCGCGCGCGTACATGGAGATGATCTTGTCATCGAAATCGGGAAAACGGCGCTGGTATTTGGCGATCAGCTTCGGATCGAAGGTCCCGGCCCGGTCGCGCGGGATCGACAGCGTCATCTTCGACGTGCCCGTCAGCACCGACTTCCGCGAATGGCCGTTGCGGCGATTGACGCTGCCGTCGGTGCGTTCGTCCTCAAGGTGCTCGTCGAGTTCAGCGTTCAGAATCCGTTCCGAAAGCGCCTTCTTCAGGTCGTCGAGCAATCCGTCCTTGGCAAACACCTCATTCGGATCGCGGCCGGCAAGCAGTTGGTCCAGAAGTTCCTTCTCAATAGCCATGCGATGATTCTCTCCTTTCCATCATCATGGCCTCGCGCACAGAATTCCCGACAGTCCC